>VMSS01000203.1 GCA_013791995.1 Desulfurivibrio sp. | reverse complement strand
ACAAAAAATCTTTTTAAGACGCGCTTGAAGCGCTTGAGCAAATCACGACGGGCCTGGAAAACGGCGAACTGAGTCTCGAAAAATCCCTGAAAAAATTCGACGAAGGGGTCAAACTGGCCGAGTTGTGCAACCAAAAGCTTGAGGAAGCACAGCAAAAAGTTGATCTCCTTCTAAAAAAAGACGGCAAACTCATCAGTGTTCCCTTTATCGCCTCAAACACGTCTTCGGATGAAGAGAGCATCTAGCCTCTGTTTCCTTTGAGACCAAAAATTTTTATATTTATGGAATTCAAAAAATACCTTACAGAACAATGCGCAGTTGTCGAACAGGCTCTGACCCGCTATATGCTGACAGAACAAGGGCCTCTTGCCAACCACATCAAAGCCATGCGCTACAGCCTTTTCGCCGGAGGCAAGAGGATCCGCCCTATTCTGGCCCTGGCAACCGCAGAGGCCTTGCATGCCCCAACCAAAGATCTGTTGCCAGCGGCCTGCGCCCTGGAATGCATCCATACCTATTCCCTTATCCATGACGATCTGCCGGCCATGGACGATGATGATCTTCGCCGTGGAAAACCAACCAGCCACATGGTATTCGGCGAAGCCGAAGCCATCCTTGCCGGAGATGGGCTGCTCAGTTTCGCCTTTGAGTTGCTGACCCATCCTGATGCCCAACAGTCCATCTCCCCTGTCGCCCAGCTCCGGATGATCAATCTCATCGCCAAGGCCATCGGTCCGGAAGGCATGGTCGGCGGCCAGTCACTGGATCTTGCCGCCGAAGGACAGACAATTCCCTTTGAGCACTTGAAACTGATCCATGGATACAAAACCGGAGCGCTCATTACCGCTTCCGTGCAGGCCGGAGCAATTTTCGGCAACGCTACCGAGGAGCAGTTTGCTGCCTTGACCCGGTACGGGACACAGATCGGTCTTGCCTTCCAGATAATTGACGATCTGCTGGATGTTGAAGGAACAACTGAAAATCTCGGCAAGACTGCCGGCGCTGACGTAAGCCGGAACAAGGCAACCTACCCGGCTTTTTTCGGAGTTGCTGAAACAAAGGTTATGGCCAGAGATGCAATTAATGCGGCTTTGACCGCCCTGGAAACTTTTGATGCCAAAGCCGAGCCGCTCCGCGCCCTAGCCCGGTATATTTACGAACGAAACAAATAACCGGTAACCGTTCACCACCACCGCGTATGTTTTTCATCGACCTTGTCCGCATGCCGCATGTGTTGCATACTGACCTCTTTAACGCATCTGCGGCTTTGTTGAATGGTTGGATTTCCAGAGCTGCTGAAATTTTGTCGCATCTGACAAACGATTACAAATAACCGGACACCCGTTAGGGTAACACCGGAGGAAAATGCCACAATGAGCCAGACCCCAATACTAGACAGCATCGATTCCCCGGTTGATCTAAGAAAACTCTCCGTGAACCAACTCGAGAAGCTGGCTGCGGAAATCAGGCAAACGATCATCCACACCGTTTCGCAGACCGGTGGACACCTTGCCCCCTGCCTGGGAGTGGTTGAGCTCACCCTGGCCATCCATTATGTTTTCAATACACCCGAAGACAAGCTGGTCTGGGACGTTGGACATCAGGCTTATACTCACAAGCTGATTACCGGCCGACGCGATCAGTTCCATACCCTGCGCCAGTATAAGGGGATCAGCGGCTTTCCCAAAAGAGAGGAAAGTCCTTTTGACGCCTTTGACACCGGCCATAGCAGCACATCGATCTCTGCCAGTCTCGGCATTGCGACAGCCATGGATTTGAAAGGCGCCCCCCATAAGAGCATCGCTGTTATCGGCGATGGCTCCATGACCGGCGGCATGGCCTTTGAGGCACTGAATCAGGCAGGACATATACACAAGGATCTTATTGTCATCCTTAATGACAACGAAATGTCCATCTCTCCCAATGTTGGTGCGCTTTCCAGTTTTTTAAGCAGAAAACTGACCAGCAAAACCGCAATGCGCGTTAAGAAGGAAATGGAACATTTCCTCAAATCATTCTCCAACGTGGGGGAGAACATCCTCTCTGTCCTCAAAAAAAGCGAGGAAAGCTTCAAGGGTTTCTTTACGCCCGGCATGCTCTTTGAGGCGCTCAAGTTTGAATACATCGGCCCGCTCCCAGGGCACAATCTGGAAAATCTTATCGAAGCCTTAAGCAATGTCCGTGATTTCAGCACAGGTCCAACGCTTATCCATGTACTGACTACCAAGGGTAAAGGCTACGAACCGGCTGAAAAAAACCCGGGAGATTTTCACGGGGTTGGTCCATTCAACATCGACACCGGATTGCCGATCCCTTCTCCTCCAGCCCCTCCCAGTTACACCAAGGTCTTCGGCGAAACCCTGGTGGAGATCGCAGAAAAGGACCCCCGCGTTGTCGCCATCACTGCAGCTATGCCTGTTGGCACCGGTTTAAGCGATTTTTCCCAGCGGTTTCCCGAGCGTTTTTTTGATGTGGGCATTGCCGAACAGCATGCCATCACCTATGCAGCGGGTATGGCCACGGAAGGATTATTGCCGGTGGTGGCTATCTATTCCACCTTCTTCCAACGGGCTCTTGACCAGATTATTCACGATGTCTGCCTGCCCAATCTTCCGGTAACACTGGCCATTGACCGCGGAGGACTTGTCGGAGACGACGGGCCCACCCATCATGGCGTGTTTGACCTTTCCTTCCTGCGCTTCATCCCCAACCTGGTCATCATGGCGCCCAAGGATGAAAATGAACTGCGTCACATGCTCCATACGGCCATTCTGCACCCCGGCCCGGCAGCTGTTCGCTATCAGCGAGGAAACGGGGAAGGCGTCCCGATGGACACCATGCTCCAACGCATCCCTGTGGGAACAGGCGAGCTTCTGCGGGAAGGGAAGGACATCCTTTTGCTCCCCATCGGCAACAGGGTTTCAGCGGCCATGGAAGCGGCAATCGGCCTGAAAAAACTCGGCATTGAGGCAGCGGTGATCAACCCGCGCTTTGTCAGGCCCCTGGATGATGCCCTGATTTGTGAATGGGGCAGTCGTACCGGAAAGGTGATAACTATTGAGGACAACGTAAAAAAGGGAGGGTTTGGCAGCGGTATTCTTGAGCTTTTTTCCCAGAAAAACCTGTGGGGTATCCAGACAAAGATTCTGGGATTGCCGGATACGTTCATGGAACACGGCACCCAGGCCCAGCTTCGTCATAAAGGAAATATTGATGTCCCGGCGATTATCGTCGAGGCTCTTGCCCTGTGCGGGAAGAAAGGCCCGGCCAGAGAACAATAAAACGCTCAGCCTGAGAGGAAAAACAGCCGCCGGGTCAAGGGGGTAATGACTTACTGGACAGACCTTTCCCGTAACGGACCTAATCTTCGTGTCCGAGTTGGTCTTCCTGTCGCTCAATCACCTTGAAAACCTGGGCCAATTGCTTTTTGCTTTCCTCTGGAACATTGACAAACCTGCAGGCAAGTCGGATACGTCTTGGAGAATAATCCGGATTCGACTCAACCACCATCAAGCGCCTTGCAACGGAATAGAGTCCGGCGACTTTCAGCGTGGCGCCCTCAAGGTTGAACTCCATATTAATCATTGCCGGCATAAACCAGTTTAACTGCGGAGGCGCATCGAGTTCGCACAACACCCCCCCATCACTGAAATTGATGACCTCGGCAGGAAAACTGTTGCTCCCCTGCTCCAGACTGGCGCAGGCGTCGTGAATACTGTAACGTCTTGTCGCACGCATTGCGAAATGAGTGCAGGTCCGGGTAATCAAGACTCCAAGGGCGTTGGGTGCGCATGGAATGATGATATGCTCCTGAATACCGTAACGCTTGATCTCTTCAAAATAATCCTGCTTCTTGCTTGAAGTGAAAAGGATGAAACCTGTTCTTTGTCCCTCGGGCAGGGCAAGTCGTTTTTGGGCGAATTCGAGCCATTTTTTATCAGATGATTCCTTGGAAAAAAGCACCAGATGATAATGGGCATCTTCAATAAGCCCCTGTGCCTCCTCGGCATCGTGGGCCTCAGAGACGACCGCATCATTTACCGTGGCTTGAATCATGGTCCGGATTATGCGGCGCATACTGGCAGAGCTGTCCATTATAATGATATTTCTAGCCATAATTCACTCCTAGCAAAATTTGATATCCGGATGAAAAACGCAAGGCTAAGCCGATTTCTTCCCCATTCTCTTTCTGCGCTGCATACTGTCCGTGAAGAACTCAATGCGATTAAAAAACGGCTTCAGTTTCATTGTACCGTAAAAACGAGCTGTAATCCCTAGCGCAAGACCGCATAAAAAATTATATACAGAAAATGATCTGTATAACAGAAAATATTTTCATTACGTGTCTATCTTCATCATGACGGCAAACTCCAAAAAAAATTCCGGGTCAAAACCTGCTACTCCACAGGTCTGGGCATTTACCACCTATTTTTGCGAAGGATTGCCCTATTCAATAATCCGCACTGTCTCCGCCGTATTTTTTCGTGACAATGGCATCAGCCTTCAGGGAATCGGACTTACTTCACTTTTTGGCTTGCCTTGGGCTTTAAAATTTTTCTGGGCGCCATATCTTGACCGATACGGCACCAAGCGCCAATGGCTGCTCATCATGCAGTTACTGTTGGCAGGAGCTTTTCTGGCCGCCGCTGCTCTTGCCCCGCTACCCCATGCCGTTCCGCTCATCGGCATGATCTTTTTTATCGGAAGTTTTCTGGCTGCCACCCACGACATCGCCATTGACGGATACTACCTTGAAACACTTGACGCCCCCGGACAGGCGCGCTTTGTAGGCTACCGAGTCATGGCTTATAGAATTGCCATGATGGCGGGGGCGGGAGTTATCGCAACATTAGGGACAACCGTGGGATGGCCGGTTGCCTTCGGGGGATCCGCCCTCCTTCTGACGCTATTTTTCATCTATCATCTGCGGTATTTGCCGCATAGCGAAACAGCCAGAATACCCATTGCCCAACTCCTGGCAACACCAAAAACAGGTCGCCTCTTTCGAATTGTTATCGTTGCTGCCCTTATCATCATCACCATACGGATGACGGGCCAAACGATTAACAAACACGATCTGCTGCCTCGCTGGATTTTTTGGCCTGATATTGATCTGCCAGCACTCATAAGCATATTCTTGCTCACCGTACTTATAGGTATCGGCCTCCAGCGAAGAAAAATCAAAAAAATACTCAGCTCCAAGAGCAACGCCTTTTTCAGCGAATCCTTCTTTTCCTTTATGGACCGTGAAAAAATCGGGCCCATCCTGGCCTTTATCGTCTTGATCAGAACAGGGGAATACATGCTCTCCAGTATGGTCGCTCCGTTCATGGTCGATCTTGGCATAAAAAAACATTACGGGTGGATTTCAGGCGGGGTTGGCCTTCCATTCTCCATAGTAGGGGCAATGCTCGGGGGATGGCTTATCTCAAAATACTCACTCAGGAAAATGATCTGGCCATTTCTATTTGCCCAGAATTTCACCAATCTTGCCTACATGTTTTTAGCGCTTAAGCTCAACAACTTTGTCTTGCTCAACACCGGAAATCCCATTCCCATGGCAATAGGCGATGGCAATCTCTTTGCCGTTGTCTGCGTGCATGCCTTTGATCAGTTTGCAGGAGGCCTTGGCACCGCTGTACTCATGATTTTTCTCATGCGATTATGTCAACCTCGCTTCAAAGCGGCACATTATGCCATCGGTACAGGGCTGATGAGTTTCAGCGGCCTGTATGCAGGGGTATCGAGCGGTTTTCTTGCAGCATGGGTTGGGTATGGATATTTTTTTGGGATAAGTTTCCTGCTTTCTCTTCCCGGCATGGCCATGATCTTTTTAGTTCCACTGGCAGAGAGCCAACAAAAAGAGGCGTTGCGGTAGATACCCGCAACGCCTCTTTTTGTTACAAACTTATGACAAAAAATTATTCTTTTGAGATAAATACAACCGGGGAAAGGTTGTATTTGCGACAGTGTTCGTTTCGCAATCTTTAAACTTATCTTACGGAATTCCGCTATCGTATCCCTGTCATAAGATAATTATTTTTTCAGCCGGGTATCCAGTTCCTTTTGAACCTGATCACTGATATCAAGGGTATCATCGGCATAGAGCAAACCAGTCCGGTTGCGCAACCCCTTCATGGTATTCTCAAGAATAATGGAGTAGCCGTTTTTCTTGCCGACATCAGCGATAATATCATGAAGCTGCTTCAAGATCGGCTCCATATGTTTTTTCTCAAGCTGTTGCATCTCAAGTTTCGCATCTTCTGTTTTCAAACCATAGTCGCGCAGTTTCTTCTGGTACTCACGCTCTTTCTCGGCACGAACCTCGTCGCTCCAAGCGGAACCTTTCTTTTCAATATCGTTCTTCAAGGCGGTCAAAGCATCTTCGTCCGCCTTGAATTTTGATTGAAATTTGTCGACCTCAGCCTGCAAAATTTTCTGAGCATCCAAAGCTGCTTTGGAACTACCGAGAATTTTCTGAATACTGATGGTGGCGATCTTGCCACGTTCCGGAGCCGCAAAGGCAAGCACTGAAGAGGCGCACAGCGCCACACACACAATAGACAGTCCCCTAAGGAATTTCATCTTCATACATATCTCCGGTTTGTTATCGTCAAAAAAACAGATACCGCTACTTAACCAGCAATACCTTAAAACAAAAAAAAGAGATGGGAACATACATATGCTCCCATCTCAGATTGCAACAATCTTCTTAGTAAAGAAGCTTACTTAACAATAACAAAGTCGTCACGCCGATTCTGCGACCAGGCCATTTCATCATGACCAAGGTTGAGGGGCTTTTCTTCACCATAGCTGAGAGTGTCAATCCGGCCTTCCGCAACGCCCATATTGACAAGGTATTTAACGGCAGACACGGCCCTTCTCTCGCCGAGAGCCATATTGTACTCGTTGGTGCCTCGCTCGTCGGTATTGCCTTCGACACGAACACGAGCCTTTGCAGAACCAATCAAAAGATCGCCATTCTTCTTGATCCGATCCTTCTGGTCCGCACGGATATCGAATTTGTCATAGTCAAAATAGATGGGGAGCATCGGGGCGGTGGTCCGTCCCTCCAGAACTGCGCCACTGTCGCCACCAATCCACTTGGAAGCAAGAGACTCTTCCTGTCCCATGCCGGCGCCGGTGTCAGCGGCGGCAGGCTTGCCACCAGCCATGTCCTTATCGCTCTGCACCTTTTGCTTGGAACAACCACCAGCAAAAAGGGAAAGGGAGACGACAACACTCGCCATTGCCAAATACTGCAGAATTCCTCTTTTCATTTTTTCTCCTTCCTCCTGATACTTCTTGTGACAGATTTTTATATGAAAACAACCCCTTATACAATTATGTATAATTCAATAATTACAAAGATCATACAGAAGTCTTTGTAAAATTTCAACGTGTTTTTTAATATCCCAGATGCATTGAGAGGCTTTCAACACAGGCAAAAAAACATTTTTGAGACACTCTTGACAAAACAGCGCCGCCGCTCTGCCTGCATAATTATCTTGCATGAGTAGGGAAGCGCATTATATGTTACAATATTAATCAAGCAATTCAGAATGCATCGCTTAATTTTCTATTCTCCTGCGTATTCCAACGTAAAGAAATTCTTAGATTTTACTTTCGTGAGCCAACATTGACCGATGAAATCTCATCTTCCGTCCCACAATAAAACCACTCCCCAAAAACCGGCTAAGGCCAAAGCCCAGCTTTCAGCTGACAGCAAGCATCGTATCCTCGAGATGCTTGCCACAAACAGGTTTGGCACTTTTTTCGGTGTTTCACAAAAGGTTCTTGACTCGGTATGGCAGGCTCTCACCTCCCCTAATGGCGAATCCATAACGTATATTTCCATGGAGATAGGCGCAGATCTGGATGTTTTCCACCCGGTTCGTAACAGACTTCGTCATCTTGAAATAACAGAACACCCCGACGAAACCATCAACCGTTTCCTGCAGATGTATCTGCAAGGCCCTCTTAAAATCCCCAACTACAGCGGCGGTCTTGGTATTCTTGCAGGAGACACTCTGAAAAGTTTCGCCGACTGCAAAATTCCGGTGGCCGGCATTTCCCTCCTGTACCGGAAGGGATATTTTTCCCAGATGGTCGATTCAAAAATTGGCCAGGTGGCGTGGGCCTCTGAATGGGAACCGGAAAATACTCCAGGACTCTATCTGCTGCACGATCCTGAATCACCGACACAACCTCTCACCATTGAGGTCCCTTTTCATGATTTTCATGGGGTACGATCCGTTGCATGCGCCCATTTATGGCTCAAAATGGAGATAAACGAATCCCTCGATTTTTTTGTGCCTGAAATTCTTCTTGATTACCAGACCCCGCAGTCTCCCTCCTGGATTCAAGATGCCGCGCAACACCTGTATGACAGCAGTTCAGAAAAAGTGAAAGCAACCCAACGCAGGCTTTTGGGAGCCGGTGTCATCCCGGTCATGGAGGCCTTGGGACTCACTTCCAGAACCATCCATTTAAACGAACAGCACGGCGTGGGGGTTATTCTTTACCTGATCACCCAGTCCCTTCAGAAAAAATATGGTGCCCAGTATGAGAAAAAAGCGACTGACAACGACATCCTCACTGCCGCAGCAGAAGTCGCTAAACGCCTCGTTTTTACGATCCATACGCCGGTCAAGGCCGGACATGACCGCTTTGATATTTCCGTATATGGTGAACTGGTCAACCCCTTTTGCAGGCACATCCTGAATCTCCTGGCCTTGGATGAACACAACAACTCCATGTACAACTTCACCGCCATGGCCATGAGACTCAACCGGACCACCAACAGCGTGAGCCGTCTCCACAAAGAAGTAACCCAAAAACAGTTCCCTGAGTATGCGGACAAAATCACTGCAATCACTAACGGGGTTCATCATCTCACCTGGACAAGCGATGCCAAGGCAGAACTGTACGACACCTTTCCGGAATTGCACAACTGGCGCAGAGATCCCAGCGTTTTCGCCGGAGCGGAAGCCCTGCACCGGAACAACAAGTTCCGCACTTATTTTGAACAGGCTTGGCGCACTGACACAAAAATACTTGTGGAGTATGTAAACCGGATGCTTATCACCCATCGCAACCAACGCCTTGCGACCTGGATCGATCCCCCCAACTATCTTTCATACCGCAGCGAAGGAGAAGTTCCCCTCGAACACACGACCTTCACCCTGGGCTTTGCCCGGCGATTTTCCACCTACAAACGGGCAGATTTGATCTTTGAAGATCTGGACCGGCTGACAGCAATGATTACGGAAAACAACTGGCCGGTGAATTTTATCTATGCAGGCAAGGCGCATCCCTCGGATGAGCCCGGCCAGGATTTGATCAGAAACGTCCTGGCGGTTCAGGAAGAGTTGTATCTGAAAAGCAATGGACTGGCAAAACTGGTTTTCATTCCGGGCTACGACATGCACCTCGCCAAGATGATGGTTGCCGGTTCCCACGCCTGGCTGAACAGTCCCAAACGCCCCCTGGAAGCAAGCGGCACCAGCGGGATGAAAGCAGCCATGAATGGCGTACCAAACGTCAGCATTATGGACGGCTGGTGGGTTGAGGGCTATCACGAGGGGCAAACCGGCTGGAAATTCGGCTACGAAGGATCGGTTTCCTCGGAACATTTCAGCGAGCAGCCTTCATCCTTACTCTACAACGAAGATTCGAACTCCTTCTATACGGTGTTCCCGGAAATGCTGCGCCTGTTTTATGATCCCTCCATGCATGATCAGTACATCGATAAATGCATCGCCAACCTCACCCTCAACTGCCCCATATTCAACACCCATCGCATGGCGGCGGAATATGTCGCACGTTATGAACTCACCCTTGCTCCGGCAGTACAGCGGGAAATGGAAAAATTTCGCAAGCTGTATTGCAGCGACCCCTCTTTCTAACAGGGTAGTTGCAACAGTTAGCGAACTGGCCGAACGCCATCAATTCGCAAAAAACTACCTCAGCCTCCTCTCCCCCAAAAAGCACAAACAAAAAGGGCCATGGTTTACTGCAAACCATGGCCCAGAATTCAGTTGAATTCCCTCGGGAAACTATTTTTTTGCTTGAGGGCTGAGAATTTTGATGGTTGCCTTGGCTTTGGTTTCAGCAAGAAAAGCCTCAATATTCCCCGTAACCTTTTCCTGGGTGAGATAGGCGGTAATCTTTGCCTTTGCCTCATCAAAACTCACCGTCTTGGCAGGTTTCTTTTCTTCAAGCTTGATCAGGTGAAAACCGAATTCCGTTTCAACAACATCACTAACGTCGCCGGGCATCATTTTGAAGACTGCCTGTTCAAACGGCTTCACCATCTGTCCTCTGGGGAAAAACCCCAAATCCCCGCCCCGCTCCTTGCTCGGGCAATCTGAAAACTGTTTGGCCAATTCAGCAAAATCAGCGCCGTCTTTCAGCTGTTTTTTGATCTGAACAAGTTTTGCGCGCTTGCGATCCTTATCAGCCTTGGGCTCAGTTTCTTTTGCCGTAATAAGGATATGACGGGCATGGGCCATTTCCGGCTGAACGAACTTATCCTGGTTGTTGTTATAAAAGTCCTTGGCTTCCTGCTCCGTCACCTGAGCTTTACCCTTGAACTTGGTGTCGATGAATTTCTGGATGGTCAGATTTTTACCGATCTGCTTGCGCAATTCCCCCTCTGTAATGCCAGCCTCGCCGAGGGCCTTGGCAAAGGATTTGTCATCGGCAAAACCCTTCTTGTATACTTTTAGTTCATTGTCAATATCAGTAGCGCTGACGGAAACCCCGGCTTTCTTGCTCTCCTGACTCAACAACTCGAGTTTGATCATTTTTTCGAGAACAGATTCGCGAAGCGAAGCCATTTCGGTATCGCTGGGTTTGCGGCCCTGTTCCTGGAAACGGCCGAGAATCCCCTTTATTTCTCCCTGCACGGCCGCAGCAGCAATGGGCTGACCATTTACAAGAACCGCGACTTCCTCTGCCTTCTTTTCAGACTTGGACCACACGCTGGTTGCAAAGACAACGGTTGCCCCAAGAGCGAACGAAATGAGAACAGCTTTATGAAATTTTCCAAATTGCATGACAGTTCCTTTTATATGAGTTTTTCTGCTCAAACAACTAACGAAAGCCAGGTTGCGACAAACAGGGTAAGACTGATAAGCCCATTCATGGTAAAAAACGATAATTGAATACGGGACAGATCCTTTGGATTGACGGCGATATGCTGATAAAAAAGAGCTCCGGCCGTGATCGCAATGCCAAAGTAATAATAAAAATTAAGCCCCGATACTATACCCGTGAGAATAAACAAAAGAAAGGCCAGGACATGAAAAAAAACCGCGAGTCTGAACGCTTTTTCCCGACCAAATCGTGAAGGCAGGGAATAGAGCCCTGATGCCCTGTCGAAGTCAGCATCAAGACATGCGTAGACCGTATCAAACCCTGCCACCCAAAAAAGCACCCCCAATGAGAGAGCAAAGGGGAAATCATTCAGGGTTCCGTTGACCGCGACCCAACCTCCCAAAGGCGAAAATGCCAGGGCAACACCGAGAACCACATGACAGAGCCAGGTAAAACGCTTGGTCAGGGAGTAAAGAAACGTCAGCCCCAGCGCGAATGGGGACAACAACAGGGTGAGAGGATTAAGCTGATAGCAGGCGAAAAAGTACAACAGGGTGAATAGAAAAACCATCCCCCATGCTTCCATCAATCCCACTGCTCCGGAGGGTATGGCTCGATCCGCAGTCCGGGGGTTGGCTGCGTCAAACCTCCGGTCGGCAATGCGGTTAAAGCCCATGGCTGCTGTCCGGGCTCCAACCATGGCCAGGATGATCCAGCCAAAAGTGACCCCGTCGGGAACCCCGCGTTTCGCCAGAAATGCCCCGATCATGGCAAAAGGCAGGGCAAAGATGGTATGGCCGAACTTGATCATCTCAAGCAGGTCCTTCACCTTTTGCAACATAACCTACCCTCTCCGACAACGCGCCGGTTGCTCCCAGTTTTCATACCTCTTCCTTCGAAACAAGACCCTGCCATCTGGGCAGGTCCTCAACCTCGATACCGAGCAATCCTGCAACCCGCCCCGCATAGTGACGGGCCATTTCTTCAATGCTCCGCGGCCGATGATACAGTGCTGGCATGGGCGGACAGATTATCCCCCCCGCTTCGTGCGCTTTCAGCATATTGAGAAGATGGGTTTTGTTCAATGGCGTTTCGCGAACCGCCAGCACCAGTGGCCGACGCTCCTTGAGCATGACATCTGCGGCCCTGTGGATGAGATTGCCGCAGACTCCGTTGGCAATGGCGGCGAGGCTCCCCATGGTGCAGGGCAGAACCGCCATGCCGCTAAATTCGCTGGAGCCGCTGGACATGGGCGCGGCAAAATCGTGCACATCATGCCACCGGGTCACATAGGGGTCGAGGTCCGCGCGTGACATACCAAGTTCCAACCCCAGCACCTGTTCTCCCGCCTCGGAAAGAAGCCCATGCACTTCAACCTCAAGACCTTTACATATCTTGAGAAACTCCAGAGCGTAAACGGCTCCGGTGGCGCCGGTTATTGCCAGGACAATTTTTTTCATTTGACCCCCACATACACCGTCACCACCCCAAAGGTCAGTGGCCGATGATAGGTTTTGGCAAACCCGGCCTGTTGCATCATGCCCAGCAATTCTTCCGGCGCATAAAATTCCGCAATGGAGCTGGCCAAATACTCATAGGCTTCCGTATCGCCGGATACGAGCCCGGCAATCTTCGGCAATACACGGTTGAGATAAAAATTGTAGACCAGCTTGACCAACGGATTTTTCGGCCTGGAAAATTCAAGAATCAGCAACTTGCCCCCCGGCTTCAGCACCCGGTGCATTTCATTCAACCCCTGCTGGGTCCTTGCCAGATTCCTTACTCCGAAAGCCACGGTGACTCCCCAAACCGTGCCGGTTTTTACCGGGATCTGCTCCCCGTCGCCGCAAACCGGGCCAATTCGCGCTTTCCGATCATCATCCGGCAAATGCTGCAACCCGGCACGCAGCATGTCCTCACAAAAATCCACGGCCAAGACCTTGCGCTGTTTTGCCTGCCGGGTCAACTCAAGAGACAGCGGCAGGGTTCCGGCACAGAGGTCGAGCACCACGCCATCAGGGAAATCCTTCAATTCGCGGGTGGTGACCCAGCGCCAGTAGCGATCAATCTGGAAGCTCAATACCGAATTGAGAAAATCGTATTTACCGCTGATCGAGGAAAATTTCTCCTGAACAAATTTCTTTTTTTCGTCTGGATTTCTCATATGCTTACTGTTTTCCACAAACCTTGAGGGGAAGCGCTGTGGCGGGAACCTCGCCACGCGAAACAAGATACTCGAAAAATCGAATCAGCGCCTCCTGCTTTTCACTGCCCAAATCATATTCAATCCCCTGTAGATACTGAAAACAGGCCTCCGCATCCATGGGAACCCGCCCAGCCACCAAGGCGCTAATTTCGCGTAATTGCTCCTTTCCTGCCCGCAGACAACGCAACAGTTCCTTATGAATAGCCTGAACGGTTTCCGGATATTTCCGATAAAATTCCTCCCGGACAGCCCATACCGCGAAAACAAAAGGCAAGCCGGTCTGGACCTGCCACGCCTCCCCGAGATCCAGTCGGTAAAGATACTCCCCTCCAGCAGACAGACGCAAGGCCTCATCACCTATGGCCAAAACCGCCGCGGGTTTCTCCGATTCCGCATCTGTTTCCGAACTCATGGAGACACGGTATCGGGGTGTAATCCGATAAAATTCTTCCAGGATGATCTTCACCAAACTCACCGATGTCTGGGACTGGGAACTGAGCAGGACAAGACATTCTCCCAACCGGGAAAAGGGTACATTTGAAAAGAGAAAAACACTGCCCACCGTCCCGGTTGCCGAGATGGAGAGATCGCTCAGAATTCTGTACTCCCCCGGATGCAGGGCATATTCCTGTGAGGAGACAAAACCGAGGTCAAGCTCGTTTTCATGCAGCATTCGATTGAGCACGGTGGGCGGCGCTTCGGTGACCTGCCAATCGGCGCGCCGCACAGTCTGCCTCCACATCTCGTAGAGGGGAGCGGTGTTGATGTAATTCACCATTCCGATTCTGGCCGAAATTTTCATTGAATCACTCGAGCCACTCTAGTTGGATGTCCTCGCCCGCCGAGGTCAAATACTCAAAAACGTCTGCCTCACTCTTTGCCGGACAGCGCACAGCCAGCAAAGAGGAAGAAACACCTGGGGCAACAGTACCAAGCCTTTCCCCGAGTCCAAGCAGACGGGCACCATTGAACGAAGCCATGGCAAAAATCGCCTCAGGCGCGATACCGGGATGGTCTTCCCGCAACACCTTCATTTCCTGCCAAAGGTTCAAGTGAGGATTGCTGGCCAGGCTGTCGGTCCCCAGAACCAGGGGAATGCCCTGGGCGAGCATTTTTTCTGCCGGCGCCACTCCCACCCCCATAAACCGGTTACTGCCTGGACAAAGACACACTGTCGCCCCGCGGGCGGCCAACAGAGCAATCTCATCGTCCTCCACATGCACACCATGGACACAGAGGGTCTGCCCATCCAGCACACCCAGGGAATCAAGATACTCAATCGCTCCCATACCAGGGATTGTGAATCCATCAACCTCCACACCCCGCTGTGTAAGAAAATCCCGGAACGGTCCACCACCGGTACGTAAAAATTCGATCTCCTGGGTTGACTCAGCCACATGCATGGACAACAAACTCCTGCCTGCCTGCGCCCTTTCTTTCAAAGTCCGGATCAACCTTGGGCCAGTTGAATACGGGGCATGGGCTGTACAGCGCACATCGGCATCAATCCCGGATAAAAGTGCCAGCGCGGACTCCTCAGACTCGCCGCACAGGCCAAGCAACTCAAGAAAAAAGAACACCTCGGTCTTGAAGCCCTCACCCAGCAGACGGCTGTCCGGCAAGTTGCCGATGTCGGCAACGGCCCGGCAGCCAGCGCCATACAGGCGAGCCAGAGCCATGAGCGCTGCATCATGCACGGTTTCCTGATCGGAGTTTTCCGCACGGGCTGCAAGCAGGGTCCTGATCCAGCCGGTCATGTCACCGGACAGCGGAGAATTTTCGGACAACATCGCCAAGTGGGAGAGTTCCAGATGGGCGTGGCAGTTCACCAGAGACGGTGTAAGAACATGCCCCTCATAGTCTTCTTGTTGAGCGTCGGTATCCTTTAGATCGCCATACGGGCCAACCGATACAACCAAGCCGTCTTCGGTGAGCACGGCGCCATCGACGATAACCGGTCCGGTGCCGGGGACTACAAAGGGCGCCCGGTAGAGATAGCGAGAGAATTCTTGCATGTTACACCAGGGAATAGTCCATTCTACGCTGCTTGGGCACACAGCCGGCACCATGAACCAGCGCGCGAATCTCCTGCTCGGAGAGACGAAAACCAACCCCTGCCGCAGCCACCACGTTCTCCTCAATCATGGTGCTGCCGAAATCATTTGCCCCAAAAAAGAGCGAGAGTTGCGCTATTTTCGGCCCCTGAGTCACCCAGGAAGCCTGGATATTATCGATGTTGTCCAAAAATATCCGCGAAAGCGCCAACATCTTCAGGTAGGCAAATGCCGTAGTCTTGGGAATATGAGAAAGTGCCGTATTGTCCGGCTGGAACGGCCAGGGAATGAAGGCGGTGAAGCCCCCTGTTTTGTCCTGCAAGGCACGAACCCTGGCAAGATGTTCGATACGCTCGGCCATGGTTTCGACATGCCCGAACATCATGGTCGCGGTGGTACGCATCCCGAGACCATGCGCCTCTTCCATAACTCCGAGCCAGTCATCGGTGGAACACTTGCGGGGCGCTGTTTCCTGCCGCACCCTATCGCAAAGAATCTCAGCTCCGCCACCGGGAATGGAATCAAGCCCGGCCCGTTGCAGACGGACAAGAACCTCCCGCACCGACAAGCCGGACAAAGAGGCAAAATGACAGATCTCCGGCGGAGAAAACCCATGGATATGGATTTTGTAGCTCTTGATGAAGCCGAGCATCTCTTCGTAAAACTCCAGAGGTTTATCCGGATGGAGTCCGCCCTGCAAAAGGATCTGGGTACCGCCAAGATCCTTGGTTTCCTCGATCTTTTCCGCAAGTTCGGCAAACGAGAGCACCGATCCGTCCGGGTCTTCCGGTGGTTTGAAAAAGGCGCAGAACTTACACGCGGAGATACAGATATCGGTGTAGTTGATATTGCGATCAATCACATAGGTGACCATCGGCTCAGGGTGTCTCTGCCTGCGAATACCATTGGCCAGAAAGCCCAATTGGTAGAGATCACCCTCTTCCGCCAACATGAGACCTTCGTCAACCGTTAGCCGCCCGCCCGTCAAAACCTTTTCCGTGATCCTCTGCATATCCATGATACTCAATACTCCCTGATCACGTTGTACAGAGTGTCCCGTTCAACCGGTTGTCTGCCCGCATCGCGGATCAACCGGATCAACTCAGTGTCGGCCATGGTCCCCTTGGTTTCTCCGCCGGCCATATGGGTGATCAACTCTTCCTTGACCGTTCCGTCCACATCGTCCGCTCCGAAAGAGAGCGCGACCTGAGCCAACTTGGGGCCAATCATCACCCAATACGCCTTGATGTGCGGAAAATTATCGAGAAAACAGCGGGCCACCGCGATATTTTTCAGATCGTCAATGCCGGTGGTTTTGGCAAGCTCATGCATTTCGGTGTTCTTGGGATGGAAAGCCAGAGGGATGAAGGTAAGAAAACCGCCGGTTTCATCCTGAGCCTCGCGGAGTGCCGCAAGATGCTCAACCCGCTCTTCAACGGTTTCAATATGGCCGTAAAGCATGGTGGCGTTGCTCTTGAGTCCGATCCGATGCGCGGTTTTGGCCACCTCAAGCCAGCCCTCGCCGGAAAGCTTCTTTTCGCAGGTCCGTTGCCTGATCCTGGGGCTGAACACTTCTGCCCCGCCGCCCGGGATTGAGCCAAGCCCGGCGGAAACAAGTTCCTTGAGGGTTTGCTCCAGAGGCTTTCCGGAAAGATCGGCAAGATGAGCAATTTCCACACAAGTGAATGCCTGGATATGGATCTCCGGCCGCACTTCCTTGATGCCGCGCAGCATGTCCAGGTAATACTGATAGGGCAGATCAGGATGAATCCCCCCAACCACATGCACCTCGGTGATCGGCTCAGCCAAGCGCTCACGCACTTTGGCCTTAACCTGGTCCACTGTCATCTCATAGGCCTGCGGCGACTCCTTGTCCTTGCCGAATGCGCAGAATTTGCAGAGATTGGTACAGATATTCGAATAATTAACATGCTGGTTGTAAATAAAATAGGCGCGGTCACCGTTGATCCGTTCCCGCACGAGATTGGCCAAAAAACCCACCGCCAGGATATCATTGCTTTTATACAGCCGAACACCATCCGCAGGGCTGAGCCGTTCTCCACCCTTGATCTTCTCAAGAATATCTCCAAGCCCTGCCGCAACCACCATCTGTTCCATTACATACTCTCCTTCCTAAGACATTACTGCCTATTAGGTTGCAACCCGGTGCGCAGCACCGCAACAATACTGTCAATCTCATTATGCAGCCGTTCGGGGGACATACCGGCCAACGCCAGCCCTCCGTCGAGATACGGCTGGGCATATCCCTGCAGAAAACGATCCAGCATCGCGTCCAGAATAAACACCACTTTGTGAGCGGAGATATCTTCACGCAAAATGCCTTGCCCCACAGCCCGGTCTGCAAGCGGTCCGAAATATTCCAGGGAAAACAAGCGCACCCGGGCAACCAGTTCCTCACGGCGAGGGACATCACGCTCGAACAGCACCTTGAGATACACCTGGAAATATTCCGGATGATTGTCGATAAAAGTTATCCCTGCAAGCAACACCTGTCTGGCTACAGCAAAAAAATCATCTTGGCCATTGCCCGCGACAGATGCCTTGACATGCTGTTTCACCTGCTGAGTAAAGTGGTCAAACACATGCAGGAACAGGGCTTCCTTATTATCGAAATACTGATACAACGAACCCTTGGATATCCCCAACCGCTTGACGATATTATTGAGACTTGCCCGCTGGTATCCATGCTCGGCAAACTCAATAACCGCTGCACGCACAACGTTCTCACGCTTTTCGCGCGGCAGATTTACAAAGGTTTGTTTTGGCTGAGCAAGAAGGGTATCCATAATATGACCAGGCGGTCACATTATGAAAAATAGAAAATCTCTGCAAGATATTTTTAACGACTTTCAGAAGAATACAGGGATAAGCGCGAACATTGCGGAGGAAAGGACAGAATCAAAGGTCGCTCTTGCTGACCCATTGCAGGATGGAGTTGATTCCCTCCGCCGTCGAGACCTTGGGAAAATATCCAAGATCTCGGTTGGCGTTTTCGATGGAAAACCAATGGGATTTTGCCAGTTGCACGGCAAGGAAACGCGTCATGCAGGGTTCCCGCTTGATCCGCAAAAGGGGGAAAGCCTTTTCCATGAGCATCCCCATCAGGTAAGCCTTACGAAATGTTGTGCTCTGTTCGACGATGGGAATATCAAGACGTCTGAAAAACTTGTTGAGCCAGTTCCAAAGATTAACCGGTTCCCCCTGGGAGATAAAATACGGCTTCCCTGCCCCGGTGGCCTGACCGTGCAGGTTTCTCGCAGCCAAGACAAAGGCCTCTACGGCATTATCAATATAGGTGACATCAACAAGATTGTGGCCATCCCCAACCCTTCTTATCTGTCGGCATCTGGCCTGGCCCAAAAGGCGAGGAATACGGTTAGTGTCTCCCGGACCCCAAACAAGATGCGGGCGCAGGGCTATGGTTTTAAGAGCTTCAGAATTGGCCTCAAGGACCATTTTTTCGGCAATGGCCTTGCTCCAGGCGTAATCACAGAGAAAATTCCGCGCGTAGGGAGTGCGTTCGTTCACCCCGCACAGGTCATCTTTCCGGTAAACAACCGCAGGCGTGCTGGCATAGACCAAAGCGGCGATATTATTTGCACGGCAGGCGTCTAAAACATTCCGGGTGCCAATGACATTGGTTTGGTGATACTCATCTTTCTCCCCCCAGATGCCGGTTTTGGAAGCAAGGTGGATAACGGTGTCGTATCCGGCTAGGGAATTTTTCAGAAAATTCACATCACCAATGTCGCCGGAAATAAACCGAATACCCAAAGATTCTGCATCGGGACAAACCCTCCGTGCAACAACAGCAGTCTCAATGCCGTCACTCACAAGACGTTGAACCAATGCCCTGCCGACAAAACCAGTCCCGCCAAGCACCAAAACACGCTGCATCCTCTCTCACCTTTTCGCAGAGATGAACACTGATTCTAAACGGCTCCCCAGACACTCCTCATGCAACACATAAGTTGATATACCCATTGTCCGCAAAGTGCAAATAAAATCCAGCGAATTAATCCAAAAAGACAAGTCAACCTATTGTTTTTTAAATTCTTTTCAAAAAGAATATCAACTTATATCAGGCCACGACAGGACACCACCTCAATAATTCTCCCGTGGCCATTGGGCAAAAAACCTCAACTCACCTCCCGTACAAATCCTCAAACCGTTCAATGTCGTCTTCACCAAGATAGCTGCCGGTTTGAATCTCAATGATCTCAAGGGGGATGGTTCCAGGGTTTTCCAGGCGGTGTTTTGCCCCAAGCGGGATATAAGTGGACTGATTTTCCGTTAAAATTATGGTCTGCTCGCCGTTGATGATATGGGCCGTGCCTTTTACAACCACCCAATGTTCGGCTCTGTGGAAATGACGCTGCAGAGACAGGGTTGCCCCGGGGTTCACAATGATCCGCTTCGCCTGAAATCTTTCCCCGGAATCCACACACTCATAAGACCCCCAAGGGCGAAAGACTTTTTTGTGCAGCCGGATTTCTTCCCGATTTTCCGTCTTCAACCGCTTGACAATGGTCTTGACCTCCTGAGTTCGGTCCCTTGATGCGACCAACAGCGCATCCTTGGTGTCGACAATGATATAATTGTTGAGTCCTATTGCAGCAACAAGTCTCTCTCCTGCATGAATGTAAGAACCAGTCACATCCTCGGCCATTACGTTGCCGATGAAGATATTGCCTTTCTCGTCCTGTTTACCGATCTCCCAAAGAGCTTCCCAGGAGCCCACATCACTCCAGGAACAGTCCAAAGGCACGACCACCGTATCCCGGATCCGCTCCATCACCGCATAGTCAACGGAGTTTGCCGGGCTTTCCGAAAACGCCACGGAATCAAGTCGGATAAAATCAAGGTCACGGGTACGGGCCGCATAGGACCGCTCCACGCAATCGGCCATAAGTGGCTCAAATTCCTTGAGGGTTGCCAGGAATCCCCTGGCCGGAAAAAGAAACATCCCACTGTTCCAAAGATAGCCTTCGTCAAGATACTGCCTGGCTTTTTCCAAAGAAGGCTTTTCCACAAAACCCTCCACAACAAAGACAGATGAATCTTCTCCGCTGCGCGCAACCCCCTTTTTAATATAGCCATATCCGGTGTGCGGGCTCTGCGGAACAATACCAAAGGTAACAGGATGACCGTGCGCGGCGCAGGTTGTTCCCCGGGCCACGGCCTCGGCAAAATTACCCTCGTCACCGATAACGTGATCGGCGGGCAGAACCAGAAGAACGGCATTTTCATTCTGTCGAACCGCATCAAGAGCTGCGACTGCAACAGCCGGAGCGGTATCCCGACCCACAGGTTCAATGATAATCGTCGCATCGCCGCCAATGGAGCGGACCTGCTCGGCCACAAGAAATCTATGCTCTTCCGTACACACGACGATAGGGGCGGAAACCCCCTTCAGGTCCTGAACCCGCAGCAAGGTGTTCTGGAGCATGGTCTTGTCGTTGACAAGAGGGAGAAGCTGCTTGGGATGGCACTCCCGCGACAAAGGCCACAATCGGGTGCCGGATCCCCCCGCAAGAATAACCGGAATAATAACTGCCTTTTCACTGTTCATGAATGTATGATCCCCTTCAGGACTGATTGTTTGCACAATGATTTTCTCTTGAATTTTTACTATGTTACAATGCTCAATGTCAAGGACACATGACACAAGCATTTTGTCACCACTTGACTACATTACATTTAAAATAACGGCGGTGTCGTCATGATACAGATTCGCTGAGGGAATTACGCACCGGAACAAAACGGTGCCTGGCTTAATGACGTTATGCCGCCTAATCTTCATAATAGGAGCAACACATTCTCAGGCAGAAACAGATAACAAGAATCTTTTCAACGAGAAGATTATACTATATGCTTTGAGCACGGCACACGATCCGTATCCAAAACATCACAGAGCACCTTGATATGTTTCCCAGCGCTGTCTCGACAAACGGCAGTGGCTGCTGAAAAACAAGAGTATCTTCCCTCGAAGGCTTATTAGCGAAACTACAAAAAAATGGCGGCGCGAACGGTTAGAAGCTTTCTATTACCAATCGCTTTCACTGCACGCAACATTTCAGGGCTTCCCCTGCAACTCTTTTACCCAATAACTGAAAAACATGACAACCTTCTCAGATAACGATGTTCATGTGGTCGCTCCTGAAGTGGCAATCTCTTTTTTCAAGGGGATCATGCCATTTAATACACTGGATGAGGAAACACTGAAAACCATCGCCCGTCATTGCCGGATTGATTTTTTCCCCAAGGGGACCAGGATCCTTACCGCCGACGTCACCGAGCTGACCCATCTCTTTCTGATTCAGCGCGGCGGGGTCAAAGCCTTTCTCGAAGACGACAGCGGCGAAGTGACACTGAAGGATTTCCGCGGAGAAGGCGCCTATATCGGCGCTCTGGCAATCATTCGTGGCACTGCCGCCAATCTCAATATCGAGACCGTGGAGGATACCTTCTGCTTCCTTTTACCCCGGGAGATATTTCTCGACCTCATCGAGAAACAGGCCTCCTTTGCCCACTACTATCTGAAGAGTTTTTCCGAAAAGATCGTCACCACTGCCTATAATGAACTACGTCATCACAAAGTGGCGCGCCGCAGCAACGAGGATCTGTACCTTTTCTCCATCAAGGTCGGCGATCTGGTGAAGACCTTGCGCAAAGTTTCGAGGACTGCCACCATTCAGGAGGCCGCATCCCTGATGTCTACGCATCGGGTGGGTTGCCTGCTTGTTCATGATGTCGTTGATGAGGAAAATATTGTCGGCATTATCACCGACCGTGATCTTCGGAACAAGGTCGTGGCTGCCGGACTGGATTTTCAACAGCCGGTGCAGGTCATCATGAGTGGACCGGTTCAAACCGTGCTGTCCCAATCTCTCTGTTTCGACGTGCTGCTGAAGATGATGGACACCGGGATTCATCATCTGGCAGTTGAGCGATCCGGGCGAATCATCGGGGTTGTCACCTCACACGACATCATGCTGTTGCAGGGCCATTCACCGTACTATCTATTCAAGGAAATCCTAGGCCAACAGCAGATTGCCGGATTGTATCCCATGGCAAGAAAGATCCCGGATGTAATTCGCGGACTGATCGGGGAGGGGGCCAAGGCCGGGAACATCACCCAGATGATTGCCATCCTCAACGATCATATCCTGGGCCGGATGCTGACCTTGCTGGAAAAAGAGATGGGAACTCCGCCAACGCCCTACTGCTGGCTTCTCATGGGCAGCGAAGGACGTCGCGAGCAGACCTTTAAGACCGATCAGGACAATGCCATTATCTATGCGGATCCAGTGGATGACGAGCAGAAGCAGGCTGCGGAAAACTACTTCAAAGCCTTTGCCGCCAAGGCAATTGATCACCTGGTCAACTGCGGCTATCCCCTCTGCCCCGGGGAGGTAATGGCCACTAACCCCCGGTGGTGTCAATCTCTCTCTGTCTGGAAACGATACTTCGAGCACTGGGTTGCCGAGCCTGATCCGCAGGAAATCCGCTATGCCACAATCTTTTTTGATTTTCGCGCCGGTTTCGGTGAAGCCGCGCTTGCTGAGGAGTTGCGCCTGCATTTGAACAAACAGATAGCAGGTCGGGATCTTTTCTTGTTCCATCTGGCCCGCCAATCCATGGAAACCCGCGCGCCCCTCTCATTTTTTAAAAATTTCATTGTAGAAAGAGATGGGGAACACAAGAACAGACTCGACATTAAACGTCAGGGGCTGACCCCTTTTGTTAATTTTGCCAGGGTGCTGGCCCTGAAGCATTGCGTCAAAGAAACCAATACCCTGGCTCGACTGAAAGCCCTGATGGAGGGAGAATGGATTCAAGGAGAATTATGGTCCGCAGCCAGCGAGGCCTACGAACTTCAAATGCAGCAGCGCCTGGTGCACCAATTGCGGCAGATTGAGGCAGGGATCCTTCCCGACAATTATATCGATCCGGCGGATCTTTCCGATCTGGAGCGCAGAATGCTCAAGGATGCCTTTGCGGTCATCGAAAGACTGTATGGCGTACTGGAACAGATGTATCCGGTGACATGATGCTGAATATCTTTAAACCCAGCTCATGGTTTGTCCCGCCCCATCCCATCATTGCCAAAAATCGTGAAACATTTTCCCGGTTCGATCAATCACGTCCCCTTGCCGACTATACGTTTGTGGTCTGCGACACCGAACTCACCGGCTTTGACCGGAAACGGGATGAAATCATCTCCATTGGCGCTGTTCTCATCCGGGACATGCAGATAGACCTT
>VMSS01000149.1 GCA_013791995.1 Desulfurivibrio sp. | reverse complement strand
GCCAAAGATAATTTCGGGGATAGCGAATTTTGTTGTTTCTATAATTGCTTCCACTTGTGTGCCCTCATAAGCTGGATATCACTTAAGACTCAGTTCAGTTCAAGAGGCATCATCTTGCATGTTTTGCGCCATTGCGAAAAGAGATGGCAAATCAACCTATTGCCTGAGTGACCTGATTTGCGACTGGGTCATTGTGTCCCGTGCACAGACAACGGAAGAGGGGAAACAGGCGCAGAAAATGTTTTAAAACATGTAACATCCCGTACCCAAATGAAAAAAACTTAACTGTGTCATTATAACCCAACACACGGCGAATAACGAGTCATTTTGTCTCGCTGGATGAGTCGATCGATTCTAAGATGTTTCAGAAAAATGATCCTACGGCAAAATAGTGAGGGCCCCAAACAGGAATGGGACTCGCCATCGACCACATTCTGCAAATAAACCATCAATGCGTCTCACCAGCCAGTTCTTCCCGGAATACCTCCCGGTTCAGCCTGATGAAAGTCAGCAAAATTCCTGAATAGATGAAGGTGGAAAGCATGATGATGCCGACCACAATCGCCTTGAACATCTCAAAATGCGCAAACGAGGTGGGGATCATGGTCAGCATGACAATGGAAAGGCCACCCTTGATACCGGCAAAGGTGAGCACGCCCCACCAGCGGAAACCGACATTTACCATCTTGTCGGTTCGGTTGGTGATCACGGCAAAGAGCCCAATCATTGCGGCGCGGATCAGGGTGGTACCGAGAAACATCACCAGGATTTCAGTTCGGTATTGTAAGAGCAGTCTTAGGTCGATCATCTCGGCCATGGCCACAAACAAAACGGTATTGGCCACCAGGGCCAGGAGTTGTACATCCTCCTTGGTGCGCAGGTGGCGATCCCGCTCTTCGATGGTGGTCTTGATGCGATGCATTACACTGTCGATCATGCTGGAGGTGACGGCCTGGTCCCGGGCCTCGATCTTGAGTACCACCTCTTCCCTGTCGATCTGGTGGCTCTCTTCGGCGATGGCCTGGGTCATCACATGATGCACGGTGATCGTAGCGAAGATACAGGACAGGATGCCGGAAAGATGCAAGTGCGAGTGCGCCCCCAGCACGTTGAGCAGCGCATAGACATGTTCCGCCAGTTGGAAGGCGCCGTAGCCGGTCAGGATCAGCACCATCATCTCGGCGATCCGGTTGGTGGTGGTTTTCATCACGGCCAAGCCGACAAAGCCGATCCCCACCCCCACCGCCAAAGAGCCAAAGACCACGGCCAGGCTGATCTCGGCCACGTAAGCGGGGGTGATCTCCCCGCCGCCCAGGGCAAAGAGCCCGACAAAGACAAAGACGATCAGCGCCGTGGCATCGTTGAACAGGCTTTCGCCCTCGGCGAGAATCTTCAGTCGGTGCGGCAATTCGAATTTGGAAAAGATGCTGACCACGGAAACCGGATCGGTGGCCAGGACCATGGCAAAGAGGACGATGATCGCGGCAGTGGAGAGGTTGTAGTCGGCAAAGAGCCAGTCGGAAACAAGCAAGGCCATGACCAGCGAGAGGCCCGCTGCCACCACCGAGAGGTAGAGCAGGCTCAAGCCATGCTCTTTCAGGTCGGCAAGCTTGATCTCCAGCGAGTCGGAGATCAGCAGGATCGGCAAAAGGAAAACAACCAGGGCCGCGAAGTGCGGGGCATCGCCGGTCAGCACCGGCACCTGCTGAAAGCCGTAATGCGCCGCAAAGGAGAGGGCAATCAACCCAAGGGGCGAGGGGATTTTAAAGGTGTCCTCAAGCTGCAGGGCCAGATAGAGAATTCCGGCTATCACCAGCAAGGTTGTAATCATCTACGGTTTTTTCTCCTTTCTGGAGCAAAGGACAGCGTCGGGAGCGACGGCAATCCCTACTGCTCCCCCAAAAACCGGAACGAATCAATCAGTTCCGTTGCCATAAACGCCGCTTCATGGCGGGCATGGTACTCTGCCACCAGGGATACGATCTCGGGGTTGGGCTGGCTTTCCAGCGAGTTCTCTTTGCAGAAATGGACCCGGCAGTCGATGGGTCGGACAGGATAAATCCGGCACAGCCCGTCCTTGCCCAAAAACTTGCAACCATCAAGGCCTGCTTCATAAAAGCGGAATCCCTTCTGCTGTGCCAAAAAGGTATTGATCACTTCGGTCTCCGGCGGGGTGACACCCGGTACGCCTCCCATGATGGAGGGGTGGCAGCAGTCGGCATTGCACTTGTCAGGCCGCCCGCATTTCATGCCGGACTTGGCTTCGATGTCTGCCAGTTTGGACCAGAGGTGTTCCAGGGTCATTCTTGCTTTTCCTTCACACACGGGCATTGTTATGCTTGTATTCTGTATTTTTCGATGGTTACGAGGGCAAAATCTCCGATTTTCTCGGTTGATACTTGCATTTCATGGTGAGTGATTTTTGTCTGTTTTTTGATGTCCAGAATGGTGCGGACATGGCTGTGTGAATTTCCGGTTGCAAAGGTATCTACGATTGCGTTTTTAATTTTGCAGTTTTCACAGTTGGGGTCTAATCCGCACCCTGCTTCTGTAAAAGCGTGAACGCAATCAAAGACTTGGCCTCCTCTGTACCCCTCAATTTGATCCAGACGTTTAGCAAATAATTCACAGGCCTTTTTATTTGCCGTTACGACTTGTCTTGGAACAGCTTGTAGAAGAAGAGCTGGTGATCCAAGACTATTCAGGAAGGCTGTGGGGTTTTTTATCTCTGTGACACAAGATGTGCGATCCATGATTTGCTCTTTTTGGAGTCTGCGTTCAAATATCCTATGATACCAAGGGCAATCCGCGATCAACTCTCCGGAAACCGGACTCCGGCGTTATTTCCCTTTACCCCCGAATTCATCGACGATAGATTTATATTTCTCATGGATCATTTTTTGATCGAACAAATAGAATTCGCTTAGCATAGCTTGATCTTCTTCTTCGGAGAAATAGGCTCGGGCGGCAGGGAAAAAAACCTTGTCCTCTTTTCCGATATGCTTGGGATAAAAATCGACAAGGGTCTTCAAACATCTGGCAATGTCTTCAAGGGCGGAAGCGTCTCCATTCCGATAGCGTGTATTTGCCTCGACCAGAGACTTGGTGGTATTCCGGCCGAAGACATGTTCTGCTATCAATTCATTCATCACTTTCCGGTCCGCAGCCGACAACTCTTTGGTGTCCAAGTTCCGAAACAAAATATCTTCTTCTTTCCCGTGGTGGGTGCGATCAGCATAGGTGCGGATAAAATCCACAGCTGCATCGACAAACAAGGGGTCAATGGATTTGTTTTTCACTGCCAGCGCCAGCCTGTCCCGGACAATATTCAGCATCCGTTCAATGAGCCGGTGTTCTATCATGAGTGGTCCGCGCGCTTGCATAGGCTGTATTCCTTTTTTTTATTGGGGTGGTGGCGGGGCATCGTCCGGGTTGCCGGGGGGAGCATCATCCGGATTGCCCGGAGGCGGAGCATCATCTGGATTACCCGGTGGCGGGGCATCGTCCGGGTTGCCGGGAGGGGCGTCATCGGGATTACCCGGAGGCGGAGCATCGTCTGGATTACCGGGAGGTGGAGCGTCATCCGGATTACCGGGAGGTACAGTGGCTGTGCTCATTTTTGATTTCAGCATGACAATACTGCTCTCCTGCTGCGCCGACATGACATTCATAGGCAAAAATATCCCAAAAACCAATATGGTCAACGTCAGGATTATTTCCGAGAACTCCTTCATGAGGTTGCTCCTATGCTGTAGGAAAAACGGCTGAACTCAATGGCCTGAACGCTTTTTAGGGCAGAGATAATTGAAAGAGGGGATAGATTTATTTATGCCTGAGACTTCTTTGAAAATAGATCTGTCCTCTTATCCCTTTGTTACTATTCAAAGCTGTTTTTGATAATTACCTCATTAAGATCTAGCTGTCCCGGACGCGCCCACGGCTCTTTTGTTCCCTTGCCAATTGCCACAAACATTGCAATTACATGGTCGGCAGGAAGACGAATAAGTTCGGCAACTTTTTCGAAATCGAAACCATCCATTGGACATGAATCGTAGCCCATTGATTTTGCCGTTAGCATTAATGTTTGTGCTGTTATGCCACAGGATCTCATGGCCTCATCTCTCTGAACTTGCTCTTTCCCTCGATAATAATTGTCGATCGCTGGAATCATAAAATCCTGGACCTCTTTTGGGGCATTGACCCAGTATCGATGGGGCTGCTTTTCCCAGGATTTCATATCGGCACAGAGAACAATGAATAACGAAGCATCTGTCACTTGTGCTTGATCCCAAGCCACTTCCCTGATTTGTTTCCGTAACTCAGGATCAGTTACCACAACAAAACGCCAGTTTTGAATATTGAAAGCCGTAGGAGCAAGAATGGCCAAAGACAACAGCTCATTAATTTCCTCAGGCGTCATGCTATGGCTTGCATCATACTGCTTAACAGCCCGACGTGTTCGTATTGCTTCTTTTGTTCTCATGCTTTCACTCTTCCTTTGTTTTTGCTACATACTTTGACTTGTACGTTATCCAGGTGGCTAAGTTGTACCGCTTTGATCTTGAATTCCGTTGAGTATCGTCTGGTTTTCTTCGGGTTGTTGTACCTGGGCATTTTTTTACCTCCGGTTTAGCTAGACTTTTATGTCCACTAAACCGGGGGAGGTTCACGGTCAAGTTAAGCGATTTGTTATAAACATTACTCTCCCCAATCATTGAGAGCTTTGTCAATTTTGTGTTTAAATCTGGCGATACTCTCATTGTTGAGTTTTTCACTGTTGTAGAGTGATAGATATTTCAGTTTACTTTTTTTTGCGCATGCTCCTAATAACGCAACCTTTACAACTCTTTTTACTGGTTGCCACATTATCAGTCTATCCACCCACCAAGGTGCCCCCAACGTTGTTACTACTAACACTTTCCGTAAATTATCTAATCGAGATTTGATTGGGCCAAGATCACTTGCGTGATCGTAGGCAATGCCAGGTCCCCAAACTCGATCAAACCAACCTTTAAGCATGGCCGGAAAGCTGAACCACCAAGTTGGAAAAAGTAGAACAAGAGCCTCTGCTTCTAATAGCCTATTGGCCTGCTCAGAAAAATTTGAAGAGTCATAAGAACCACTATAATAAGAGTTTCGTTCTGATTCGGTTAATAATGGTTCAAATTTGTCAGCATATAGGTCTTCAATTACAACTTCATGTTTCATTGCAGTTAGCCTATTGACAACATGCTCGGTCAATAGCTTGCAAAGACATTTTGAGAGTGGGTGAGTTGTCACAATGAGACATTTCATAATTTAATTTTGGTTTATAATAATAGTAGTATCGAGCTAGCTCGAGTTGTTTGTTTTTTTCGGTTTTTGGGCCTTTAATTGCTTTTTCTGGGCAAGTTTTGAACACCTTTTCACTTGAATAGCCATATATCCACCCCATATGGGGGTGTTCTGTAGCTAGCGATATAATTCCGGCTAAAAATGATCGGGAAGTTATCTGTCTACCTGACACCATGGAGCAATTCAAGAATATATTATTTCCACCCGGTTGGGGGAAATAAACGAGGTCTGGGAATGTGCGGGAAGAGTCCTGATCGGCAGAGCTATTCAAGGCAAATCTTTACTTCTTTTATTCCTGCCATCCTTGTATGCTGTGCGGAAATCATCTCAACCAACAAGGGAGCATATCCATGAAAATTACCTTCCACGGTGCGGCGAAAACCGTTACCGGTTCACAGCACCTCCTTGAAGTAAACGGCAAAAGCATCCTCCTTGACTGCGGGCTCTTTCAGGGCAAGCGGAAAGAGGCTTTTGAGCTCAACCGCAGCGGCTTTTGCGCGGGCAAGGATCTTGACTGCCTGATTCTCTCCCATGCCCATATCGATCACTCCGGCAACATCCCCTGTCTGGTCAAAAAGGGGTTTGAAGGCGATGTCTTTTGCACCTCGGCCACCCGCGATCTCTGCGCGGTGATGCTCATGGACAGCGCCCATATCCAGGAGCAGGATGTAAAATTTACCAACAAATTGCGCAAAAAGAAGAACCAGAAAGAGTTTGAGCCCCTCTACACCAAAGAGGATGTGGTCACGGCCATGGATCAGTTCGTGGGCATCAGCTATAACCGTAAGCGGGAGATTTTGCCCGGCGTGCATCTTACCCTGGTGGATGCCGGACACATGATGGGCAGCGCCAATGTGATTCTCGACATCCACGATCAGGAGAAAGGGCGCGATGTCCGGCTGGTTTTCAGCGGGGATATCGGGCGAGCCGGGATTCCGATTATCAAAGACCCGGCTGTTTTGAGCGAGGGCGCGGACATCCTCATCATGGAGTCCACCTACGGCAATCGTCAGCATCCGCCGTATCCGGAGTCGGAAAAGGAGTTGGAGCGCATTGTCAACGAGACCTACCAGCGGGGCGGCACCCTCTTGATCCCTGCCTTTGCCGTGGGGAGGACCCAGCAGTTGGTCTATGCTCTGCACCGGCTCTTTTTGAAGCGCGATATTCCCAATGTCCCCATCTATGTGGACAGCCCGCTTGCCACCCGGGTAACCGATATTTTCCGGCTGCATCCTGAGACCTACGACAGCGAGATCCGGGAATTTTTATTGAAGGACAACCACAGCAACCCCTTTGGCTTTGATACCCTGCGCTACACCCAGAGTGTGGAAGACTCCAAGGAGTTGAATTTCTTGCGGGAGCCGGCGATCATTATCAGCGCCAGCGGCATGATGGAGGGAGGTCGCATCCTGCACCATCTGCGTAAGCGCATCGGCGACAAGAAAAACACCATCCTGGTCACCGGTTGGCAGGCGCCCAACACCCTGGGCCGCAAGATTGTCGAAGGGGAAGAAACAGTCCGGATCTATGGCGAGGAGTTTCCGCTGCGCGCCAAGGTGGAAACCCTTACCGGTTTCAGCGGCCATGCCGACCGGGATGGGCTGTTGGCCTGGGCCGGTGCCATGCAGAAGAAACCATCCCGCACCTTTGTGGTGCATGGCGAGGAGGAGGTGGCCGATATCTTTGCCGAGAGTCTGCGCCAGGAGCTGGGTTTTGCGCAGGTTGATGTCCCGGACCCGCATCAATCGTTTGAGGTGTAAGATTAGTTCCCGTTTGCGTTTTCGTTCGCGGTGAGCCTGTCGAACCGTGGTTCCCATGCTATTGTGGGCCTTCGACAGGCTCAGTCCGAACGGATTAATGTGCTCTGTTGGCCTTCGACAGGCTCAGGCTGAACGGTATAATGTGCTCTGTTGGCTTTCGACGGGCTCAGGCCGAACGGTATAATGTAATTGTTGTGCTGGGGCGATCCATTCGTGCTTGCCCTTGCCTCTGCGCCAAGCTCCGGACCAAAGATCTTACCGGTGCGTCTCCTGCTGTCCACCTGCCATGCCTCCTGTTCCGGGGGGCATGGTTTTGATGTGAACATCCCGCTGTGGAAAGGGGATTTCAATGCCCTGCTCATGGAATGCATCCCAGATATTTAAGAGAATTTCACTGGTCACGTTTTTGATCCCGTTGGCCGGATCGTCGATCCAGGCTTGCAACTCAAGATCAACGGAGCTGTCGCCAAAGCCGATGAGCAGGCAAATGGGCGGCGGATCCCGGATGATTCTCTCTGCCTTACCTGCTGCTTTTTCGCACAGTGCCATGGCCGTGCGCACATCCGAGCTGTAGGCAATCCCCACTGGAATTTTCAAGCGTACCGTACTGTTGCTGAACGACCAGTTTTCCACCTGTTGCGTGATCAGGTCTTCATTGGGAATCAGGAATTCCTTGCCTTCTTGGGTGATAAGCGAGGTATAGCGAGCGCCTAACGAGTTCACCCAGCCATAGGTCTCGCCCACGGTGATGACATCACCCGGCTTGATGGATTTGTCCAGCAGGAGAATGATGCCGCTGATCAGGTTGGAGGCAATTTTTTGCAGACCAAAGCCGATGCCCACGCCAACTGCGCCGGTGAAAATGGTAAACGCCGAGAGGTCGATGCCGACCAGGCGCAAACCCAACAGAAAAGCGGTGGCAATGAGGGCAGCCTTAGACAGTTTTATGAAAAGAACCTGGATGGAAGGGGAGAGGCTCGAGTTCTCTTGGATGCGCTTTTCGAGAAGGCGGGAGAGGGTGCGAGCCGCCCAGATTAGCAGTACCAGGGCTAGGAGCCCCTCGAACATGGTGAGAAGGGAAATGCGCAGTGCGCCAAATTTGAGGGTCAGACGGTCGAGCAGGCTGACAGTTTGGCCCAGCAAGCCCATGATGTTGAGGGCCGCTACGCTCCAAGCGAGGACCGCAATCAGCTTGATCCAGACGGTGTTGCTGAAAAACAGGGAGGTTGTCTGGATAACGATCCAGACAGTCAGGAGATTGACGACAACGGTGAGCAGATTGTGGGGCCATTCAACTTCAATGGCAACCTGCAGCAAGATCAACTGCAGGAAAAGCCAGAGCAAGGGCGAAGTAAGGGGCAGTGCGGCAGAGAGCAACTGGGGGAAGCGTTTCTGGGGTCGGTCAGGATCTGATAATTTTCGTTTGATTCTATTGCCGACCAGAAAGGCTAAGAGTAAGGCGCAGATTATCACCAGCGCCTGGATAAGGTGGTCATAGGTCAGGACATAGCGGTGCAGCCAGTCGGTGATGACCTGGAGGTTTTTTTTGCTGAAGAGGGACATCCAGAGGGTTTTCATGTGAGCTGTTTCCATGTGAGAACTGGTTCAGGCTTTGCTTTTATCCCGGCAGGGGCAACAGCCCCTATCCGAAGCCGTGTAATAATGAAACTCGTCATGGCGGTGGAAGAAACGGCATACAGGGAGCCGGAACAAAACAAGAGGGATAGCAGTGATTATTTCGTAACGGTTCCTAAGTATAACAGTAAAACAAGAACGAGCAGAGAAAAAAGCATAATCGGGATGCCGACTTTGGCGTGTCCCTTAAAGCTGATCTCGACAAAAAAGATTTTTGTCTGCACAATGAAGGTGAGTTTGGCGATGGAAACCCTTTTTCGACAGCTTCTCCGGAGCTCGGCTGCGCGCCAATGAGATCTCCTGTTGAGGCCGGGCGGCTCGGCCCAAGCAGACCTGTGGCCTGCGTCAGTAATTTGACGGTCCGCCCTTGACAGCAACTGGGGGCGCGCTTACGGTATCTGCAGTACAGAGCGGGGGCGTTCAACTGGTTATTTTTTCTTAAGGAGCAACGGATATGCAGTTTGATAAATTTACGACGAAATCGCAGGAAGCGGTGCAGGCGGCCCAGAATCTGGCCCAGGGAAAGGGACACCAGGAGTTGCAGCCCGAGCATCTCATGAAGATCCTTCTGGAGCAAACCGATGGGGTTGTGGCACCCATTCTGCAAAAGATGGGGGTGACTCCATCCCTGCTCCAGCAGGATATGGATGCGCTACTGACCAAGCTGCCCCAGGTGAGCGGCGGCGGGTACACCCAGGCCTATGCCGGGAAACGATTCCAGTCCCTGCTGGACCGGGCTTTTAAAGTGGCCGGTGAGATGCAGGACGAATACGTCAGCTTGGAGCATCTGATTCTCGCCGTACTCGACGACAAGGATTCCTCCGTGGCCCAGGCTTTTAAGCGCAGAGGAATAAGCCGGGAGGCTTTTTTGCAGGCGCTGGTCGCCATTCGCGGCAACCAGCGGGTCACCGATCCGAACCCCGAGGAGAAGTATCAGGCTCTGGAAAAATATGCCCGCAACCTCACCGATGTTGCCCGGCAGGGCAAGCTCGACCCGGTCATCGGCCGCGATGATGAGGTGCGCCGGGTGATCCAGGTGCTTTCCCGGAGAACCAAGAACAACCCGGTGCTCATCGGCGAACCCGGAGTGGGCAAGACCGCTATTGTCGAAGGCTTGGCCCAGAGAATCGTCAATGGCGACGTGCCGGAAACCCTGCGTAACAAGCAGGTTCTTTCCCTGGACTTGGGAGCGCTGGTGGCCGGGGCCAAGTACCGCGGTGAGTTTGAGGATCGGCTCAAGGCGGTGCTCAAAGAGGTGCAGAAACGGGAAGGGGAGGTGATCCTCTTCATCGACGAAATCCACACTCTGGTGGGTGCCGGGGCAGCGGAGGGGGCCATGGATGCCTCCAATATGCTCAAGCCCGCTCTGGCCCGGGGCGAGCTGCACTGTGTCGGCGCCACCACCCTGAACGAGTACCGGAAATACATCGAAAAGGATGCCGCCTTTGAGCGCCGCTTCCAGCAGGTTTTGGTGCAGGAACCCTCCTTGGACGACACCATCGCTATCCTGCGCGGGATCAAGGAGAAATACGAGGTGCATCACGGGGTGCGGATCAAGGATTCGGCTACGGTTGCGGCTGCGACCCTGTCCAATCGCTACATCACCGACCGCTTCTTGCCGGACAAGGCCATCGACCTCATCGACGAGGCGGCTTCCCGGTTGCGGATAGAGATCGATTCCATGCCCACCGAGATCGACGAGGTTGATCGTAAGCGGATCATGCTGGAGATCGAGCGTGAGGCCCTGAGAAAAGAAAGTGATGTCGGCTCGAAAGAGCGGCTGGCCAAGATCGAGGCTGAGCTGGCCGAGATCAACGAGAGCCTGACCGCCATGAAGGGCCATTGGACTCTGGAGCGGGACATCATCCAAAAAATCCGCACCGTCAAGAGCGCCATCGACGAGGCGCGGGTTGCCGAGCAGCAGGCGGAACGGCAGGGCGATCTGAGCAAGGTTGCCGAGATCCGTTACGGCAAGATCGTGGAGCTGGAAAAACAATTGGCCTCCGAAAACACCCATCTTGCAGAGATCCAGAAGGATCGGAAGATGCTCAAGGAAGAGGTGGATGAGGAGGATGTGGCCCAGGTGGTGGCTAAGTGGACCGGCATTCCCGTAGACCGGCTACTGCAAGGGGAAAAGGACAAGCTGGTCCATGCCGATGTTGAGCTGGCCAAGCGGGTGGTGGGCCAGAAAGAGGCGATCACTGCGGTGGCCAATGCGGTGCGGAGGGCGCGGGCCGGGTTGCAGGACCCCAATCGCCCTCTGGGTTCCTTTATCTTTTTGGGCCCCACAGGGGTGGGCAAGACCGAGCTGGCGAGAAGCCTGGCCCATTTCCTTTTTGATTCCGAAAAGGCCATGATCCGCTTGGATATGTCCGAGTTTATGGAAAAACATTCGGTCTCCCGTTTGATCGGCGCACCTCCGGGCTATGTGGGCTATGAGGAGGGCGGCTATCTCACCGAGGCGGTGCGGCGCAGGCCGTATTCGGTCATCCTTTTTGACGAGATCGAAAAGGCCCACCCGGACGTGTTCAATGTTTTGCTCCAGATTCTGGACGACGGTCGGATGACCGACGGCAAGGGCAGAACCGTGGATTTCAAGAACACCATCCTGATCATGACCTCGAATCTCGGTAGCCAGATGATCATGGAGATGGGCGAGAGCCGCAGGGGTGAAATGCAGACCCAGATCGACGCGATTCTCCATGCCCAGTTCCGGCCAGAATTCTTGAACCGGATCGATGAAATCATCATCTTCCACTCCCTGGGCAAGGAACATCTTTCCCGGATTATCGACATCCAGGTGGCGTTGCTCATCCAGCGGCTGGCCGAGCAGAAGTACAGCATCAGTCTGACCGAACCGGCCAAAGAGTACCTGATCGAGGTGGGCTATGATCCGAGTTTCGGAGCCCGGCCGCTCAAGCGTGCCATCCAGCGTTATGTTCAGGATGGTCTGGCCATGAAGATCCTGGACGGGACCTTTGTTGAGGGAGATACGATTCTCGTGGACCGGGGGGAAACAGGACTTACCTTTACCAAGGGATAAAAAAACTGAAAACCGAGAAATGAAGGTGAAAGGCCAGCCGGGATTGTGAGTGATCCGGCTGGCCTTTTGTGTTATATGCACTGGTTGTGGAAAGGGCGGGATGGGGTTTGGTTGATCTCGTTGAGGGATCGCCAAAACGACCCTTCGACAGGCTCAGGGTGAACGGAAAATTTCTGTATCGTATTCAATTCCGTTCGTGCTGAGCCTTTCGGCAAGGTCAGGAGAGCCCTGTCGGAGCACTTATTTTTGCAAAGTTTTGCTATTGATATGCGGTAACCATTTTTTGCTGTGGGATGAAACATGAGAAACCAGGAAAACAGAGCACATATAGTTGAACTGGTCGGGGGGCGGGCGACCAATATCTTCTCGGCCCGGGGCTACTGCTGTTCCGAGACGGTAATTGTTGTAGCCAATCAGGCCTTTTGCGGGGATCTCACTCCCGAAATGGCGGCTCGCCTGGGCTCCGGGTTCTGCCATGGCATGGGTGGGGCAGGATGCACCTGCGGCTCGCTGGCCGGGGCCGAGGTTGCCTTGGGTCTTTTTCTCGGGCCGCGCCAGAAAGGGGGCATGAAGACAAAGGAGTTCGAAATGGTGGCCAAAGAGATGCACGACCGTTTTCGGACTCGCTTCGGTGCCACCTGCTGCCGGGTGTTGCTCAAACGACGCAAGGAAAAAAACGGTGCAACCTGCAAGGAGCTGACCGTGGGCGGGGCCGAGATCGCGGCTGAGTTGATTCTTGCGCAAAGGGTGGATCTGGCGGAAAAGGCTGACCTGGATTTCCTTGCAAAACGGGAATCAAAGGTGGGGACTTTGGTCAAAAAGCTGCTGGGCAGGGAATAGAACATGCTGCGGTTTTGTGGAAAATTTCGCGGGACATCCTGTATGAATAATGCACTCGTAAAAAGCAAGAAATCGTACCACCCAGTCATTCCGGCGAAAGCCGGAAACCAGGGTTTGCTGAGAGTGGCGGAAGAACTGGACCCCGCTTTTCACCGGGGTGACGATTTTTTGCGAGCCCGGCATGGATAAGGTGCAATCTTTGAAACTGAAGGGAATGGAGCTTTTTTCGCCCCTCCTGCTGGCGCCCATGGCCGGGTTGACCCATTCGGCCCTGCGCCGCCTTATCCTTGAACTGGGTGGGGTTGGCCTGCTTTCCACCGAGATGTTGGCTGCCAAACGGCTGCCCATGGAAAATCCCCAGCTCTCCCCCTATCTTGTCCGCGCCCCCCAGGAAAGGCCTCTCTCTTATCAACTCCTGGTAAGCCGGGTGGAGGAGGTCGCCCCTGCCATCGGTAAACTGCACGCATTGCAAGCCGATGCCATCGATCTCAACCTGGGCTGTCCCGCGCCTACCGTCCGCCGCATGGGGGCGGGCAGCCGCCTGATGGAGGAGCCCGCCACGGTTCGGGCCTTGGTGGCCGAAGCCAGAAGGCAGACCGATTTGCCGCTCACCGCCAAGATTCGACTGGGCGAGACTCTGGATGAGGAAAAACTGCGTAATTTCTGCTTGATGTTGGAAGGCGAAGGGATTGAACTGCTTTCGGTGCATGCCAGACTGCGGGGGGAGCCGTTCGTCCGCAAGCCGCGCTGGCCATGGGTCGGCAAGGTCAAAGGCTGGCTGAACATTCCGGTTATTGCCAACGGCGGGATTTTTTCGCTGGAGGATGCCAGGACGTGTCTTGCCCAGTCAGGGGCGGACGGGCTGATGATCGGTCGGGCTGCGGCTATTCGCCCCTGGATTTTCGCCGAGCTGGCCCACGGGATTTACGGTTTTGGTACGGAGGTTCCGAAGGTGAACAAACCGGCGTTGTATCTGAGGTTTGTCGAGCTTCTAGAGGAGAGTTTCTTGCCGGAGCGTCGCTTGGGTCGTCTCAAGGAGTTCAGTCATTATTTTGCTAAAAATTACCCGTTCGGGCATTCACTGGCTTCTGCCGTGCAATCCAGCGATTCGGTGGCTCAAGCCAAGGAACGGGCTCTTGTCTTTTTTGCCAGAAACGAACCCCTTGACGAGGATCACTGTTCAGCGAGCTGTTCGAAGATCTGATCTTTCAGGTCATCGAGGTTGTCCGGCCCGAGATGCAGTTAATGCAATACACTCTCGTTGAGTTCGCACCACTCTTCCTGATCCCACTCTCCCTCGATGATCTGGTCTACCATGCCGATGGAAAAGCCAAAGGTATAGGCGATGTAATCGGCGATCTTGGTGAGGGCAATGAGCTTGGCCGGTACAGGTCCCAGCCCGGCGAGGTCGGAGGTATGGTGGTGGATGATGGTCTTGCATACCGCATCGGGAAGCGACCAGGTCTTTGCCATGAGTCCGCCTACCACGCAATGGTCGGAACCGACCAGGGCGTCCTCCTCCTGGATGATGTCGCGTTTATGGCTGAGGGCGGCATCGATAAAGGCGCTGTATTCCGGGCTCCGTTTCAGCAGCATCGGGATGGCACAGTCGTGGAACAGACCGGTCATGTATGCCATGTCCGGGGTGATTTCGTCGGCGCTCAGGACACCGCGCATGGATTTCGCCAGGGCTTCGGCCGCCACTGCGGTATGCAGGGAATGATCCCAGAAAATCTTGTCCCCTGCGGAGCCGGTGCCCAGGGCATCCTGCAGGCAGGCGGTGAGCACCACCTTTTTGAAATTCTCCAACCCCATGTAGGTCAGGGCCTGGACAATGGATTCGCATTTTCTGGCCAAACCGAAAAACGGGGAGTTGATGACGTTGATGACCTTGGCACTTATCGAAGCGTCCTGGGTTACCAGATTGCCGATGCGCTCGAAATGGGGATGCTCGGCGCGCATTTCCTTGTTTATTTCGATGACGATGGTGGGCTGGGCCGGGAGTTTGATCTTGCTGACGATCTTCTTGGCGTGATCAAGGCGTTGGGCGTTGAAATCGATGGTGGTCAAGGTATGCGCTCCGTTGCGGTTTTCAAATCCCAGAAACAGCCCAAGGCTGAATATTTTAACTTGGAAAAGGTATCATGTTTGGATGCGGTTGCGAAGAAAAAAATGGCCAAAGATTGATGGCATAAGCGGCTGAAATATCCTCATGCCGGATTCTGTTAGGGAGTGGCCAGGCTGTTCCTGCTTCGGCGTAACCATTTGTACCCTTCATGGCTTAGAAAAAGGAGCACGGGAAAGGGCAGCAATATCCAGAGATCGCCAATCGGCACATGGGCGGTATTGAACACCTTCTGCACCACCGCCACATTGAGAAGTCCCCAGACCCAGACCAGTTCGACCCCCATGGCCACCAGCATCATGCGGTTGGAGAAAAACCCCACGCTGAAAGCGGAAAATTCCCAACTCCGCATTGTCCAGGCATTGAGAAGCTGGCAGGAAACCGCGCCCAACAAAGTCATGGTCATGGCCTGCCGATGCAGCAGCGGGTCGGCAAGATCCACAGTGCCGTATTGCCAGCCGTGCAGGAGCAGGAAGGAGAGAAATGCAACCATTGCAGCGGTGGCCTCGATGATTCCCAGGAAAAAATAACCGCGTTTGAACACCTCCCAATCAAGGATTTTTTCGCCCTTGCCCACCGGCGGCCTGGTCATGATATTCTTTTCCGGCCGTTCGCTGCCCAAGGCCACGCCCGGGAGGATGTCCGTGCCCAGATCGATGGAAAGGATCTGGATCACCGAAAGGGGCAGGGGGATTTTCAGGAAGAAATGCAGGATGTAGGGCACGATTTCCGGTGCGTTGGAGGCGAGCACGTAGGTGACGAATTTCTTGACGTTGAAATAGACATTTCTGCCTTCCTCGATGGCAATGACGATGGAGGAGAAATTATCATCGAGCAGCACCATGTCCGCCGCCTCCTTGGCCACCTCGGTGCCGGAAAGACCCATGGCGATGCCGATGTCCGCCTTTTTCAGGGCCGGGGCATCATTGACCCCGTCACCGGTCATGGCCACGATTTCGCCGTTGTTCTGGAGGGCCGTGGCGATACGCAGCTTCTGGTTGCCTGCCATTCTGGCAAAGAGCGCGGTTTCCGAAGCGAGAATCTGCTCCAACTCTTCGTCTTGCAGCTTTTCCAGTTCAGGACCGGTGATGACCCGGTCGAAATCCATGCCGATCATCCTGGCAATGGCTGCAGCGGTGCGCGGGTTGTCCCCGGTGATCATCATGGTGCGGATCCCGGCGGTTTTGCAGGAGGCTACCGCCGCATGCACTTCGCTCCGGGGCAGATCCATGATGGCAACGAGCCCCAGCAGGGTTAGGCCCTCTTCTTTTTCCTTGGTGCCGCGCGCAATGAGCAAAACGCGAAACGCCTGGTTCTCGAAAACGTCGGCTTTGGCAAGGGCTGCCTGTCGGGTCGCCTCGGTGAGGGGATGTTCCTTGCCGTCTTTTCCCAGAAAAGTAGCGCATTTCGGCAGCGTTACCTCCACCGCGCCCTTGGTAAAGAGGTGGGTAGTCTCTCCCTCCTGATACACGCTGGACATCATCTTGCGTTCGCTGGTGAAAATGAACTCCCGAACTTTTTTCAGTTCCGGGGCTGTAATCCCCTTTTTCCGACCGGCCGCGACAATGGCCAGTTCGGTGGGATCTCCCCGCAAATTTTCCTCGTCAATGGTGGCACGGCAGTTGAGCAGCCCGGCGGTGAGCAGATCGGCAAGACGGTGCTCGCTGCTTTCATTGTAATGGTCACAGGAAAATTCACCGGGCGTGCGATACCCTTCTCCTGAAACGGAAACCTCTTCGCCGCCGGCAAGCCAGAGAAACTTGACGGTCATCTCGTTTTTGGTCAGGGTGCCGGTTTTATCGGTGCAGATGACCGTGGCACTGCCCAGGGTCTCCACGGAGTCGAGGTTCTTGATCAGGGCGTTGCGTTTGGCCATGCGCTGGCTTGCCAGGGAGAGTGACAGGCTGATGGTCGGCAGCAGCCCTTCAGGAACGTTGGCGACGATCAGGGCAAGGGCAAAAATCGAGGCAAGCATGATTCCCTTGCCGGAGAACAGGCCGAGAGCGAAAAAGACGCAGCCCATGAACAGGGCGATTCCCGTAAAAACGCGGGTAATGTGGATAATTTCGCGCTGCATGGGGGTGAGCGTCTTGCGCACGTTTTTGGTGAGGCTGGCAATGTTGCCGAATTCCGTGGCATTGCCCGTGGCGCTCGCGACCGCCACCCCACTGCCGGAAACGACGGTGGTTCCGGCAAAGACCATGTTCCTTGCTTCCAGAGGACGATTTGCCGTGCCCGGTTCGGTTGAGCGTGAAGCGGGCGCTGATTCCCCGTTAAGGGATGAGAGATTGAGATACAGAGAGTTGGCCTCGATAACAACTCCGTCCGCTGCGATTTTGCTTCCTTCTTCCAGAAGCATGATATCTCCGGGAACCAGATTTTCCGCCTTGATTTGTATTACCTGGTTGTCGCGCTTCAGCGAAACCATGGTCGGTATCAGCTTGAGCAGTTCCTCCATGGCCTTGTCCGCCCGGTATTCCTGCCAGAACGTAAAGGTGGCGTTGATGATGACCGCACCGAGGATGGCATAACCCAGGATATCGCTGCCTTTTTCCGGGTCGTAATGGTCGGCGATAAAGGAGAGGAGGGCGGCCACCTCCAGCAGAATGGCGAAAAAATTGCTGTACTGGCCCAGGTAGGCAAGGAGATAGTTTTTTTTTGCCGCTTTTTCCAGAACATTGGGGCCGAACTCGCGCAGACGCCGGGCGACCTGGCTGGAGGTCAGGCCGTCTTCCGAGGTTTTCAGCTGCCGGAGCAGCATGGGTTTTTCCAGACGGAAAAGCTGCATCACTCTGCGTCCCGGGCATAAAAGGCAATGGTGTTTACCGGCGTGTAGCGGAAGATGCGAGTAATCGGATCTTCCGTGAAAAGCTGGGAAAAGACCGACAATCTTCTGCCGCCGATGATCATCAGCTGAAATTTCTGGTGTGCCAGATGGTGCATGATCTGATCGACTTCGTTTTCGACCAGGCTATGCTTGATCCGCAAGGGTACGGCCATGAGCTTGAAACCCTTTGTGTAGTGGCTGAGGCGATTGTTGATTTTCTGGAAAATCTCTCTGGCGTTTCCGATGTCCAGCCTGGCCAACCGGCGGTTTCCCGCAGGGCTGACACTGTAGATCTCGGTTGAAGCGCCAAGGGCTTTGGCCATGGCGCTGACAAAGATGAATTTTTTCACGGAGAGGCGGTCTTCCCTGATGGGTAGCAGGATATTTTCTGTGATGAAGACGGCATCCATATGGGCGACCCGGACGATGGCCAGGTCGGCCGGCAGACGAAGGCGGGTGAGCTTTTCGCTGAGCGAGTCCTCGAAAAAGCGTTTGCGCATCCGGGTGCTGCAAAAGAGAATGTCGGCCCTGATTTCCTGCAGATGGGCCTGAATGGCCGGGGCTGGTTCCCCCTTCAGGAAAACCCGTTCGGTTCTCACCTGATATTGTTCGGCTGTCTCTTCGATGGCCGACATGCTCGATTCCACCTCTTCCTTGCTGTCCGCAGGGTTTTCGACGTGGAGCAGGCACAGGGTGTAGTCAAGAAATGCGGCGTAGCGCAGGGCATAGAACGCCGCAATGTCCGAGGTGACAAGGCCGTTGACCGCGGCAATGACTTTCATGGGCGTGGCTCTCCTGTTTGCGGCCGCTGGCTTCCTGTGGCACGGAAAAAGCCGGGCGGTCATAGGGAAAACAGGCCTGATCGACTGGTGTCAGGCCGGGGGAGTCGCCAAGAGTCAGGTCAGGGGTAGAAAGATGTTCTTCAGTCCGGTGGTGATGAATTCCACGGCAATGGCTGCCAGGATAAGGCCCATGATCCGGGTGATGATGTTGATCCCGGTTCTGCCGAGTTTTTTGGCGATGTAGGGCGCGGCGAGCAGAGAAAGATAGATGGCCAGGCCGATGAGGAGGATGCCCGCGCTGGTAATCAGATAGGCGGAAATTCCTTTTGCCTTGTAGGCATAAACGATAACCGTGCTTATGGCGCCCGGCCCGGAGAGCAGGGGGATGGCCAGCGGTACGACGGCGATGGTTTCTCGGTCCGCGGTTTCTTCGGCCTCGTCGCTGGTATGCGCGGTGCGGCTTGTCCTGGCCTGGAGCATGGAGATGGACATGAGCAAAAGAAGGATGCCGCCGCCCACCCGGAAGGAATCAACGGATATTCCGAAAAATCGGAGGATGAACTCGCCGCTGATCAGGGTCACCAGCAGAATGGCCACCACCGCCACCGGAGTAATCCGGACGATTCTGGCGCGATCCTCCGCACGGTATTCGTCGGTGAGACTGATATAGATGGGAATGGCCCCGATGGGGTTGACGATGGCGAAAAGGGAGATGATGAATTTTATATGTTCGGAAGAATCCAGCATGGTGTTCAACCCTGTGCGAAGAGTGTTCGGCAGATTTTTCCGGTAAGCGCGCCGGGACGCTTTTTTATATTGTATAGGGGAAAGTGTGTCAGTGCAAACAGGGAGATGGGGTGCGGAGAAAAAAGAGGGGTAAAAGTTCATGGGGAATTTAGGAGAAGGTGACAACGATCTTGGCCTTTGCTCTCTTTTTCTTCTTTTGCGTGCCCAAAAGAAGAAACAAGAAAAGGGCACCCCAGCCAGTCCTGGCCCTGCGGGCTTCCCTTGCTTCTCGACGAAGGCGGAACGCAAAAAAAAACTCGGGCTTTGCCCTCAGGCAGTTTTTGCGTCTTTTTCCGCCCCTGTTTGCGAGGCGCGGCAGGCCAAATGGGGATCTCCCATTTGCACGCAAAAGAAGAAAGATAAAACAACGGAAAAAGGATCGCAATCTTCCCCGGAAATTCCGGATGGGTCAAAAAGCCGATGAAAAGGGAATAAGAATAAAAAAAGGGCCCTCGCTTTCGCGCAGGCCCTTGGGTGGTCAAACGTTGGTGTTGTGATCTTTACAGCGGTTCCACGTTGGCTGCTGCAGGGCCCTTTTGGCCGTCTACAATTTCGAAGCGGACGCGTTCACCTTCTTGCAAGGTTTTGAAGCCGTCCTTGTTGATCGCTGAGTAATGCACAAAAACATCCTTGCCATTATCCTGTGCGATAAAACCAAAGCCCTTTGATTCGTTAAACCACTTCACTGTGCCTTCAAACATGATATCCCTCCGTTCCTTGCTTGAAACCCTAACTTGAAACCCGCAGTGTTTTCAGCCCGCTAATAAAAATACCGCACAACCATCTCCGGGTTTGTGCGGTAAACTTTTAAACAAAGCTAAAAAACTACTGCACATTGCTCACTAAATTTTTTGATACCAAAAAGGATTTGGAATAGCAAATAAATTATTTGGGGCTGATAATGGACTTTTTTGCAGCCAGGAGCAGGGTTGTATGCTTTTCCGGAACAAAGGGGGCAAGATCGTAGTCGCCATAGGCAGTTTCAATGCTAAACCCCTGGGCGGCGAGAATCTCTCGCCATTGCTCAAATTCGTAACCAAGTATGTGATAGGTGTACTGCCAATCCTCGTTGGGTTGATCCTTTCTGAAGCGCAAGCGGTATTGTTCCGTGATTTCCACCAGGCATGAATGCGGGATCGTGCTTTTCAGGATTTCTTTTATAACCTTTGACCCGTCCGGCCGGTCGAAGATCTGGAACTGGAAGCGTTTTTCCCCTTCCATGGCGCGGAGTTCCCGGTCCGGGATATAGAGTTGCAGGAGCAGGACGCCGTTTTCGGCAAGAAGATGATGGGCTCGGCTCAGGCAGGCGCGCAGGTCTTCGGGTTTGGTCAGGAGGTTCAGGGTATTGTATGGGGCGATGATCGCGGAAAAGGTGGTGCGAAAGGCCAAGGCCGTCATATCCATGCAGGCATAGCGGGGCGCGGACGCGGCTGGGTTGATTTTCGCGGCGGCAAGCATGGGGAAGGAGAGATCAATGCCGGTCAGCCGGTACCCGTCCGCGGTCAGGGGGCGGCTTATCCGGCCGGTGCCGCAGCCCAGTTCGAGAATGGTGCAGAACTGGGTGGGCAGATGCTTGCGATAAAAGGGGAGATCTTCGCGGAAATCCCCCAGTTCCAGATCGTACAGGGAGGTGTACCGCGCATGTTGGTAAATGCGATCGGTGCGGATCTTTTCGGTCATGATGTTTCGGCTTACAGAGCGGCCGAGCCCGGGGTGCGCGGAAAAGGAATCACTTCGCGGATGTTGGCCATGCCGGTGACAAACTGGATAAGGCGTTCAAAACCCAGGCCGAAACCGGCGTGGGGCGCTGTGCCGTAGCGGCGCAGATCCAGGTACCACTCATAATCTTTTGGGTTGAGGCCCATTTCTTCAAGACGGCTGACCAGATTGTCGTAGCGTTCTTCCCGTTGGCTGCCGCCGATGATCTCGCCGATGCCAGGGACCAGGATATCCATGGCGGCCACGGTGGTGTTGTCGTCATTGACCCGCATGTAGAAAGGTTTGATGGATTTTGGGTAGTCGGTGACGATGAGGGGGCGCTTAAAGACCTCTTCGCAGAGATAGCGCTCGTGTTCCGATTGGAGATCCGCGCCCCAGGTCACCGGGAAATTGAATTCCTTGGTGCAGGTGGTGAGAAGCTCGACTGCCTCGGTGTAGGTGATCCGGGCGAAATCCTGCTCCAGCACCGCAGCCAATCTGGCTTTGAGGGTTTTATCCACGAAATTATTGAAGAGTTCGATTTCGTCCGGACAATGATCCAGTCCATATTGGACCAGATATTTGATGAACGCTTCCGCCACCTGCATGTCTTGGGCAAGATCGCAGAAGGCCATTTCCGGTTCGATCATCCAGAATTCTGCCAGATGTCTGCTGGTGTTGGAATTTTCCGCCCGGAAGGTGGGGCCGAAGGTATAGACGTTGCCCAACCCCAGGCAGTAGATCTCCGCCTCCAGCTGGCCGCTCACGGTGAGACTTGCCTGGCGGCCGAAGAAATCCTCGCTGAAATCAGGGCTCCCATCCTTGCGGGGCACGTTGTTCAGGTCAAGGGTGGTGACGGTGAACATTTCGCCCGCGCCTTCGCAGTCGCTGGTGGTGATGATCGGAGTGTGGATATACTGAAAGCCCTGCTCCTGAAAAAACCTGTGCACTGCAAAAGAGAGGGTGCTCCGTACTCTGGCCACTGCGCCAAGGCTGTTTGTGCGCGGGCGCAGGTGCATGATCTCCCGCAGAAACTCAAAGGAATGCCTTTTCTTCTGCAGGGGGTAGGTTTCCGGATCGGCCCAGCCGTACACCTCGACCTCCTCTGCCTTGATTTCCACGGTCTGGCCCTTGGCCGGCGAGGCTGCAAGTTGGCCCTTGATCCGCACCGAGCACCCGGTGGTGAGGCGGAGGATATCCTCCTGATAGCGGGGCAAATTGTCCTCGGCAATGATCTGGAGGTTGGCCAGACAGGATCCGTCATTGACCTCGAGAAAGGAAAAATCCTTGCTGTCGCGGCGGGTACGGATCCAGCCTTTAATTTCCACGGTCTGGCCAACGGGTTGTTTGCTAAGGATCTGGGAGATGCGTAAATAAAGGTTCATGGCGGTAATATCCGGCTGTATGCTGAAGAATTATTGAGAATTTTTCAAAGTATTAATAAATAATGCTTCTTGGCAATACATTTTTCCAAGTACAAGGAAATACAAAGAATAAAAATCAGTGTTGTCCGGATAATGTGCCGCATTGTATGGCTGAGGACGCATTGTAGAAAAAAAGGAGAAAGCGATGAGCGAAAAACTGTACCGCCTGGCGCCGGAACAATGCGCCCTGCTGGTGGTGGATATCCAGGATCGGATGATGCAGGCCATTCCGGCCAGGGAAGAAGTAGTGAAAAATTCGGCGCTGCTCATGAAAGCGGCCAACATCCTTCAGGTTCCCATGCTCGCCACCACCCAGTATGCGGCGCGGATCGGCGCGCTGCTTCCTGAGATTGAAGCCGAGCTGGGCGGGGCTGTCCCGCTTGATAAGCTGGAATTCGGTTGTTTTAATAATTCGGCCATTGCCGAGGCAGCGAAAAAATTACCCAGGGAGGTTAACACCATCGTGGTCTGCGGGGTGGAAACCCATATCTGCATCTATCAGACGGTGCTGGGCGGACTCTTGCAAGGTTACCGGATGTGGGTGCCAGCCGATGCGGTGTCCTCGCGGGTTGAAAAGAACTACCAGACCGGTCTGGCCAGGATCAGCGAGATCGGCGGGGTTGTCGCCAATACGGAAATGATCATCTACGAATGGCTGCATCAGGCTGGTACCCCGGCTTTCAAGGCCATCCTTCCTTTTATTAAATAAGGGGCTGGTCCGGGTGCTTTCAGGCTGTGCCCCTTTCTTTTTTTCTGAAAAACCATCCATTTCTCTTTGGGGTATTGCGTCTTTTGTCAAAAAATAGGTAGAACAGTAGAAATGGTCTGGTTGGATCGGCTTTTAAAGAACAAGGGAAGGGCGCACCATGATCGAGCACGAAGATTCCGACGAGGAGCGGCGTCAGGAAGAACGGTTTGCCAAAAAGCTGTTTGTCCGATTCACCCGGCTTGAAGATCTCATGGCCGATGTCCCATATCGGGATGGGCAATTGCTGGATATCAGCGGCGGCGGGCTGTGTCTTTTGGCGGAAGAAGCCCTGCCTCTGGGCAGTCAACTGGTGATGGTTCTGGAATTTCCTGGTTGGCATGCGGCAGCAGACGGCAGATGGATCGCCACCAAGGTGGAGGAAGATGTCGGAGTCCTAAGGGTGGTGGGCATGGTCTCCTGGGTGGCGGTCAGCCGGGACAAGCCGGAGTTGTATGAAACAGGGGTCTCTTTTTCCGGGATGGTCACAGCCTGAAAAAGTTATCTGCAGGGAATGCGTAAAATATTCAAGAAAATTGGCACGTTGCCGATGCGATAGGAGTACGCCCTCTTGTGGGCCGGTCGGAAAGCAAGCAGAAGAACAGCAGCGGGAGGCTGATCATGTCCATAGCGGGAAAGTCGGAAGTTAATCTTGAGATAAGCGCCGGATTTTTTCGGATATCCACGGATACAGTGGTGTACAACATCACCGTACTCGGCGGCCAGGAGAGTGGGGCAACCCAGGTGGTGCGGAATATTCTGGCCGAGGAAAAACCACCGGTCCCCGTTCTTTCTCCGCCCGAATCGGAAGCCGGAGGAATGGAACTTCCCCTGCAACCCGGCACGGCGGAAGGTGATGACTACTACAAAAAAGTATCCAACGATATATTTAACGATATCGGTAAACTGGCCAAGAGCCTCAGTTCGACCATGGGGGAAATCCCTATGGAAGACCGGCGCATGAAACGGGTGGAACTCGATGAGGCCGGGGAAAAAATAGAGGATGCCAAAAACCAGCTGCACGACATCGTTTCCATGACGGAAAGGGCCACCATGGAGATCATGGATCAGGTGGAAAAGGTTCAAAACCAGACCGATGGCGTCAAAGAGTTGCTGCTTTCTCTCAAAACCCATAATGCCTTTCAGACCGAACTCATTGCCAATGGAGAGGAGGGCGCGCAGTCGGCCGCCGTAACCCTGCAGAATCTTCAGGAGAAGATAGGCCAGGCCAACGCGCTGATTGCCGGCTTGCAGGAAGGTTCCGGTGTGGCGGCGACAGAGGCCCCCTCCGAGGAGGTGCTCGATCTGGCCGAGGCTGCGCCGGAAATGGTCAAGCGAACCCGCTATCTGTTTGTGCTTGATACGATTTTTCAGACCATGTATGAACTGTGCACCAACGAAACGGTGAAGACCCACATTACCGGGGCCCGCAAGAAGAGCGAGGAGTTTTTCGACCAGAATAGCTTTGTCGAGGCCATGGGAGAAAAGATCAAGGATCTCGAGCCGGACAGCGATAACTTTTTTACCATTCCCCTGAGCGATGTCCTGTCTGCCCTGCTGACTTCCTGTTCCGACCAGAAAACCCAGAATCTCCTGAAAAAAATGGATCTCAACCAGGCCGAGATCTTCCTGGATCAGAGCCTGCCCCTTGAGGTGCCGCCCACCGAGGAGATTGAGGAAGTTGTTCCTTCTGCTGCTGCTCCAGCCCAGCCTGAGGCGGCTGCTTCCGCTGCTCCGACGACGGTGCAAGTGGTTGACCCGAGGGTTGCCGAACTCGGCTCCATGCTGGCGGAAAGTCTTGCCTTGGCGGGAGACTTGACGGAGAATCTGGCGCAGATGCAGTCCGGGCAGGTTCCCGGCATGAGTAAGATGACCATTGAAGACCAGAACGAGATCTTTACGAAGATTGAAGACGCTTTTAATGTGGCTTCCGCCATCACCGAGGATATCTCGCGGATTACCGAAGCCTTGAGCTTCCAGGATCTTTCCGGTCAGCAGATTTTGAAGATCATTAAGCTGCTCACCGATTTCCAGGTGCAGCTCCTGGCCATTGTGGTTTCCTTTGGTTCCCAGTTGAAAATCAAGGAGAAGAATGCCAAAATTACCGCTGAGGAGAGTAAGGTTATCGCCCAGGAAGATGTGGACAAATATCTTAACTCCATGACCACTGGGGAGGTCGGCGGCGAAGGCTCCCTTGATCAGAATGCGGTAAACGATCTCTTACATGGCTTGGGTTTCTAAAGCAAAGCAGAGAGAAGCGAGATGGGAAAAAGGCTGGCCCTGCGGGGTCGGCCTTTTTTTGTTTGAGGGAAAGAGTAGATTTGTGATGAAGCCGCGGACCAACAGCAGGATTGTTTGCCACGCCGGAGCCGGGTTTTCCACGTTTACGATTGACAGCGGGAAGGCGATTATCTCATGATGGTGGTAAGAGATTGTGCGGTACGGCAAAATTTCCGACGGCTGATTGTCTCAACAGATTACGATTGTCTACGGTGCAGATTTGGCTTCCAACCGACTCCATAACAGTGACGAAGAAAAATACCGGTTCGAGACGCATCGCAAAGGTGACGGTCTGCTGGAGATTTCTTTTGTCGGCCGCTGGTGTCTGGACCAGGATCTGCCCGCAGCCGCAGTGATCCTGGCCGAGAAGGAAGAAGGAATCCGCAGCCTCTCCTTTAACACCACGCAACTCACAGACTGGGACACAGGGTTTCTCGCCATCCTCCGGGCGTTGTTCACGCTGGGCGGTGAGCGGGACCTCAGTATCGACCAGGAAGGCTTGCCCAAGGGAGTGCGCCATCTTTTGGCCATGGCCTCTGCCGTTCCCGGGCAAGAGGCTGGCAAACGGGGCGGCACCAAGCAGAATTTCGTCTCCCGGATCGGCGCGGCAACGATTGATTTTTTTAGCGGCGCTCCCGAGATGCTGCATTTTCTCGGCGAGATTACCGTCTCCTTTGGGCGGCTGATAACCGGCAGAGCGCGGTTTCGTTTCAGCGATCTCTGGTGGGAGATTGAAGAGGTCGGCCCTCGCGCCCTGGTCATCGTTTCGGTGATCAGCTTTCTTGTCGGTCTCATCCTTGCCTATCTGGGGGCGGATCAGCTTCGTCTGGTCGGAGCCCAGATCTTTATTGCCGATCTGGTGGCCATCGGCATGGTGCGTGAGGTTGGGGCGCTTATGACCGGGATCATCATCGCCGGGCGCACCGGCGCGGCGTTTGCAGCCCAGTTGGGCACCATGCAGGTCAACGAGGAGATCGACGCTTTCAAAAGTCTGGGCATCTCGCCCATTGATTTTCTGGTTTTGCCGCGGATGCTGGCCCTGATGCTGATGGTGCCGCTTCTCACCCTGTACGCTGGATTTGTCGGGATGTTTGCCGGGGCGCTGGTTTCGGTCACCATCTTTGATGTCGGGATGTTTGAGTATTATACGGAAACCTTGCGGGCCTTGGAAGTGAAGCATTTTCTGGTGGGGCTTTCCAAGGGCAGTGTCTACGGGGCCATGGTTGCTTATGCCGGGTGTCTGCGCGGGATGCAGTGCGGCAGAAGCGCCGAATCCGTCGGGGAAGCAGCAACCTCGGCGGTGGTGACCGGCATTTTGTTGATCACCATTGTGGCCTCCATCATGACTATCATTTTTTACCGGCTGGGGATTTAGTATGTGTAGCTTGACGCAATGGAGGATAATTCCCTCCCCCCTGGCGGGGGAGGGTCAGGGAGAGGGGGAGCTTGCCATTATCTCAAATGTTGCAGCTTTCCCCACCCCCACCCCCAATCCCTCCCGCCAAGGGATGGGCGTCTTTTCAAAACAATACGAGTTGCAAGGTGCTCAGTCATGAATGCCGCACCGCACATCGAAGTCCGCGACGTGACCATGGCGTATGGCGATTTCGTCATCCAGCGCGATCTCAATTTTGTGATCAACAGGGGGGATATCTTTGTCATCATGGGCGGGAGCGGCTGCGGCAAGACCACTGTGATGCGCGCCCTGATCGGCCTGCAGCGTCCGGCCAAAGGAGCGGTCTTTTATGGCGGCGAGGATTTTTGGAAGGTTGAACATGAGGAACAGGAGCGGCTCAAGCGGCGGCTCGGTATCATGTTTCAGGGCGGCGCCCTGTGGAGTTCGATGACTCTGGGGGAAAATATCGCTCTCCCCCTGAAAGAGTACACCGATCTTTCACCCCGCCAGCTTGCCGAGATCATTTCCTTCAAGTTGGCTTTGGTGGGGCTGACAGGTTTTGAGGATTTTTATCCTTCCGAACTGAGCGGCGGCATGAAGAAACGGGCGGCTCTGGCCCGCGCCATGGCCCTTGACCCGGATATTCTGGTGATCGACGAACCTTCTTCCGGTCTCGATCCGCCCACGGCCCGCCATCTTGACGATCTGATTATTGAATTGCGCGACAGTCTGGAGACAACCATTGTGGTGATATCCCATGATCTGGCCAGCATCCTTGCCATCGGAAGCAACTCGATTTTTCTGGACACCGAGACCCACACCATGATCAACTCCGGCAAACCCAAGGATGCGGTTGCTTCCGGAGATCCAAAAGTGCGTCATTTTCTGACCAGGGGGGCTGAATGAACTGCTTGAGGAAGAAAATGAAAGAGAACTGTTCAGCAGCACCACAGATGCGAGGAAGAGGCCTGCGAAATGTGCTTTTGCACATGAGCGGTCCGATGACAGCTAAGCGAGCGCAGAGCGAGACTGCGAGGCAGGTGTGGTGCTGCCGGACAGTTATCAGGGGGGCTGAATGAGCAGACAGGCAAATCCCACGCTTATCGGGGCCTTTGTTCTAGGCGCCATCATCCTCGGGGCGGTGACTGTTCTGCGTCTGGCCGGGGGGCAGTGGTTTCAGGAGCGGCGTCAGCATCTGCTCTATTTTGAAGGAGCTGCCCAGGGGTTGCAGGTCGGCTCGCCGGTGGTTTTTCTCGGGGTCAAAGTGGGCACGGTCAAACGCATCCAACTCGGGCTTGATGCGGAAAGTCGTCGCTTTATGGTGCCGGTCACCATCGAGGTCGAACCCAACATCGCCCAATCCCGCGTTGGCGAGCAGGTCGATCTTCAGGATCGGGATACCATCCGGCAGTTGGTGGAACGGGGATTGCGCGCCCAACTCAAGGTGCAGAGCCTGCTCACCGGCCAGTTGTATATCGATCTGGATTTTCATCCGGAAAAACCGGCCCGGTATATCTCAACCGATTCCGGGGTGAGCGAAATTCCTACTATTCCCACTGCGGTGGAAGAATTTGCTTCCAAGCTGGAAGGGTTTCCCATGGATGCCTTTCTTACGGATCTTGCCGCAATCAGCAAGTCGCTCAACACAATCCTTTCCTCGGAAGAAACCAAGAAGATTCCGGTGCGGCTGGAGGCGACGCTGTCGCATCTGCAATCACTGAGCGCCAAAATCGACGGCAATAGCACTCCTGTGCTTGCCGAGATGCGTGAGGCGCTTGAAGCGGTTCGGGATGCAATGGTTAAGGTTGGCAGGGTGGCTGAGGCCGGTTCTCCCATGGCTGACAGCCTGGGCAAAGCCAGCGAGGAAATGGCCAAGACGGCGCAGGCCCTGCAAGGGCTGGCCGGGGAAGATTCACCCACAGTGCAGCATCTCAACACCGCGCTTCAGGAGCTTACCCGTACGGCCCGCGCCCTGCGGCTTTTGGCGGAAACCTTGGAGCTGCAACCGGCGGCCATTGTGCAGGGAAAACGTCTCGAAGAGGAGCGAAAATGAGAAATGTACAATGCAAACGGATGGTTGCCAGCCTCCTGGTCTTTCTGGTCTGTGCACTGCTTTCAGGCTGTGCTCCTATAGTGCCGGTTAATTATTATCAGCTCTCGGCTCTGGAAATGGCCAGAATCGCCCCTGCCACCCCCGAAGCGGGCAAGATGGTGATTGGCATAGGCCCGGTGCGGTTGCCGGAATACCTGGAGCGGCCTAAAATCGTTACCAGGGTGACACCCAACCGGCTGCAACTGGCTGATAGCCACCGCTGGGCCGAGCCGCTCAGCGAAAATATCCCTAGGGTGATGGGGGAAAACCTCTCGGTGCTGTTGGGTACCGACCGCATCCTGCTCTACCCCTGGCCATCTTCCCGGACCACGGATTACCAACTCATTGCCGAGGTGTACAACTTTGAAAATGAGGGCGACGGGGCAGCCCGATTGGTTGTCCGCTGGTCGGTCAAGGGCCAGGACGGCGGGATTTTGCTGTCGGAAAGACGGAGCAATTATCGGGTTCCTGCCACAAGCCAGGGTCAGGAAGGACTGGTTGTTGCCCTGAACGAGGTGCTGGGGAGTTTTTGCCGGGAGATTGCCCAGGAACTGACGCCGTTGCTGGCGAAGCCTTCCTCCTCAGGATTGTAGGGGCATTGTTTCGTGGTCTGGGATGTGTCATTTGTAGCGAATGCGGAACAAGCGGCCCTAACAGCGACCCTTCGACAGGCTCAGGGCGAACGGAGTTATCGTAAATGACTGGATATTCCGCTCAGGGCTATCGGAAGGTGTCAAAATGCATGGATATTCCGCACATAACGGAGGGATGCTCTTGCAAATGCATGGATATTTCGCTCAGAACGGAGGGCTGCTGTTATAAATGAATGTATCTTCCGTTCATGCTGAGCCTGTCGAAGCATTGTCCGAATCAAATTCCGCCTCATTACGAGGCCACCAACTGCGGGTGCATCACATTTATCCGCTGAAATGGTCCACCAGCCGTTTCAGCCGGGCTTGAGTGGCAGCGACCTCAACGAGATCGGCAAAGGCCCGGACGGTTTCTGGGTTGCCGGGATCAAAGCCGCCGCGCATGGGCTGACGATTAAGCAATCCGGCGACAAAGGCGCGCTCCAGGCGATCGGCAGGTTCATCCGATTGTTCGGTGTCCGGCAGGTTGTACCATTCAGCGAAACGGGGCTCAGCCATGGCTTGGCGCACCTTTTCCTGCAATGTCATGGTGGCACCATAGCCGTGCCGGAACAGGTCGGTCATGCACCAGATTTCCAGCAGCTCGGCGGCCTTGGCTGCGGCTGCGGCATCGTCCGGCGAACAGGTTGGTTCCTGCTCGACCAACAGGGATTCCAGCCCCAGTGAGATGGTATCCCTGACCCGCGTGACAATGTCGGTGATATGTGCGATATCCTGCGGTTTTTCGCCATAGGCGATGATCGCGCTGTTTATGGCCCAGACTAGTTCTTGCTCCATGCGGGACAGGCTTTGCGGGGTTGCAACCAGGGAGAGGGCCCGCTGTAGCAGGGAAGTCTCGAGCAAGGGTCCGGCATATACGGAGGGCAAGCGGTTGGCCGCGCTGTCCAGCGGTTCCTGGGGGCGGGGCAGGGGTTGGCGGCTGGGTGGCCGGGAAAAAAGAGCGATTGCCTCAGTCGGGGTTGCAAAGCCCAGATCCTCCATGCGGCCGCTGCGGAAGCGGAGGGCTTCTTCCTCGATCTGGGTGGGCAGATCCACGCGGATTTCGCTCATCAACCTGTGCGTAGCGGCAGAATCGTAAAGGTACAGTCCATCCAGCAGGGTAAAAGGATGGATCTTCAGGGTCAGATCGGGTTTGAGCTCCAGAAGATAGAAGCCGTCCGGGGTCATGGCCCGGGTAGGGGGATTCTCCTCGTCCTCCGGTGGGATTTCATCGGCATCCGGATCATACACCGTGACGGTCTGGGTGAGATACAGGAGCTGGAGCACATAATCCAGAGCAAAGAAAGTCTGGGACAGGGTTTCCGGGTCGATGGAGGCAAAGGGCGCCAGCCATTCATCAAGGCTCTCGGCGGAGAAATCATAGCGGTTCCAGCAATCCAGGTCCAGACAGGCCTGCATCTGCTCATGGCTCAACTCCCGGAGGATGGGCAGGGCTTGATCCAGACCGAGCTCGCGGACAATGTAGTATGCCTCCAGAGGCTCCAGGGCGGCAACTTCGTCGGCCAGATCGGCTGAGGCCAGAAGCCGTTCTCCCCGGCGGGTCAGGGCACGGGCCAGATCGATGCGGAAGGGAGTCAGTTCTATGATATTGCTCTCGGTCATTGTGTTGTGTCCGTTGAGGGTAAGCGAAAGGGTTTGTCGCAGGAAAGCGTGCGCAACAATATTGATTTTCAGGAGGGGTATCATACCGTAAGAACGGCTTTTCAGGGATCTTTATTTTCAGAACCGTGCTTCATGCTCCAATCAGCACATGTGGTTCTCCCGCAGGAAATCAAATACACCAGGAAAGGACGCAGAGACGTATGAAAAAGGTTTTGCTTGCATCATTACAGGGTTGGGTTGATCACCGTGGCGCCAGCAAGGGCGCGGCCCTGGCTTTTTACGCCCTGTTCTCCATGACCCCGATCATGATGCTGGCCATTGCGGTGGCCGGATATTTCTTCGGCACCGAAGCGGCCCAGGGTGAGGTTATCGCCCAACTTCCGGTAACAGTCGGTCCCAACGGCGCTAAAGCGATTCAGGCGTTGCTGGCCGCGGCTCAGGATCCTGATACTGGGCGGCAGGCAACCATTTTTGCCGGTATTTTGTTGCTGGTCGCCGCCACCAGTGTTTTTGCAGAGTTGAAAGAGAGCCTGGATGAGATGTGGGGCATCCCGCAGCCCCAGCATCATGCTTTTTTATTCCTGTTGCGCACCAGACTGCTCGCATTCGGTCTGGTGCTGATTCTCGCCTTGCTGCTGCTTGTTTCCCTTGTCTGCGGCGCGGCGCTTTCCGTGCTCGCCAATTTCGCAGGAGAAATATGGGGCAGCTCCACCCATGTTTTTCTGGTCATCTCTTCGCTCCTTTCCTTTGGCCTCACCGCCGCCCTGTTCGCGGTGATCTACAAGATGCTGCCCGAGGCTCCCCCGTCCTGGCTCGATGTCTGGGTCGGCGCCGTGTTCACCGCCGGGTTGTTCGGATTCGGCAAATATGTGGTCGGCCTGTATCTGAGCAAAACAGGCGTGGCTTCCAGCTTTGGCGCGGCGGGATCGCTGATAGCCTTGCTGCTCTGGGTGTATTATTCAGCACAGATCTTTTTCCTCGGCGCGGAGTTCACCCGGCAGTTTGCTTTGCAATATGGGAGTTTTAAGCCTGAGCAGGAGATGTCTTCCCGCCTTGAGGCCAGCGACGAAATCGACAAGGAGGCAGGGAGATGAACGGGGTACAGGGGGTGCCGGTTCCGTGTTTATAATGCGAGAGTACAATTAATACGGGGGGTATCCCTATTTGTTCAGCTGGCCTAGGGCTTGGGATTTCGACAAGTGCATCCTCCAATGATATCGCCGCCATCATCTACTGTGAGAATAACGTGGCAGCGTTGTGCTATCCCCGAGCACTTGCCTTTGCATACAAATCCCAAGGGGTTATTCGGATCATCATCATCTTCCATTCTGCACCCCTTGTCCTCCTTCTGAGATTCTTCGAATTCCTCAAGAGAAACTAAGACTGCATCTTGGTTTATCAATAGTCGCATCAGTTTTTCTGCCGAAAGACCTGTGATTCTTTTCATTGTGGGCTCCTCCTTTTGTTGTTACGAGATTGTTTGCGAGATGGAAGTAGAGCAAATTGAGACACGTCTCTTTCTGTTCAGAATAGATGATCAGTGGGGCACGCACTCATCCGATTCAGCGGATGTTCGTTGGCCCGCTGAACCCTGGCTGAAGTTGCTCTGTTGTGTAACAACGTGCCCCGCCAGTCCCTACAGGAGTGTATTTGACTACCTTTCCATCTCGGATAAAAAAGATGTTGTTACATGCGGCGAACCGTTGAACACAGCTTGAAAACTTACTGTACGTTGCGTAATCAACCATCCCGCTGTAGATGCTGCCGCCGCCAGTGCATTGACCAAGATTGGCGCCATTGACGTAGTTCCAAATCTCCGTGCCATCCGAAGCTTTTGTTTTTACTACTGGCACGGTCAGGAAGATTGGATGTGTTTCAAGCGCTACTACCGGCTGCCCAACCCATGCATCCAAGTCGACCTGCCTGACTGTGGCGCAGCCACTGACCACAAGTAATGGGATAGCCAGCAAGGCAATTTTCTGCATAGTTACCACCTCAGATGTCACAGAGATTGTGTGCCCAACGCCTAAGCTGTGGGGCGCAAGCCGCAACGTGGCGTAGCGTCCCGCACGAGCGCATTGTTGGGCAATTTATTCTGAGCCTTTTTTAAGTTCTTCATGCCATTTCCTTTGGCTCTCAGGTAATAGGAGAGGGATTGCAAACTGAATGCGGCTTACTGTTGTGTCTTTTGAGGATAGCTCTCCTTGTACGTTCGCCCCCATACCAAACACCTTTAGGCCACCTCCTCCCGAACCCTTGCTGGATTCCTCAACCGTCAGCGCAATATCGAAATCAACAATTGTTGACTTTATACGAGCACTAGATGAGACACGGGGGTGTTTTGCGTAATCATGACCACCATCACCGCTAGGTACGATAAAGGCACCACCGTCAGCCTCTTGAGCACTGCGAATCCCGGAGATGATTTCAGTAAGAACCTCTTTGACGAATTCATCAAGTTTCATTTAGAACTCCGATTCTTGGTTGCCCTGAGTGGGGATTTTTGAGCGTTTTTGTTCTTGAATAGCTACATATCCACCCCATATGGGGGTGTTATATAGCAAGCTATATAATAACGGCTAAAAAATATCCGGAATATTATCTGTCTACCTGACAACAAGGAGCAACACAAGGAATTTGATCTTTCAGGACGGTGAGTTCAGGAAGGGCACTTGGCTTGTACTTTGGATTGGCCGGGGAGTGGGATTTTTGCGCAAAAAAAAGGGCCAGCCGCAGTGGCTGACCCTTTTGGGATATTCAATGGAGGCGGCGAGCGGATTTGAACCGCTGAATAATGGTTTTGCAGACCACTGCCTTAGCCACTTGGCTACGCCGCCTTTTTGGTGGGGGCAATCTTAAACGCAGATCGTTTTTTTGACAAGGGAAAATGTGTGCCTCCTGCCTTGCCTTTGCAGACAAGGGGAAAGGGTGGTTTCCCTGCGCCTGGCCGGTGATTCGTTGCCCTTTTTCAGAGGTTGAGGTATTGTGTTTTTTTCGTGGGAGGGCTGCGGCCCTTGTAGATTACCCTTTATTCGTGCCTTGACCGTGACGACCAATACCCCTGCCCAAAATTCGCAGCCGGATCTGAATCTTCTTGAGGAAAGCCTCGGCTACCGTTTCCGTGACCGCGCCCATCTGCAGAGAGCCATGGTCCACAGCTCCTATGCCTTTGAGCAGGGCAGGCTGATGCAGAAGGACAACGAAACCCTGGAGTTTTTGGGCGACGCTGTGCTCGATCTTACTGTCGGCTATGCGCTTTTTCGCCAATTCCCGGAGATGCAGGAGGGGGACCTCACCAGGCTGCGGGCGGCTCTGGTCAACGAGCGGCATCTGGCCCGGATGGCAAAAGATCTCGATCTGGGCAAATATCTGCTGCTGGGCAAAGGCGAAGAATCCAACAACGGCAGGGAAAAGGCTTCCATCCTCTCCTGCGCCTTTGAAGCGGTGGCCGGAGCCATTTTCCTTGATGGCGGCTACGAAGCAGCCGGCGAAATTGTCGAACGTCATTTTGTCCCCTGGTTTGACGACCGGCAGCAGACCATGTTTCTGGCTGATGCCAAGAGTTCGCTGCAGGAGTTGCTGCAGGAGCGGTTCAACGAGGGACCCCGGTATGTGCTGGAGGGCAATGAAGGGCCGGATCATAATAAAACCTTTCATGTCTCGGTCCGTTTTCGGGAAGAAATCCTCGGTCAGGGCAGCGCCCGCAGTAAAAAGGAAGCGGAGCAGGAAGCCGCTGCCATGGCGCTGAAAAAAATCGCCACTTCCCCTCTGGGCGGCAAATGATTCCTTTGTTTGCGTCTACTTTCCCCATGCCATGTCTGTAACTGATTATTCCGCCAAAAACTCTATTCTAACCTGTAAGCGATTACAGGGTGCGACAGATGCGCGGCAGAGGCCTGAGAGCCATACATCCGTATGCGAACAGGCTGATAACAAAGCAGATGTCGTGCCCTGTGATCGCTTGCCAAAGTCGCCGCCCTTTGTCATCCCAATCTTCATTGCCCATCAGGGCTGTCCCCATCAATGTCTGTTTTGTAACCAGCGCAGCATCACCGGTGCTTCGGAGGGCATGGTCACTGCCCAAGCGGTGCAGGAGACCATCCGCACCCAACTTGCCTGGCCCCGCCGCTATCCCACCGCGCCGGTTCAGGTGGCCTTTTACGGCGGCAGCTTCACCGGCCTTGATCTGGAGCGGCAACGGGAATTGCTCGGCGCGGTGCAGCCTTTTCTGGCAACGGGACAGGTTCGGGAAATACGGCTCTCCACCCGCCCGGATTACGTAACCCCTGAAATCGCCCTGTTTTTGCGGGAGCATGGGGTCGGGATTGTGGAGCTGGGCGCCCAGTCGCTGGATGATCGCGTGCTGGCTGCAAGCGGCAGGGGGCATACTGCGGCCCAGGTTAAGGCGGCGGTGGCCTGTCTGAAAGAAGAGGGCCTCCAGGTCGGACTGCAACTCATGCTCGGCCTGCCCGGCGACAACACAGTCACAGCCTTGGCCAGCGGCCGTCAGGCTGCAGATCTGGAGCCTGATATGGTGCGGCTCTATCCCTGTCTGGTTATCTCCGGCAGTCCTCTGGCGGAACTGTATCATCAGGGGCAGTATCAGCCTCTGAGCCTGAATCGGGCCGTGGCCATGGCCGGTCGGTTGTGGCTGATTTTCAAGGCGCACAACATCCCCGTGGTGCGCATGGGATTGCAACCTTCGGCTTCATTGGAAAAAACCGTGCTGGCCGGGCCATACCATCCGGCATTCGGCGAGCTGGTGCTTTCCCGGATTTTTTTCAATCAGGTCCGGGCCAAGCTTTCCTCCCGCCGCCTCCATCAGCCCCATCGCCTTACGCTTGCCAAGGCGGACGAGTCCATCTATAGGGGCAGGGGCAACGCCAACGTGAAACGTCTTGGTGCATTGGGGCTTCTTGAGGGAGTGGAAACGGTGTTCAGCGCAAGTCAGGCTCGGCAAACCGTGCAAGTGGCGGCAATTGCTTCCTGAACAATCTGTTTGAAGAACTGGGGGATATCAATAGTAGAGGAAGCTGCCGAGGCCATCCAGCAAGCGATTCATGGAGTTCTGGGTCTTCCAGTCATCTGCTTTGAGATCGCCGGTGCGGAATTGTGCGGCATACCGATTTGAGGCCAGCATTCGGATGGCGGCAAGCGCGGTGTCCGGCAAACCGAGATCGCGGGCAAGGCGTTCTCGCAGTTCTTGCGCATTTTTATCTGCCCCGGCTTTACTTGCCTCGGCAGCGGAGCCGGCGTCGGCAGGGCGGCGTGGGGTCAGCACGATCAGGATGGACTTCTGGGTTTCTTCTGTGTCGGCTGATTTAAAGAGATATTGCAGCCCAGGGACATCTCCCAGCAGGGGTGTCTTCGACTGTCCGGTCAAACTTGTTTTTTCCACCAAGCCGGAAAGTACCAGCGTCTGATCCATGCGCATGAGCACGTTGGTCGTTACCGAACTGCGGGTGGTATGCAAGGTTTGCACAAAAGTCCCGGGGGAGGATTCTTCCAGATCGGAGCGGGCGGCTTTCACGGCGAGGAGGAGGGTGTCGTCGCTGATGAATGTTGGGGTTACCGAGAGGCTGATACCTATGGGTTTTTCCTCGATGTCTCCTCCGGAGAGCTGGCCGGAGATGGCAATGGTCAGATTGGTGCCTGAAAAGAACATGGAGGGTTTGCGATCCAGGGCCACCAGCGTTGGCCGTGCAAGCACATCGTTGCGCAGGTCTGTGGCATTGGCAATATTCAGCGCGTAGGTTACCCCGGCCGTCGGCAGGGAGAAACCTGTTTCTGTTTCTTTTTTCTTCGTGAGGACCCCATCGGTAATCGAACGGGTGAGCAGGTTGGACCAGCCAAACACGACCTGTAACCCATCAAGCAGGTTGACGCCTCGCGAGGTATAGAGGATTTCTTCGCTGCGGATAATAGTGGCATCGATAACGGCCATGCGGGGCAGGGGGCGTCCGCTGCACGGGCTGGGCAAGGCCCGCAGAGTCTTGGTCTCATCGCCTGTTTCTTCGCTGTTGAAGTAGTCATCGGAATCGAAATCGGAGTTACTGTCGTTATCGGAGTCGGTTTGCCGTTGTCGGCAGTCAGACCAGTCCGGTGCGATAGGCCTGCCTGCCGCCGGAGGAGGATTATCGTTGTCCTCCGGCTCATCGTCGTCGGGCTCGTCCCGTTCCCCGTTCTGTTCATCTTTCACCGGCGTTAAGCGTGAATCGGCATGCAAGGCGCGCCATTGCGACAACCGGCGATCGACAAGCCTGAGATCATTCGGGTTGGATTCGAGGGCGTCCAGGCCTGTGCGGGCCTTCAGCGCTTCTTGGTCAAGCCCTGCCGCAGCATTGATAATCGCAGCGACACGCGTTACGCGGGCATCCCCTGGAAGCAAATTATTGAGGCGTCGAACTGCGCCGAGCGCGGTTTCCAGGTCTCGGACATAATACGAGGCAACTGTTAAGCTGAGGAGCGCATCGGTGTGATTGGGTTCAATGTCAAGCACCCGGAGAAATTCGGTCTGGGCCCGGGAGAATCGTTTGGTGTCGAGATAGAGTCTGCCGAGCTGCAGGTGTGCTTCCGCCAGCCCGGCGTCAAGTTGAGACGCCGTGATATAGCCGGTCTCGGCGAGATCACGGGCAAGGTAATTGCCGTGCAGGTAATCGAGGTGGTACGCCAAGCCGGTCAGCAGGTGCAATTCGGCCCGCGCCGGATCAAGAGAGAGCGCCCGGTTCAGCTTCGTGACCGCCTCGCCACTCCGTCCAGTCCGCAAAGCATCAACACTCTCCCTGGTCAATTTCTCAGTCGGAGATACTGCTTCCTTGACTCTGGTGGCCGTCGAGCCGTTGGGCGCGGTTGAGCCTGTGGCTGCGCACCCCCCCAGACAAAAGGCTCCAAGCAGAAGAGCTGCAACGGCAAGACGGCGTCCAGCCGGGATCAGGGTTTCTGCAGGATTCATGGTCTCGTTGATCCCGACTCAAACTGGGCTGCGGCTGTTTCCAGTGAGTGTGTCATGTGCTCTAGAGCTTCTCTTGTAACTTGACGATGTGCTTGATTTCATCCTCTTGGCACAGTTCCGGCGTGCAGCCATGTTGTTTACCGCAGTCTTTTGTCTTGTGGAACCCTGTGCCGCGATCTTCCGAATGGGCGTTGTGTCCCTTCCATTTCTGAGAGTCGATGAGCACTACCCCATCCTCGCCCTTTTCCTTTTCCTTACATTCATAATAGAAGGCCGTGAAGGGAATTTTGCGGTGAACGAAATCTTGATGGGGATATTTTTTATTGAAGTAATACATATGCGTGTGTTTGCCAAGATCGACGGGGCTCTTCTTTTCGGGATCTTCAGGAAAGCCGCAAAGATCGCGCGCTCCACCCTGTGATTCTGGGCCGCACGCATTTGGGTCCCCGAGATGGGGGGTTGCGATGGTATAGACACCCTTCAGCAGATCAACCTCTTTCTTGTACGTTTTGTGGTTCCCCACGATGTAGCGCAGGTCGAGTCCGCCCATGCTGTGGCCCACCGCCACCACGCTTTTTTCCGGAGTTTCGCACTTCTTTTGCGCACGGTGCATGAACTTGGCCAGTTGATCGCCCCGTTCAGCAATATGGCCCAATTTGTCAACCTGGGTGCGCCAGATACCATATTTGGGATTTATCTTTACAACTTCTTTGGCGAAAGTGTGCCATTCTTCAGGTTTGCCGTTCAGTCCATGCGCGAACAGGAAGGTGGTTTCACCGTCTTTTGCGCAGCGGATTTCTTCATCTCCATCCAAGCCAGCGTGTGCGGTGGAAATCATGAGTGCCAAGAGTATTGAGGCGAGAATGATTGAAAAAATATTCTGTTTTGTCTGGTGTTTCATTTTTCCCCTCCTGTATCATGCGTGAAGTGTCAAGTGATCCAATATCCGGTTTGGAATTTCATCAAATTCATATTAAGTGTAGCGAATGTGAATGTTTCAGGTCAAGCACTGAAAACAAAATTATCATGTAACTTACAAGTTGTAATTTGTAATTTTCAACTTGTAAGTTGTTGTTATTTTTTGGATTGGTAGTTTTGATGCCGTGAACGGTGTTGTTTATGCAGAGTGTTTTTTGGCAATAAAAAGCTGGCAATGGATGCCGGAGCTGGCAAACACCACCATGGAAGGATATTGGAGGGATTTGAAGCTCAGGGCCTTGTAACCGTAAGGATGCGCCGGTTCGTGGGTGATGTAGAAATGACGGCAGGCGAGGCAGTTTGGCCGCTCTGTGGTTGGTGAAGACACGGGTTTTATCTCAGGCGAGGGTGTTTGCTCGGCGTTGCCGCGCTTCCGTCTCCAGGCCGCGCAGCAAAACGAAGCGGCCCAGCGGTGTTACCTGGCAGGGAAAGCTTCCCACAAAAAGCGGGTTGTCGCAGAGCCCGCCGGAGAGGTAGAGCCTGGCAGGCGAACCGGCAAAGCGGTAGGCGTTGATGGCAATCCCCTTGACAAAGCGGGCCACTGCCTCGGACACCGGTACCCCGGAGATCACCGTGTCAAAGATGTCGCTCATTCCCAGGACCCCGCAGGTTACGGAAAAGGTCTGCTCCGGCACCTTGAGTCCGCTGTAGTCCAGATCGTAATACCGTTCCAGCAACTCGATGGTAAAGCCCATGGAGGCCCCGCACTCCGCGTTCCAGCCCATGTCCGCCAGTTTGCCGTTTTGATATCTAATGAACTTGATGTCCCGGCTGCCGCAGTCCAGCAGCACATAATCATCCTCAACTATCATGGCTTCGCCGCCCCTGGCCAGGGCAATGAGTTCGTTGACATAGCGGGCGCTAAAGCGTTTGCCGTTGTGGCCGGTGGCGAGATCCACCCGGGTATCCTGCGGCAGATCCTTGGTGGCAATGATGCTCGGCTCGGGGTTTGGCGCGTCGAGATCAAGAAATTTGCAGTAGGAAGTGCCGAAGTCGCCTAAGATCATGGCTCCACCCCGGAAAGTTCGAGAAACGCCTGGACCTTGGCTCTGGCGCTGCCAGTGGTGTGGACATCCACGTCCAGATACAGGGCATGGGGATGTTTTTTTGCCAGATAGCGGGCCAGAGCGGTTTTCGCGCAAAAGGACTGGGCAAAGAAAACCGTGGGCACCAGCGGGTTGAACTGGGCCTCCAGATCGTGATCCGCCGGGGTTTTGTTTTCCATGCAGCGGGCCCAGCCGAAGATGTGGGTTGTTTCCGGGAACAGCGTCAGGATGGAGAAATCCCTGGGCGGCACCCCCCAGAATCCTGCGGTGGGCATGGAAACCGGGGGAGGATTGTCATAGGGTGCTGCGGATTTGACCCCTGCAGTGATGGCCTGCATCCGGTCGAGAAGGGGTTGGTGGGCTTGGCACAACGGGTAGCCATAGCCTGTGTTGTCCATGTTTCGGGTGCAGATCACCGGAATGGGCAGGGCTTCGGCCAGGATCGTGGCGGTGTGCAGGGCGCAATCGCACTTGCCCGGGCCGGTATCAACATAGATGGCGTCCAGTTCAAGGTGCAGGGCGTTGACCACGGCTGTCCGGAGGATGGCGCAGTAGACCCGCGGCAAAAAGGGGCTTGCGGTCTCAAGATCTTCGCGCACCAATGGTTCGTCCAGGTCATGGATGACCAAATTGTTGTCGTTGGCGGCGCGGATCACGTCCAGGGGCGGAATGCCGATGATGCCGATTTTGCGGAAACGGCGGATTGTGGTGGATAGGGATGCTAATTCGAGAGTCATATTTCGGGCATCACTGGTTGCATGACTATAAAAAAAAGCCATTGGTGGAACTGTAATAACGGCCCTTCGACAGGCTCAGGGCGAACGGAACGTAACGTAACGTAACATTTTGATATTCCACCGTTGGGTCGTGCAACGTCATTACTGGTTGTGCCGTTTCAGGAGAAAGCAGCCCAGGGCGATGGTCAGAACATGGATGGACCAGGAGGCGATGCCGGGCGGCAGGGTGGCGGTTTTGGCCAGGGACTGGCTGGCGCTCCAGGCGCCCCAGGCAACAAAGGCCATGCCGCAGCTTACCGGGATGGCCAGGGCCAGGTCGCGGCCCCTGTTTTTATGCACGGAAAGCAGCACCGGAATCCCCAGGAGCAGCAAGGGAATTCCCAGCAATATGTAGGAGAAGCGGCGGTGGAATTCTATCAGCGACTCGTGGTTGGAAATCTTGGTGTCCAATGCCTGCCGCAGGAGCGTGGTGTAGGAAAGCTCCTCGATTTTGTAGGGCGGAACGAAGAATTCGTCCGGCTGTTCGGCAAATTCCCGGGAAAGCGTTTTGAAGAGCGTTACGGAAAAACCGTTGTCGTCGGTCCGGTCTTTCTGCTGGCCGTTTGTGAGCTGCCAGAGCCCGTTTTCCCAGGTGGCGCTTTCGGCGGTGAGCAGGGTTGTCAACCCGTGCTCCACATCATAGCTGGCAAAGGAAAAGTTGCGAAACTCGTTTTTCAAGGGGTTGGGGCGGATAAAGGAAAAAATCCCCTCTGTACCCCGAAAATAGGTGCGGCCGTCCCGGATGATGCCCTTGGGGATCTGGCGATTCACTTCCTCGTACCAAATCCTGTTGGTTGCCGCGCTGGTGGCTGGCAGCACCCATTGGCCAATGGCCACGGTGAGCAGGGTGAAAAACGCCGCCGCGACCAGCAAGGGACGGATGATGCGGATCACGCTGATTCCGCTGGCCATAAGGGCCATGAATTCAAAATGCTGGTTAAGAATGCCCAGGGTGATGATTCCGGCCAGCAGGATGCAGACCGGAATCAGCTGCACGTACATAAAAGGCAGCTTGAGCAGCAGGTATTTGACTGCCAGGGTGATGGTTTTCTGTGATTCCAGAAAGTTGTCCACCCGCTCAAAAAAATCCACCAGCAGATAGATGGCGATCAGCGAACAGATCACCAGCGCCAGGTTTTTGGCGAACTGGGCCATCAAATACCGATCCAGCAGCTTCATGGCTGTTTTTCTCCGGATTTGATTCCCGGGAGTCTGGCAAGCAGCGCCAGGACCGGTCCGCTCAAGCGGGTGACGAAGAGCGGGGTGGTCTCGCTTGCCACCTGCCGGGTGAGCATGATGGTAAAGAGAGCGATCAGGACATTGGACAGCCACATCCCGACCACCACCGGCAGATTGCCGCTTTCAGCGCTGGCCCTTCCTGCGGTGAACAGGATGTAGTAGATGACAAAAAGCAGCAGGCCGAGCGGTACGCCCAGCGGTCTGCGGCCGGGTTTGGCCAGCATGGCCAGGGGCAACCCCAGGAGGGTCAGAATGAAGCCGCCCACCGGCAGGGCCATGCGGGTATGGTATTCAATGAGCATGCTCAGCCCGATGGGGCTTTTGGGGCCGTGGGTCGCGGCCTGTTCCAGCAATTGGTCCTGGTTCATGCCGTTTTTCCCGACCTCGGTAATGGAGGTGCCGGCGATTTCCGTGGGGGTTTTGATGGGCAGGTTGATCCGGTAGCTGTCAAAACGGATGGTCTGGGTGATGTTTTCATTGGCGCGGTGCAGGGTGCCATCGGCCAGGGTGAGGGTGATCAGCATGTTTTCCGGTTGGGCGGTGAGACTGCCGGTTTTCGCGACAATGGTGAGGGGCGTGTCGCCGTGCCGCATGTCGGAGACGTATACACCCTGCCATTGCCGGGTCTGCTGGTCCACCGCGTCGATATAGAGCACAACATTGGAAAGTCCTTCGCTGAATTGTCCGGCTTGCACGCCCTTATCGATTTTTTCCTTGGCCATCTGTAAAAAAAGCGTTTTCATGGCAAGCGTACCCTGGGGAATCAGGGTGACTGCGGAAAAATAGGTGAGCATGGAGGTGGAAAGGGCGATGACGATCAGCGGCGGCAGCAGGCGGACCAGGCCGATGCCGGTGGCTTTCAGGGCCATGATCTCGTTGTCGTTCACCATCCTGGATACCGCGACAATGACTGCGGTCATACTGGCCATGGGAATGGAAAACATCATCAGCTTGGGCAGCATATAGGCGCAGAGGCGAAGGAAATCTCCGCTGCCGACGCCGAAATCGAAGATCACGTTGAGAAGGGGAACAAGCCTGCCCAGAAAGAGGATGGCGTTTATAATGAGAAAGCTCGCGAAAAACGGAGCCAGAATCTCGGTGGCGATATAGGTGTAGAGCAATAAGGGCATGTTGTAACTGTCCTGAGGCAGCGCATCTGCTTCGCAGTCTCGCTGCGCTCGCTTAGCTGTTATCCGGCCTGAACGCATACCGATGTATAGCACTCAGGCCTCTGTCGCGCATATGCGGCGCTGCTGAACAGTTATAGGGCTGAGGCTATTAGTAATTTTCGAGACCCTGATCTGGCTCTTTACCATTGCCTATGTCGGACGTCAAGCCCGGTGGTGGTCAACGTTTGACTTGATCTGGGTGATGCCGGGGCGGGGCCGGTACTTTTTTTAGGGACTTTTTCCGGCTTGCCGCATAGTATATCCGGCAGGATGCAGTTGCCCACGAAGAATCCTCACGGAGTTGCCCTATTATGCTGAACCCTCTGGTGCGTGCCATTGCGGTTGTCGCGCCCCCTCCCAGTCTTGGCGATAACACCGGTGATCTTGACCGGTTGAAAAAAGTGCTTGCACCGCATCTGGCCGGGGTGGTGCCGATGGTGCCGTATCAGCGGCTGGGTAAGGTGGCGGAGCGGTTTCGCGCCGCAGGCTTCAGCGGAACCGCCATTGTTAATGATATGGGGGGGTGCCCGGTTCTCGTCGATTTTCTCCCACAGCCGCCGGTTCTTGCCGGTATGGCTTTGGATCTGGGGACCACCCATCTCGAAGCAACCCTGCTCGATCTGACCAGCGGCAAAGTCCTGGCCCATGCCGACTTGGAAAACGGCCAGATCGGTTACGGGGCCGATATCCTCACCCGAATCCATCATGCCGCCAAGGAAGAAGGGCTTGCCGAGTTGCACCAGGCGATTATCGGCTCGATCAATGAGCTGGCCGCGGAGCTTGCCGGGATTTCCGGCCTGGCAGTGGCTGAGATCCGCGCGTTGTCAGTGTCCGGCAACACCAGTATGGTGCATTTTTTTCTCAAACTCAATCCCTACCATCTTTGTCGCGAGCCTTACATCCCCATGGTCAACGCCCCGGATCCCTGCCTGGCCGGAGAGCTCAAGCTGGCCATTCATTCGGCTGCGGTGGTCTGGATTTTGCCCAGCGTGGGCAGCTATTTCGGTGGGGATCTCATCTCCGGCGTATTGGCCAGCGGCATTGACCAGCAGCAGGAAACCTGCATGCTCATTGATGTGGGCACCAATGCCGAAGTGCTTGTCGGCAACCGGGAATGGCTTATTGCCTGTGCCGGGGCGGCAGGTCCGGCCCTTGAGGGCGGGGTGGCCCGGATGGGAATGCGGGCCGGCCCCGGCGCCATCGAGCATGTT
>VMSS01000271.1 GCA_013791995.1 Desulfurivibrio sp. | reverse complement strand
CCGGCAACACCTGCACGGTCTGGCCATTGCCCCGGAACTACAGCCGGTGTTGGTCGAAATCTTCTGGCGGCACGGGGATATTCCCCTCAGCCATCTCGACGGGGTAGCGGGCATCGTTTTGCTGGATCGGGAGGAATGGGGGCGGACCCTGGTCTGGGATACGATCCTTTCGTTTTATGATCCCGTGGACCGGATGATCAAGATCCGCAAGGATATCTTGGGTGAGCCGGATCAGTTCGAGGTGGCGCTGTTGATCGCCCTTGGCCAGTCGCTGCTGGGCAATTACGCCAAGGAAAAACACCGTCTGCCCGTGGAGCGGGAGGGTGAATCCCTGGGCTATGAGTTTCGTTTGATTGTTCAACCGGAAGCGGAGCTGCGTTGTTTTTTTAGCCCCGAGGAGCTTGCCCGGTTTCTCGGCCTGGTGCGGATGCGGCAGGCCGCCACCGATCCCAACCTCTATACCCGGTTGGTCAACGGCGATGAAGGATTTACCCCGCCGGGCTTACTTTTCGGCCTGACCTATGCCTGGTACCTGGACAACCGCCATGTCTGCCACATCGAATACAAGATGTCCATCGACCGCATGACCTCCTGCGGCCTGATCCCGGAGCAGAAATGGATCGCCGGGCGTAGACAGGCGATGATCGATTTCTTCCGCACCGTGGTCTTCCGCTATAACGCCCCGCAGCTACAGCCTTCCGCTGCTCACGCCTTGGGCTGAACCCAGGGCAGGGGGTCGATCAGCACGATGCCGGGGTTGCGCCACAGGCTCGGCCACTCCAGCTCCGTAGCCCGCCATCCCGGCGCCAGCCAACCAACCGAGAGATGGAGATGATCCGGCGGGGCCGAAGATCCCCGCACCTTTCCCGTCGCCACCGCAGCCAGCGGTTCATCTGCGGAAATCTGCGCTCCGCATTCCACTAAAGGGTGAACATGGCCATAGAGGGAAACAAGCCTCCAGCCCTGCCCATCCATCACCGAATGGCGCACCACCACGGTGCTGCCGAGAAAATCGTCGAACATCGCAATCACCTCCCCATCCCAGAGCGGCGGAATCAGACCCTGCTCCGGCAGCTCCCGCCGCTGTCCATCGCGGTCCGCAAGAAAGAGCAGATCAATGCCCTCGTGCGGGGTTTGGCGGGTCCCTTTTTTCCACCACGCTTGTGTCTCATTAAAGAGCATGCCGGGGAGGAAGTGCCAGCCGGTGCATGCTTCGGCAACGTGATTCAGGCTCAGGAAGGTGCTGGTAAATTGGGAGTTCTGGATCATGGGTTTTGGGTCATGTGCGGAAAAAGTTGAGGTGTTGAGGTCGGGTTTTTATCCGGGTCAGAGCATGGGCATCATAGCACAGCGGATAGCATGCGCTTCGTTCTGTGTAGGCCAGCCCCAGAGATAATATTCTTGAATTGCTCCATGGTGTCAGGTAGACATATAACACCCCCGGATAATTTTAGCCGGAATTATGTAGCCAGCT
>VMSS01000223.1 GCA_013791995.1 Desulfurivibrio sp. | reverse complement strand
GGCGGCCACATCGGCAAAAAGCTCGGTGAGACAGGAAGGGACCCCTCCGTACTCATCACGTGAAATGGCAAGAATCAGTTCGACAGTCTGCTGATTGCTGTCGAGGGAAACGGGCAATTGCCGGTCTGGTTTTCCGGTTTTTTTTCGTGCCATATGCATGGTGTACCCTGAAAAAATTTCGCGCTCCCAGGATAATTGCTCCCTGGCGTGATGAGTTTCTCTTTGCGAAGATGGGTCAGGACAAGAGGTGCTTCCCGGCAACAATATTTCCGGTTTCGGTGCATGATATACAGCATGTGAACTCCGGTCAAACGCAAAGTATGAAAAATATTTGTACCATGCTGGTGCATTGCCACCATTTTTTGGGCGAAAGGTATCATTTATCATGGCTAAGGGTTGCTGGTCTGTGGTAAAAAACTTTTTTTACCGTGGATAATATCCCGCCAAAAAAATACTCAGACAATCCCCACGCACGGAGGCTCATGAACAATGGGTAAAACCATAGCTGAAAAGATTTTCGCCGCGCATCTGCGTGACACTCCCACCGCTGAAAATGTCATCCTGGATATTGATGTGGTTATGTGCCACGAAATCACCACGCCCATCGCCATTACCGATCTCGAAGCGCGCGGCATGGATCGGGTTTTTGACACCAGCAAGATCAAAGCGGTCATCGACCATGTGACGCCCTCCAAGGACTCCAAGACCGCAATCCAGGGGAAGATCCTTCGCGATTGGGCACGGCGGCACAAGATTCATGATTTTTTCGACATCGGCGCCAACGGCGTGTGTCATGCGCTTTTTCCGGAAAAGGGTTTCGTCCGACCCGGCTACACGGTAATCATGGGTGATTCTCACACTTGCACTCACGGTGCCTTCGGTGCTTTTGCCGCAGGCGTTGGAACCACTGATCTTGAAGTTGGCATCCTGAAAGGGGTTTGTTCGTTCCGCACTCCGGAAACCATGAAGCTTACCATCACCGGCACCTTGCAGGACGGAGTGTCTGCCAAGGATGTGATCCTGTTCATCATCAAGGAATTAACCGTGAACGGAGCAACAGACAAGATCATGGAGTTTGTCGGTCCGGTGGTTGAATCCATGAGCATGGAAGCGCGGATGACCTTGTGCAATATGGCTATCGAAGCAGGAGCCACCTGCGGCATCTGCCTGCCGGATAGGGTGACGGCGAAATACCTCTGGCCGTTTATCAAGGACCAGTATGAGTCCATTGATCGTGCGGTGGAAGACTTTGTTACATGGCATTCCGACCCTGACGCGACTTATACCCAGGAGTTGACCATCGATGTGTCCACGCTTGTGCCCCAGGTGACTTTCGGCTACAAACCGGACGAGGTGAAAAGCGTTGCCGAGATGGAGGGCACCCCGGTGGATCAGGTGTATATCGGTTCCTGCACCAATGGCCGCATCGAGGATCTTCGATCCGCAGCCAGAATCCTGAAAGGGAAAAAGATCGCTGCCAATGTGCGCGGCATCCTCTCTCCGGCGACGCCCAAGGTATATTCACAGGCCCTGGAGGAAGGAATCATCGCCATATTCATGGAGGCCGGTTTTTGCGTGACCAACCCGACCTGCGGCGCCTGTCTGGGCATGAGCAACGGGGTCCTTGCCGAAGGGGAAATCTGCGCTTCCACCACCAACCGGAATTTCAATGGCCGGATGGGCAAGGGCGGCATCGTCCACCTGATGAGCCCGCTCACCGCTGCGGCAACTGCGGTAAAGGGCCATATCACCGACCCACGGAAGCTCCTGTAACAAGGCATCCCGAATCCAACAAGAACGGAGTACACGATAATGAAAGAGTTTGGCGGAAAAGCGCTGTTTCTTGATAGAAACGATATCAATACCGACGAGATCATCCCGGCCAAGTACCTGACCGAAAACACCAAAATGGCCCTGCAGCCTTTTATCCTGGAAGACCTGAAGCTCGGCGGTTTTGATCCGCGTCGGGACATTGAGGGCAAGGGGGTTATCATCACCCGGGCCAATTTCGGCTGCGGATCCTCCCGCGAACATGCGGTATGGGTGTTTGAGGTCAATGACATCAACGTGGTCATCGCCGAAAGTTTTGCCCGTATCTTTCGCCAGAACATGTACAACTGCGGCATGCTGGCCATCGAACTACCGAAACAGGATATCGAGACTCTCTTCACCCTGGGGGATACGGTGGAGATCAGCGTTGATCTGGCCAGCGCCAAGCTCACGGCCAAAGGGAACAAAACGGTTGTTTTTTCTTTCAAGATGAATGAATTCGACAAAAAACTCGTGGAAGCAGGCGGTTGGCTTGTCTATGCTGACAAGAATTATTAAGATGTGATGGGGTGGACTGTCCCCCAAAATGCCGGTATGGGGTCGTGGCCCTGTGCCGGCATTTTTGTTACCTATGTCCTTGACTCGTACACCCCTGTGTCACTTGTCCCGCCATAGGTGGGATGCCCGGAGTTTTCCCCTGCGGGGACTCCTCGATGCCGCCGGGGCTTTGCAAACTCGCGGAGTTTATGCCCGTACGGGCACTCAAACAGTCGGAGTCTTCGCCACAATACGGCTCCGCTTGCCTAAATCCCTTTTCGGCAGCCTCTCCGGTGCTCGGCTGCGTGCCAATAGGATTTTCCTCTCCCCCCCATTTGTCCTGCCGCGCCTCGCAGGCGGGGGCGGAAAAAGACGCAAAAACTGTTTGAGGGCGAAGCCCGAGTTTTTTTGCGTCCCGCCCTCGGCGAGAAGTAAGGGGAGCCCGCAGGGCCAGGACTGGTTGGGGTGCCATTTTCTTGTTTCTTCTTTTGGGCACGCAAAAGAAGAAAGGTAACCTAGGACGGAGCAACCTATGAGCAAGTCCGTGGAACTCACGGTTGACAAGGTAATCAAAGGAGGACTTGGCCTGGGGAGGTTAACGGACGGCCAGGTGGTCATGGTGCCACGTGTGCTGCCTGGAGAGCTAGTGCGAGCGCAACTGCGCCGTCAACACAAGCAGTATCAGGAAGCGGAACTGCTGGAAGTGCTTACACCTTCGGACCAACGGATAATCCCGATCTGCCCGGTGTACGACACCTGCGGCGGCTGCGATTTTCAGCACGCGACATACGACGAACAGCTCCGTTTGAAAAATGGTATTCTCGGGGAAACCCTCTGCCGGGCCGGACTGTGTCGGGAGGATGATCTTCCCTCTCTTCTCGGACCACCCCTGGCCTCGCCCAAGCCTTTTGGCTACCGGCAGCGGATCAGATTGCAGGTGGCTCAAGGGGTAACAGGCTATTTTGGCCGCCAGAGCCACAGTCTGGTTCCGGTTTCCCGGTGCCCTCTGGCCGGGGAGTCCCTCAACTCGGTCCTTGCCGACCTCTCGGCCAGCAAACAGTTCCGGAGTCTTCTTTCCATGGCCTCGGCCATCGAATTACTCGAAAACCCGGCCCACAACTCAGTCATCCTGCTCATCCACTACACGAGAAAAACCCGGCCCGGCGATCTTCAGAATGCTCGACTACTCGCGCAGACCCTGACCAACCTTGAGGCAGTGATTTTTAACGTGGAAGGGCAGAGCAAGGGGCCTTGTTTTAATGGGAGCGGAGAGATTCCTTTAAACGAAGTGCGGGTGGAGTTTTCTCTGTCTGATGGGCTATGCGGTCAGCCATTGACCCTTGGCCTGGAGCCGGGAGGCTTCTGCCAGGTAAACCTCGGTCAAAATGAAAACTGCATCAGGCTGCTGCTGGAGTGGACCCGAAAAATGAACACCGGAAGGGCGCTGGATCTGTTCTGCGGCATGGGAAATTTTTCGCTACCTCTGGCCATGCAGGGCTGGGAGGTGTCCGGCATGGACATGCAACGCTCCACCATCCGCAGCGGTGTGCGCAACGCCGCGACAGCCGGCCTTGCCGACCGCTGCCAGTTCAGCCAGGAAAGCGCCACCAAGGCGGCCAGGCGTCTGCTGGTCGAAAAGAAAACTTTTGACTGCCTGCTGCTTGATCCGACCCGTTCCGGCTGCGCCGAAATCATCCCCTTGCTGCCCGGCCTCAATGCCAAAGAGATTATCTACATCTCCTGCGACCCGGCTACCCTGGCCCGCGATCTGGTTGGCCTCACCAAGACCGGATACCGGCTGGCCGAAGCTCGCCTGGTAGACATGTTCCCGCAAACCGCACATCAGGAAACCATGGTGCGGCTGGAGCGGGAATAGAGACGGGGATCGGCC
>VMSS01000206.1 GCA_013791995.1 Desulfurivibrio sp. | reverse complement strand
GGCTTGCCCGGCAGTATGGCTTTTCGTTGGATACCCCGTTTGTCAAGCTGTCCGACCGGGCCAGGGAGGTTATTCTGCACGGGAGCGGGTTTGAGGACGTTATTTTTGACTATGTGCGTTTCCGCAGGCTCCATACCCATAAAAAACCTTTTGCCGGGATTCTCCCGCAATTGGCCCGGCGGTATCTGGAAACCGGTTCCGGCTCGGTGCGGGAAGAGTTGGAGCAGTACATGAACGAGCAGGACTGTCCGGCCTGCCATGGAGCGAGGCTCAGGCCCGAGGCATTGGCCGTGCGGATCGGGGAGTGGAATATCCATGGCTTGACCAGCCAGAGCATCGCCGGACTCCTTGCAATCCTGCCCACTCTCGCCTTGACGGAACAGGAGATGTTCATTGCCGATCGGATTTTAAAAGAAATTCAGGACCGGCTCACCTTCCTGCACGATGTGGGGTTGGGCTATATCTCGCTGGCCCGCAAAGCGGCAACCCTTTCCGGCGGCGAGGCTCAACGGATACGGCTGGCCTCGCAGATCGGTTCACGACTGGCCGGGGTTTTGTATATTTTGGATGAGCCCAGCATCGGGTTGCACCAGCGGGACAACCAGCGGCTGATCAACACCTTGACCCGGCTCCGGGATCTGGGCAATACCGTGCTGGTGGTCGAGCATGACGAAGACACCATCCGGGCGGCTGATCATGTGCTGGACATGGGACCGGGCGCCGGGGTGCACGGTGGGGAAGTAGTCTACAACGGCGAGGTAGCAGGGCTGTTGCGCAATAAGGCATCCATTACCGGCGGCTATCTCTCCGGGCGCTTGTCCATCCCGATCCCGAAGAAGCGGCGGCGGCCCGCCTCAAAAAAGAGCTGGATTACCATCCGGCAGGCAACGGCCAACAACCTGCAAAATATCGATGTGCGTATCCCCCTGGGCCTGATGACCTGTGTCACCGGGGTTTCCGGATCGGGTAAAAGTTCGCTGGTGATCGAGACCCTGTTCAAGGGTGCGATTCATTCTCTGGCCCATGGAAAGGGGAAACCGGGCAAAGGGAATGTTTTTGAGGGGCTGGAGCAGATCGATAAGGTGATCGACATCGACCAGAGTCCCATTGGCCGCACACCCCGTTCAAACCCCGCCACTTATACCGGAGTGCTTACCCCAGTGCGCGAGCTCCTGGCAAGGTTGCCCGAGGCGCGGGCCAGGGGGTATCAGCCGGGCCGTTTCAGCTTTAATCTGAAGGGGGGCCGGTGCGAGTCATGCGAGGGCGAGGGGGTCATCAAGATCGCCATGCATTTTCTGCCGGATATATATGTGACCTGCGAGGCATGCGGCGGCAAGCGCTACAATCAGGACACCCTGGATATTGCCTATCGGGGCAAGAATATCGCCGAAATTTTGGCCATGAACGTGGAGGAGGCTCTGGATTTTTTTGCCAAGGTCCCCCAGATCAAGGGTAAGCTGCAAACCTTGCTGGAGGTTGGGCTGTCGTACCTTTCCCTGGGACAGTCATCCGTGACCCTGTCCGGCGGCGAGGCCCAGCGGATAAAGCTTGCCAAGGAGTTGAGCAAAAGAAGCACCGGCAGAACCCTGTACATCATGGATGAACCGACCACCGGGCTTCATCCGGCAGACATCCAGCATCTGCTCCATGTGCTGAACCGGCTGGTGGAGAGCGGCAACACCGTGGTTATCATCGAACACAATCTCGATGTGATAAAAACCGGGGATCATCTCATTGATCTCGGCCCGGAAGGCGGGGATCAGGGCGGCTTCATTGTCGCACAAGGTACCCCCGAGGAGGTGGCCCGGGTCAGAGAATCGTACACCGGGCAATTTCTTAAAAAAATTCTGCAAAAAAGAGAGTAGGTTTCGGGATCGAATTCCCGTTGATTTGCCGAAAATAATAAAAGACCCGTTGAAGTTTCGGCATATTTCATTATAAAGAATGGAGTGTTCGCGAAAAGTGCCCTTCGACAGGCTCAGGGCGAACGGACATTATCTTAATGTGTTGATACCCCGTTCGTGCTGAGTCCTTCGACAAGCTCAGGACAGCCCTGTCGAAGCACCTGTTTAGGCAATTTCCCCTTTTTGTGAAAGCATCAAGAATGGAGTGTGGTTCTCACAGCAGTTTGAAACGTGGCGTTTGCCATACAGAAACTCAGACAAGGATTGCGAATCATGGCGGAAGAAAATAACGAGGGCGCCCAGGCGCCGCAGCCACCGGTTTTTCGGTTGCAGAAGATGTACCTTAAGGATTTGTCGTTTGAAAATCCCGAGGCCCCGGATGTTTTTCTTGCCAAGGGCGAGCCCAAGGTTGATGTGAACCTGGGACTCAAGCACCGGAAAATGGAGACGGAAGATCATTATGAAGTCACTCTGTCCATCACCACCAAGGTGACCAACAGCCAGACCGAGAAAACGCTGTTTATCATCGAGATTGAGCATGCCGGGGTGTTTTTACTGAAAAATATCCCTGAGGAGCATATGGGTCCGGTATTGTCGGTGGAATGCGCTGCTTTGCTTTTCCCATTTACCCGGCAGATTATCAGCCAAGTTTCCGTGGATGGCGGGTTTGTTCCGTTTCTTATGGAGCCGATTAATTTTCATGCCCTGTATGAAAATTCAAAAAGACAGAAAGCGTCACCGGAGCAGGCTCAGTAAGAATTTTTGCAGAGAGCGTATGCTTCACAAAAAAGCCCGGCATGTGCCGGGCTTTTTTGTGGGCAAGTTGGCTGATAATCAGAGAATTTTGGGCTGGAGCATGATGACAAGCTCGCTTCTCTTGGTGGATTTGGCAGAGTGGGAAAAGAGCTTGCCAAGGATGGGGATATCGCCAAGGAATGGCACCTTGTTGCTGCCGATGTTCGATTCCGCATTGTCAATAAGACCGCCGACCACCACCACCTGACCGCTTTTCACACGAACAGTGGTATTCATTTCCCGCAGCTTGATCCTGGGCACACCGATAACCCCCCCCCAACCGGTAATATACTCAACTTCATTGCCCTCAAGCTTTGAGGTGACCGGGGTCAGGGTGAGGATGATTTCATCGTTGTCCATGATGGTGCCGATCACTGACATTCCGATTCCGGACATAAGGGTTGCCGTTGTGACGGTGTAGGTCACCGCACCTGTGGTGCCATCAACCCTGGATTCAACCTTGTCGATATATTTGACACTGTCGCCTGCTGTAATAAGCCCTGGCTGGCCGTTCATAATGCTGAGTTTTGGATTGGCAAGCACATTCGTATCACCCTGGGTGTCGAGAAAGTTCAGGGCAAGAGAGAAAGGGTTGGCACCCGCGCCAAGCGCGATCTTGCTCACTACCCGGCCACCGCTGTTGGCTGTATCGGCATCGTAGATAATACCGCCGGGGCCAAAAAGAGTGAAATCGACATTCTTGCCGGTGAGGAAGTTGGTCCAGTCGATGCCGCGGTTTTCAGTATTATCGATAGAAACCTCAACGATTTTTGCTTCAATGGAGATTTGCCGGTACATTTCTGATTTCAGATTGTCGAGATATACAGCGATCTTTTCAACGAGCGGCCTTGGCGCGGTCACGGTGATCAACCCGATTGGCTTGTCGATACTGTAATATCCCTTTCCTGCCTGAACATTTCGTTTGGTTGTTGCCGCAGCAGCAGGAGCAGCAGCGGGCTGCTGGGTACCGCCGGCTGTATCTGCTTGAGCGGGCTGAGTAGTGGTCTCTTCCCATATGCCAAGGATTTGGTCGAGATTCGTACTGATGTTGGCCCAGATATCAAAATCGTTTTTCTCGCTGGTAAGCTGGATGTTGCCTTTCAGGCCGCTTGTTGTTGTGCCGCCTCCCAGCACATCCCCGCCGACTCCGGTACTATAGGAGGATTTCATGAACGGCATGGCCACATGGAACTTCCGGGTTTCCCGGTACTTTACCACGATGGAGTTGCCCTGAACCTCATGGAAATAATCCTTTTGCCGGAGGAGATTCTCCAGTGACTTGAAAAAATCATCCTCTGCCCGGATATCCACATCCACCATGGCCATCTGGTCAACATCGCTTGCCCAGCTGATGTTCATGCCTTTCAAGGCGGCAAGCCGCTTCATGATGTCGCGCAGCGCCACCGGTCCGGCGTTAGAGGAAATATCGGCGCCAACCGGTATTGTGGGGCCTTCGTTATTCCCTCCCCCAATATTTTTGGCAGAGGTTTCTTCCAGCATATAGGTCGGTTTCTGGTAGCGGACCGGTAATTGGCCTTCCTCCAGAGTCTTGGGCTGTTTTGTTGTTGCCGAAGCTTTTGACGCAAGTTGATCTTGGTTTGCCGCTGTTTTTGAGGCAGGTGCGCAACCGGCAATGAGGAACAGGCAGATCGCCGCACAGGAAAACAAGGTGACGAGGTTTTGGGTAGTTTTTTTCATAATGGCAGTCTTTATACTTTTTTTGAGGTGAAAGAACTTTCAGGTGAAAACCGAAAAAGCCTCAACCTGTGTGTCAAACCGTTGTAACAAAATAATCTTATCATTTGAGCCTCTTGCAAAAAAGAGAGAAACACCCTTCGACAAGCTCAGGGTGAACGGTAGTCATCTTTATATCATTATAGTTTCTTCCGTTCATGCTGAGCCTGTCGAAGCACAATAAAGCATTTTGCAAGAGGCTCAGTTAAATTACACGAACGTCAACGGCTCCTAATTTGCCGCAGTGATTCTTCCTTTAATGAACTGCAGCAAATCTTCCGGCACCGTGTAGCCGGAAAGCAGAACAGCATTGTATGCAGTGACAGCCTGAGCGGAATGGCCAAGTTTGTCGAGAATCCGGGCCTTGGCCACCAGAGTGTCAAGAGTGTCCCCAAACAAGGCTTCATGTCTGGTTAGCAGGGCCAGAGCAGCATTATAGCTCTGGTACTCCTCGGCAAAAGAAGCGTAACTGATCAGCGCTTCGCTTGAAGGCGTATCTCCGCTGATGGCCAAATCAAAATAGGCTTTGGCGGCTTCTGTTTTTTTCATATTGGCCGAGCCAATGGCTGCCTGCAGTGCTGCCCCGGCATTGGAAGGCTCTAAGGTCAGCGTTGCCTTGGCATAGTGTACGGCCTTGGCATTCATCCCAAGCCGGGTAAGGCAAAGCGAGGCTATGCGGCTTGAGAGCTGAGCATTTTCAGGCCAGTTGTTGAAGGCCGCTTCGTAGAGCGACAAGGCTTTTTCGTACTGGTTGCTTTTCTCGGCGTCAGTGGCCTGCTGGATAAGGTTTTTTGCTTCGACAACCCCTTTGGGGGTCTCCAGCCGTTGTTGCACGGAAATGGCTTCAACTCTTTCGCCGCCTCTTATGGCAACTGCATCGGCGGCAGCCTTTGGCCACTGAAACTGTTTTGATTTTGGCGAGATAACGATGGTGTTGAACCGTTCTTCTTTTTGGAGATCCTTCAGGTTGAGAATAATGTCCAGGGCAAAATCCCAGGGAATATCGTTGAGCGCAAGAGTAAGGGTACCGCTGACCCCTTCATCGACAACAATATTTTGGCCGCTGATTTCGCCAAAAAGTCTGAACACATTATGGAGATCAATTTTAAAGAAATCCACGGTGATTTTTTGTTTTTCATAACCAGCAAAGCTAAGACTGTCGGCCTGAGTTTTTTCCGGCCCTTTTTTGGCGGGGGCAGAAGCCGCTTTAGGAGTAACGGCTTTTTCCGGCGCAGTTTTTGCTTTTGGCTTTAGACTGGAAAGTTTTGGGATGATCAGTTCTGCCGGAGGGGCTGTTGCGACCATCCCGGGCTCCAGAATTTCAGGAACAACGGGCGCAACCGGCTGCATGGGTTGCGCCTCCTCCTGCGGGGCAGAACTGGAAACGGTTTGGGCGGCTGCAACGTCAGCGGATGACGCCTCGGCTATTTTAACGATCAAGCCGTCCGGCCTGTTTTCCAACTCATAGGAGAATAATTCGTTGAGTCCGGAATCAAAAACAATGCGCACCGCGGAATTGCGCTGGGCTGCCCGGATTTTTGCCAGGGCTGTTCCTACCGTGTGTTGCAGCATCTTTCCCGGGAGCATGACATTGGCAATGTCAATATACATTCTGGCCGGGCGACCGCCGCTCTTCACGAGATGGGCCTTGTGGAAATCGACAATAGGGCCGTTTGTTTTGATGAAAACGCGGGTTTCAGCCGGGTTGGTGGTGTCAATTTCAATATCCTGGAGCATTGATGCCGGACGACTCGAGGTGGCTGCAACGGGTAAGGCTTGCTGCTCCGTTGCCGGCTCATCGATTTCTTGTGTCAGCTGGGGAGGCAGAGGCATTGATTGTGCAAAACTGACAACAATATTGTTCCCCTTTCTTTCGATGGTATAGGCCGGGTCGCCGGAGAGGTAAATTTCCAGGCGGGCGATGGCCGGGTCCTGATCGTTCAAGGCGATGCTTTTAATATCCTGCACCGGGCCTTGTGGAAGATTTACCGGAATCGCCGCGGAGTCGACAAGTTTGGCATCGGCAATGTCCAGCACGATCCGCAGGGGGTCGAAGAGCTCGTACATCGTGTAGGTGGGCGGTGTGCGACCCTGGACAACAAGCTGCATGCCATCGGCAGTCTGGTTGAGGGTAATGCCTGAGATTGTGTAGGCCGCTTTTGTCTGGGAGGAAGCCTTTTGGGCAAAAGCGGTCCCGGTCAGAAGAAAACAGAATATCATCAGCCCGGCAGAGATACATTTCAGGCGGGTAATAAGGGGTGTCATTATTTTTCTCCCTCTTTGCTTAAGATCATCTCAACTTTGCGGGATGTGTTTTCACCGGTCACATGTTTCAGTGATTGCTCGATGATTACCTTGTCATGTGCAATTTGTATAACGTGCCCTGTTTCCCCAATTTTTGTGCCCTTGCGCAGCACATAACCAACGCCCGAGGAATCCTGCACCATGGCCAGGAATCCTCGTTTGCTTGAAACGATGGCCACCAGGGTCAGCTGGGCCGGTTCATATTTTTGTGTTCCCGTAAGTTCCGCCTTGGCCTTCATGATTTCCTGGGTGAGGAATGGGAAAAAGGGATCGGGCCTTTCTCTATTATACACAAACTTGGGTGTCTGGCCGGTTACAAGGGTTGTTTCCAGTAGCTGGGCAGGATTGGCAACGTCTGCGATTGGTGCGGTAGTCTCGGTCTGGGCAGAGGCATCACTCCATGTGCCCAGACAGCACAAGCCTGCAACAAAAGCGATCGTGAGGAAAATATTTTTTGAGTACACGCTGTTCATCATGATAAGTGGTTCTCGCCAGATGCAACGGTTATCGCTCTGTAACCCTATAATTTCTGTTGCGGACTGTTGCTTCATTCCTATTTCTTGCCAGCCGGTTTGGCGTTGGCCGCAATTTCAGCGGTATCGAGAAAGCGGTAGGTGACAAGTTGGAATGTTGAATTCAGGATCATTTCTCCGCCCATCTGTTTGGGGGAATCCATCTTGATGTTGTTGACGGAGACAACCCGGGGAAGCTTGCTGATCTTGTCAAGAAAAACGCCCACATTATGGTATGGACCCTGCACCGCGATATCCACCGGAATCTCCGCGTAGAATTGCTGTGGTTTTTCCGCAAGCGGCTTAAAGGAAAGAACATCCAGACCCGAAGAAGTTGCTTGTCCGGAGATGGTGGACAGGAGCGAGGGGATCTCTTTCTGGTCGGGGAGCAAAAGAGATGCCTCGGCAAATTGGCGTTTCACTTCCTCCATTTCCGCCTTGTGCTTATCAAGGTCGCCGGCGATTTTTTCTACTTTCAGGATCTCTTGTTCGATCGCGGTTTTTCGTGTTTCAAGGGTTTTTATTTCGGTGGATTTCGGGGAATAGGCAAGAAAAAAGAAGGCCACGCACGGCAAAATCAAGGCCGCCCCGGCGATCAGCATCTTTTGTTTCATGTCAAGCAGGCTTACCTTGCTGTCGAGAAATTTCTCAAACCCTGCCTGTATTTTTATAAGGTCAAGCGCCATGGCTTCTCCCGCCCAAGGTGTTAACTGTTCGGTGTGATAACATTTATTGTGAGAGAAAAAGATTTCAGCTTCTGCTTGGCAACATCCGTCTGGGCAGAACTGGTCAATTCTGTTTTTTCAAAATACTCAGAGGCCTCCAGCTGTTGCATGTACTGGGCAATGGTTTCGTTATCAAGGGCAATGCCCTGCAGTTGCATGCGGCCGGATGATTGTTGCAGGGAACTGAGCCACATGCGGCTTGTCGGGGTGCGTGATGCCACCTCGTCAAGAACACGCACTGTAACCTGGGCTCCGGCCTGGAGTTTTTTGATGGAGTCGAGCTTCTGCTCCACCATCTGCTTTTCTTTTTTCAGAGTGTCTATTTGTTTAAGAATGGGCTGGTATGACTGCTTTCTTTGTTCAAGCGTAACAAGTTCATCCTGCAGGCTGCCGATCTTTCCGGTCAAGGCAAACCAGCCGACAGCAAGGACGAGCAACACCAGAACAAAGACGGAGGAAAATCCCAATAGCTCGGTTTTCAGGCGATGTCTTTTTTTCATCTGCCTGATCGGCAGGAGGTTGATGCGGATCATGCGGCTATACCTCCACCGGCCTTGTTGCCAGGCCGGCGGCAAGGGTCATTTCCGGAGCAATACTTTTCAGGTAGGCGGGATCAATGGCCCTGCTATCCACCGCCGTTTGCTTGAATGGGTTGAAAATTTCGACCGCGATATCCGTTTCTTTTTCAAAGAAGTCGGAAAGCCCCTGTATTTTAGCTCCGCCACCACTCAGAACGATTTTAGAAATCGTTTCGTCCGGGTGGTTTGAATAATAAAAATCAATGGCCCGTTTCACCTCTGTTACCCATTGACTGCAGGTGTTGGCAAAAAGGCCCTCGAGCTCTTCCCGTTTTTCTTTCGAGACAATTTCACCCGTTTTTAAGGCTTCCGCCTCTTCAAAGCTGACCCCGAAAAGATTTGCTATCTGCTCGGTCAACTGTCGGCTGCCAAGGACAACGTCCCGGGCCAGAATTGAAGCTCCGTGGGAGATTATATTGATGTTCATCTTGGAGGCGCCGATATCCACCAGGGCGACATTGTCCGCCAGACCGAAATTTGCCTCAAAGGCATTTTCCAGAGCAAAGGCATCCACATCAACGACAACGGGCTGGAGACCTGCCGCTCGGAGCATATTGAGATATCCGTCCACAACGTCACGTTTGGCCGCAACCAGCATGACATCCGTTCGATCTTCGTTGGCGGTGTTTGTTTTCAGATCCTGGAAATCCAGGTAGACGTCTTCAATGTCGAAGGGAATATACTGCTCCGCTTCCGATTCGATGTGCTTTTCAAGCTCTTCTTCGGTCATCACCGCCAGGTTTATTTTTTTAACGATGACGGAGTATCCGGAAATGGAGATGGCGACTTTTTTATTCTTGATTTTTAGATTGTTGACCAGGGAGGTGATAACCTTACCCACGGCCTCAGGGTCCTGCAACGCACCGTCTTCAAGAGAGTCGGGGGGGAGCAGCGCGCTTCCCAAGGCCACGAGCTGGTAGCCGGCGCTTGTCTCCGCCAGTTCGCAGATTTTAATGGCGTGGGAGCCGATATCAAGGCCGAGGGAGAGGGTTTGCCTTTTGAGAAAAGGGATATGCAAGTGTGGCAATTGTAATTTTTTGAAACCGGACTTGCCCATGAGCGCCCCGTGACCAAGAATTTCTGGTTATGCACATCCGCAGTCCGATATCGGTTACTGTGCGGAATACTTTCTAACTACCCTAGGTGATTATAATTTTATCTATTTTATTGCATTAGAGACACAAAAGAAACTTGGTGTCAAGAATAAATAACCGATAGATCATGGATTTTTCTCATAAAAATTGAGTAATTGAACGGAGAGGCGGCGGATTACTTAACAGAAAAAACTCAAAAATATCGATATGTTGTGCTAATCATAAATGATTGCTACTACAGGTGGTTTGTATTTTCAAATATAATTCAGGATTGTCACGGTCCGGCATCCGGATAATTTCTTGGCCGGATGCATTCAGCCCCTTGTATTTATTTCGCTCTTCGCTTATTTTGGTGCCACCTTTTCGGGTGATGAACTTGCAGCCTGACGGCTCTTGCCTTCCCTGGATGAAAAGATTGTGAGACGAGGATCAAACGTGTTGAAAAAAAATCCAGCCAAAATCACAGAAAAATCTGTTTTACGGGAATATGCCGAGGCTATTATTATTGCCTTGCTGCTGGCGTTTTTCATTAGGACTTTTGTGGTGCAGGCTTTCAAAATCCCTTCCGGCTCCATGATTCCCACCTTGTTGATCGGCGATCACATTTTGGTCAATAAATTCGGTTATGGGGTGAAAAACCCGCTGAACGGGACGGTCTGGATCACCATGGATGAGCCCCAGCGGCATGATGTCATTGTTTTTAAATATCCGCAAAATCCTTCACAGGATTATATCAAGCGGGTTGTGGGTGTTGCAGGGGACCGGGTTGAAGTTGTGCGCAAACAGGTCTTGGTTAACGGGGAGCCTTTTGTCGAACCAAACGCCGTTAATTTGGAAACGGAGATCCTTCCTTCGCCCCGAGACAATATGGAGCCGATAACCGTGCCGCCTAATTCCGTTTTTGTCATGGGAGATAATCGTGATAACAGCCATGACAGCCGATTCTGGGGTACGGTTGACCTCAAGGCCATCAGGGGCAAGGCTTTTATGCTGTACTGGTCATGGGACAGTGAAAATTTCACGGTGCGCTGGGATCGGCTTGGCAAAATAATTCCTTAAGCCGTTGTGCTTCTTGCAAAAACAGCAAAATACCCTCCGACAGGCTCAGGGAGCACGGCAGTCAACTTGAAATTTTTATAGTTTCTTCTGTTCATGCTGAGCCCTTCGACAAGTTCAGGAGAGCCCTGTCGAATCACAATACAGTATTTTGCAAAAGTCTTCGTTGTAACAAAAAAATCATGTCATTTTCCCCGCATGGCCGGAATAAAGAGCCATTACGGGGCAGCGCTGCCCATGTTGCTGTTGACGGCGCTGGCCATTGTAATGTTATATATTCGCAATAATCCTAAAAAAGTTCTGGACCATTGGCTTCCATTTTTTTTATTCTGAATCGACACGGCATTACCGCAGCATAGTGCGATTGAACTCGCAGAGTTTAAAAGCTGCGATGCGTACCGTTTGCTTGAGCACTCTTCTCACTGCGGTGTTGGCCTGCTTTGAGGACCAGCACCCTGAGGCCATCATATATTTTGGCGCGGAGTAGTTTCACCAGTCGCGCTGATATTTTCACGGAAAGAATCGTATGGATTCCGAGTACCGATTCAGCCACAAACATATCCTTGGGCTTGCCGACCTCTCCGCGGAAGATATTCAGGTTGTGCTGCAGACCGCAGACTCGTTCAAGGAAATTTCCTCCCGCTCCATCAAAAAAGTTCCGACCCTCCGCGGTAAAACCATCATCAATTTTTTCTTTGAGCCAAGCACCCGGACCCGTCTTTCTTTTGAGGTTGCCGCAAAGCGCATGAGCGCGGATACCTTTAATATCTCCAACTCCGGCAGCAGCACGGTAAAAGGAGAAACCCTCATTGATACCGCGCGCAATCTCGCGGCTATGAATCCGGACTGCATCATCCTCAGGCATCCCCGTTCAGGGGCGGCCCGATTGCTGGCCGACCACATCGACGCCTCGGTTATCAATGCCGGGGATGGAACCCACGAGCATCCAAGCCAAGGTCTCCTCGACCTGATGACGGTCCGGGAAGCCAAGGGCGGGATCGCAGGTCTTAAAATCGCCATTATCGGCGATATAGCCCATAGTCGGGTGGCGCATTCAAATATTATCGGTTTTTCCAAGATGGGGGCGTCCGTCACGGTGAGCGGCCCGGCGACCCTGATCCCTCCGGGCATTGAGGAGTTGGGCGCCCAGGTCAGTCGGACCGTGATGGAAGCTGTTGATGGGGCGGATGTTATCATGGCCCTGAGGATCCAGAAAGAACGGCAACAGGATCCACTGTTTCCGAGTCTGCGGGAATATGCGAAATTTTTCGGAGTTTCACACAAGGTGGTGGCCGCTGCCAAACCCGATGCGATCATCATGCATCCCGGTCCTATAAACCGGGGGGTTGAGCTTGATCCCAAGGTTGCCGATGGCACCCGCTCGGTGATTCTGGAGCAGGTTACCAACGGGGTGGCTGTGCGAATGGCTTTGATTTATCTGATAATGGGAGGCGATTAGCATGCCCGGACTTATACTGTTAAAGAATGGGCGCGTGATTGATCCGGTGAACGGCATTGATCAAATCCAGGATGTGTTGATCGTCGATGGCAGAATAAGCGCGGTGGCCCCGCCAGGAACGCTTTCCGAGCAGCCGGGGGGGCTTGTGTTTGAGCTTGACGGGAAGTGGGTGGTGCCGGGGTTGATCGACATGCATGTGCACCTGCGGGAACCCGGTCAGGAATACAAGGAAACCATCGAAACGGGAACCCGTGCTGCCGCTGCGGGGGGCTTTACCGCCGTTGCGGCCATGCCCAACACCAAACCGGTTAATGACAACCAGACCGTGACCGTGTTCATTCTGGCAAAGGCGGCGAAAGCCGGTTTCGCTAAGGTATACCCTGTGGGGGCAATCAGCAGCGGGAGTAAAGGGGATCATCTCGCGGAGTTCGGCGAGTTGCGTCAGGCCGGAGTGGTTGCCGTCACCGATGACGGCTTGCCGGTGGGCAACAGCCAGCTCATGCGCCGCGCCCTCGAATATGCGGGTGATCACGATTTGCTGGTTATTTCTCATGCCGAAGAGATGACGCTCAGTCACAGTGGCGCTATGAACGATGGTCCGCTGGCGACCCGGCTTGGTCTGCGCGGGATTCCCCATATTGCGGAAGAAATCATGGTCTATCGCGATCTGGCCCTGGCCGAATTTACCGGGCGGCCCATTCATATCGCCCATGTCAGCACCAGGGAGTCGCTGGCTCTGATCAGGAGAGCCAAGGAGAAGGGGGTTGCTGTTACCGCGGAGTCAGCGCCCCATTATTTCACCCTCACCGAGATGGCGGTGGATGGCTATAACACCCTGGCGAAAATGAATCCTCCCCTGCGAACCGAAGCGGATGTCGCCGCGGTCCGGGAGGCTTTGCGGGACGGAACCCTTGACGCCATTGCCACGGACCATGCGCCCCATAGCGAGCTTGACAAGGATATGGAGTTCGATCTGGCGGCCAACGGCATAATCGGCCTGGAAACAGCGGTGCCGCTGACATTGCAGCTTGTTCGGGAAAATCAGCTTGATGCCCGGAGAATGGTGGAGTTGCTTTCGGTGAATCCGGCCAGGATTCTCGGGGTGGATGGCGGATCGCTGTCCGTGGGAGCGCCGGCGGACATCGCGGTGATCGATCCGGAGAAAAAGTTTGTTTTCAGCGAAGAGAGCATTCAGTCCAAGAGCAGGAATTCACCGTTTCTCGGTTGGGAAATGCAGGGAAAGGCCGTGCTGACCATTATGGATGGCAGGATAACCTGGCAGGAACCCATCAGCTCTTGATGTCCAGCAGGCTTCCAAGCATTTCATCCTCAATCTGCACGGTTTTCAGGTTGGCCTGAAAAAAGCGGCGGCTTAACATCATACTGGGCAGCTCTTCGCCCAACTCCACGTTTGATTTTTCAACCAGGGTTTCTCCCTCGGATGTCTGTTCATACACCATGGGCCCAGGCGTTTGGATCTGTTGCACCACAGCTTCTATGCCCTGCGTTTTCTGTTCATGCAAGGTGACCCGCGTTTTTTTGTAGCCGTCCGTATTGACGTTGGCCACATTATTGGCGTTTGATTCTATCTTTTTCTGGATGGCGGTCAGGCCGGAAAGTGCCGAATGGATGCCGGAAATCATGGGGTTGCCTCCTGGTTTCTGTGCGTAAATTATGCCCTATCATATTTCCTTATCGGCATTTTTGGCAAGCAGCTTTATTTTTGTTGGTGGTAATGGGACTGTTTTACAGGTAATCTGAAAGAAAAGCGGCTGAGGCGCGCCGCAGCTAATCTCCGATGATGCACGATGAGGGTTTTTATGCCTTTTTATACAGCCCAGGATGTGGCTCGATTTTTTCTCAATCCGCTCTTCCCGGTATTTTTTATCGGCCTTATTCTTATGCTCAAGAAAGAGCGGACACGCTTCGGTCTGTTGCTGCTTCTTGTCTATCTCTATGCGGTCAGCATTCCCTATACCTCGCAGATTGTCATGGCCCGATGGTGGATGGAAGATACGGTGGACCGGCATAGCAGGTATGATGCCGCCGTGGTACTGGGGGGGATGGTTGATTATAAATGGTACGTGCGGCATGCGGCGGAGAATGAAGAGGAGATCTTCAAATATGTCTCCGATTACCAGCAGTTGGGGCAAAGCTCAGCGCGGATCCTTATGGGGGCCGCGGCGTTAAAAAGCGGTCTGGCCGACACACTGCTTCTCAGTAATGTGAGCATCCAGGGCGTGAATGAGACCAGAATCCTCCTTGATCTTTTGGAAAGGCAAGGGATTGATGCCGGAAAGATTGCGGTGCACGGCAAGGTTCGCAATACCCTGGCCGAGGCGAAAAGCGTCAAGGCATATTGTGAGAGCAAGGGAATCAAGAGGATTCTGCTTATTACCTCGGCCAACCATATGCGGAGGGCGGCAGCGCTCTTCCGCAAGCAGGGCTTGACCCCGGATTTATTGTCTGTTTCCAGGGACAACAGGCCGATTACCAGGAATAGTTTTGTCCCTTCCGGAGATGGGTTGGAGGATACGTACGGGATGCTCAAAGAACTTGTCGGCTACACCGCGTATCTGATCCGGGGGCAGCTGTAACCTTTGTAATTGCTCAGCAGCACCACATCTGCTGTGTCATCGGACTACTGTAGCACTGCTGAACAGTTACATCGCGTGGGTCATTGTCCAATTTCGGCATCACGCTGGATAGTTACTAACTTTCCCGTTACTCTTCCTCGCCGATCTTTCTTGTATAGCCGCATTCCTTGTTCGGGCAATGCAACTGCAGCCCGCTTTTTTTCGTTTCCCGCTCGAGAAGATAGGCAGACCCGCACTGGGGACACACCTCATTGACCGGTTTGTCCCACAGGGCGAAAGTGCATTTTGGGTAATTGTTGCAACTGTAAAAAACTTTGCCGCGTTTGGATATCTTCTGGATGAGTTCTCCACTGCACCCTTCTTGCGGGCAGGGAACCCCAGTGGTGGTGGCGCGGATGTTTTTGCAGGCAGGATAGCCGGAACAGGCCAGAAATTTGCCATAACGTCCGTTTTTAAAGACCATGGTCTTGCCGCATTTTTCACAGAGCTCGCCTGATTCGGCCGGCTGCTCCCTCTCAACGGGTACGATCTTGCCCTCGTCGTTTCTGGTGAAATCCTGGGTGTGTTTGCACTCCGGATATTTCTCGCAGGCCAAAAAGTCGCCGTTTTTCCCCCATTTGATTACCATTGTTCCTGCACAAAGCGGGCAGGGGAGTTCGGTGGGGATGGCCATTTTCTTGACCGACTTCATCTCCTCCTTGGCTGCATCCAGGGTTTTGCTGAACGGGCCGTAAAAATCCCGGAGAACCTTCAGCCACTGGGTGTTGCCAGCCTCGACCTCATCAAGTTTTTCCTCCATGGAGGCGGTGAATTCTATGTCCAAAATATCCGGAAAATGGGCGACAAGCAGTTCGTTGACCAGCTTGCCCAGGTCGGTGGGCATGAATTTGCGTTGGGCGAGGAGCGCGTATTCCTTGTCCTGGATGGTGGAAAGGATGGCGGCATAGGTGGAGGGGCGGCCCACCCCGTTTTCTTCCAGGGCTTTTACCAGAGTCGCCTCTGTATATCGGGGAGGCGGCTGGGTGAAATGCTGCTTTGGCTCAATGGCCAGGAGGGAGACGGTGTCGCCTTTTTTCAGGTCCGGCAGGGTGGCATTGTCGCCTTCCGCGCCATCCGGGGAGGCGCTTTCATCCACCGCCTCTTCGTACAGGGCCATGAAGCCCTGAAAACGCATGATGGAACCCACGGTCTTGAAAACAAAGTTGTCGGCCGCCACCAGGGTGATCGTGGTTTGATCATACTCCGCCGGGGCCATCTGACAGGCAAGAAAGCGTTTCCAGATCAGAGAGTAGAGGGAGAGCATGTCTTTTTCCAGAAAGGGCGCGAGTTTTTCCGGGGTGTTGCGCACATCGGTGGGGCGGATGGCTTCGTGGGCGTCCTGGGCGGATTTGCTGGTTTTGAAGATATTGGGTTTAGCAGGGAGGAATTGTTCCCCGAAGGTTTCGGTGATATACCCACGGGCCTCTTCCAGGGCCTCATTGCTGATCCGGGTGGAGTCGGTCCGCATATAGGTGATCAGGCCGGTGGGACCATCGGCGCCCAATTCAATGCCCTCATAAAGCTTCTGGGCCAGGGTCATGGTTTTTTTCGCGGAAAACCGGAGCTTGCGGTTGGCGTCCATTTGCATGGTGCTGGTGATGAAGGGCGGGCTGGGGTTGCGTTTTTTCTTTTTCTTTTCCAGGCTTTCCACCAGAAAAGAAGCATCCCGCACCGCAGCGATAATGGCCTGGGCCTCGGCGTCGGTGCCAATCTTGTTTTTCTTGAGGTCGATCTTTTTGCCGTATGCCTGATCGAGCTGGGCGACAAAAGGGGGGGGAGTTTTTCCTTCCAGGGTGGTGTGGATGGACCAGTACTCTTCCGAAACAAAGGCCTCGATGGCCTGCTCGCGCTCACAGACCATGCGAACCGCCACGGACTGCACCCTCCCCGCGCTCAAGCCGCGGCGGACCTTGTCCCACAGCAGGGGAGAGATCTGGTAGCCCACAAGCCGGTCCAAGATACGGCGGGTCTGCTGGGCCTCGAAACGCTGCTGGTTGACTTCGCTTGCTTGCTCAATGGCCGCGAGGATGGCTTTTTTGGTGAGTTCATGGAAGAGAACCCGTTGGATGGGCTTGTGGGTGGATTGTAAAAATTCGGCGATATGGTGAGCAATGGCCTCCCCCTCGCGGTCCGGATCAGGGGCCAGGTATATCTTGTCCGCTTTCTCCGCAGCACTTTTCAGGTCGCTGATGATTTTGCCCTTGCCCCGGATCGTGACGTATTGGGGGGCAAAATCATTGGCAATATCAACGCCCAGGGTTTTCACCGGCAGATCGATGATGTGACCCACCGACGCCTTGACGGTAAAGTTTTTGCCGAGATATTTTTGCAAGGTCCGGGCTTTGGCCGGCGACTCAACAATGATAAGCGATTGTGACATGGTGTCCTGGTGGTCTGTTTTTGTTAAGCTGGCGCAGCTACGACTCTTTAACTCTAGGGGCCTTATACACTGGACGAATGTGGTTCTGCAAGCCTTTGGTACTGTTTTCCCGGTAAAGAGGCCACCAGCCCCATAAGTTCAAGGCAAAGGAGTATTTCGGATATCCTGTGGGCTGGCAGTTCCGCAGCCCGGATAATCTCTTCGATATTTTTTGGGTAGACGTCAAGGAAGGAGAATACCTTTTCTTCTTCCGGGGGCAGCGGCGGCGCTTGCAGTTTTTCTTCTGAAGCAGAGATCGGAGTGAACAGGGATAGTTCTTCAAGAACATCGGCTCCGGTGTGGACGAGCTTTGCCCCCTCCTGAATCAACCGGTGACACCCTTCGCTTTTCGGGGAATCGATCCTGCCGGGTATGGCAAAAACATCCCGACCTTGTTCCAGCGCCTGATGCGCGGTGATCAGGGTGCCGGAACGGTGGGCGGCTTCAACGACCACGACTCCCAAAGACAAGCCGCTGATAATCCGGTTTCTTGCGGGAAAGCGAAATCCTTCCGGCAGAGTCCCCAAGGGGTATTCGCTGATTATTGCACCATGACCGACTATCTGCTCATGGAGTTTTTTGTTTTGGCTGGGATAGATGATATCCAGACCGCAGCCCATGACCGCGATGGTGTTGCCGCCTGCAGCCAGCGCTCCGCGGTGGGCGGCGGTGTCTATCCCCATGGCAAAGCCGCTGGTGATGACAAGATTGTGGCGGGCAAGTTCCTTGGCCAGACGTTCAGCCACTTGCAATCCGTACGAAGAGGCGGCACGCGCTCCGACAATGGCGATGCCAGGTCCGCTGAGGAGTTGCGGGGAGCCCAAGACATAGAGAATCGGCGGCGGATCGTTTATTTCCCTGAGCAGGGGAGGAAAGAGCGGGTCGTCCCAGCAGAGGAGGCTTATCCCTGCCTTTTCCGCCAGGCGAAGTTCCTGGTCAGCCGCAGCGGCAAATGTTTTTTGGGCGCACAGACCGGCAAGGCTGTCTTTGCGTAAAAAGGTGCATTCCTCAAGGACCTTACGGCTTGCGGTGAGAATCTGCCGGGCGGAACCGAACCGTTCGACAAGTTTTTTTATGGTGGCGGGGCCAAGCCCGGGAATAAGGACAAGGGTGAGCCACTGATGTCTGGTGTCCATGTCAGCAAGACCATACGGAACGGAAAAGATGAAATGCCTGTGCAACACCGTTGAGCCATGGGGTGAGGCTTTCGGGATCCCGGTAGCACAACAATGAAGACTCAGGCGCGGATAGTATACTGTATGTTTTGGGTAAAGTTTGTGTCAGGCGTGGTCGTTACAGAACAGAGCATTCGTTTGCAGGACGCTCTGTTCTGTAACGCAAAAGCCGACTAATCGTTATAAAAGGCAAAAAGCAGATTGCGACGGGTTGGGTGTTTGAGTTTTTTCAGCGCCTTGGCTTCGATCTGACGGATTCGCTCCCTGGTAACGGCAAAGTTGTCGCCAACCTCTTCCAGGGTCAGGTCAACCGAGGTGTCGATGCCGAAACGCATGCGCAAAACCAGTTCTTCTCTGGGGGAGAGGGTGCGCAAGACGCTGCGAAGATTTTCCCGCAGACTTTCCATGGCGGTGGCCTCATCCGGCGACAGAGAGTCTACATCTTCAATGAAATCGGAAAGATAGCTGTCTTCGCTGCTGCCGATGGGTGTATCCAGGGACAGGGGTTCCTTGGCGATTTTCAGGATATTCTTGACCTTGCTCAAGTCGACATCCAGCCGTTCGGCCATTTCCTCGGGGGTGGGTTCGCGGCCGGTTTCCCGGAAAAAATCCTTGGCGCCCTTGAGGAGTCGGTTGATGGTGTCGATCATGTGCACCGGGATACGGATGGTGCGGCCCTGATCGGCAATGGCCCGGGTGATGGCCTGCCTGATCCACCAGGTGGCATAGGTGCTGAATTTGTAGCCCCTGCGGTATTCGAATTTTTCCACGGCCTTCATCAGGCCGATGTTGCCTTCCTGGATGAGGTCAAGGAGCTGCAGCCCGCGGTTGGCGTATTTTTTTGCCACGCTGACCACGAGGCGCAGGTTGGCCTGCACCAGGGCGTTTTTTGATTCACGGCTGACTTTTTCCCCGTCGGTGATTTCTCCAAGCAGGGTTGTCAGGGATTCATGATCAATGCCATGGGTTTTGACGCAGCCCTGCAGAAAGAGGGGATACTTGACCGCGTCTTCCCTGATTTGCGCCGGCGGGGTAAGCCTTGCCCCTTGCTTGCGGAGCCGGGTGATGATGGCGGAGAGATGCTTGGCGCTGATGCGATCGTGCTCAAAAAGCTTGGCGATCGCCTTGGTGTTGCGTTTGATGCGGATTCTTATTTTTTGGGCTTCTCCCTTGGTGATCGCGGGGGCGAGCAGGTCGAGACGAAAGGCGGAGAGCTCTTCGTTGAGCCGGTGCGCTTCGCTTATTTGCCAGAGGAAGTGTTCTTTTTTCTCTTCGTTGAGCTGCGTGTTCGTTTCATCCAGGCCGCGGAGAACATCGGCAATGGTCCTTTTTCCGGCGAGCATTTTGTCCGCCACTTCGCGGAGGTACTCAACGGCCGAGGGCGTTGTCAGGAGGGTATCCTGGATAAGTTTTTCCCCGTCTTCGATTTTTTTGGCGATCTCGGTTTCTTCGTCTGAGGAAAGCAACCCCACAGAGCCCATTTCCTGGAGATACGCCTTGACCGGATCCAACTGGCTTCCGGAAAGATCTCGGGTTTTTGTGATCAACCCTTCGCTTGGCCCGTCATCGTCGTGTCCGACCGGGTGCAGATTTTCTTCCAGATCCCCCTCGGTGTCCAGATCCAGATCAAAAATAGCGGTCAGGTTATTCGGACGCTCGACCGACCAACTGCTTTCTTCTTCTTCCCCCCCATTTTCAAGTAAAACATCTTCCGTCAGCAAGACATCTGTTATTTCCTTTGCGACGGTTATCCCTGGTTGTTTGGATCCTTTCTCTTGCCTCGCCATAGCTTTTTCATCCTCCTAAGTTAATTCGCCCCACCTCTTTAACTTATACAAAAGCTGTCGAAAAGAATTACAGGCATTAAGGATGCAACGCTTCATCCACCTGGATTTTTTGTGTCATCAGCTCCATGAGGAGCTGCTCGTTCCGCGAGTTCTGGGCCTCGCTGATTTGCCGCATGAGTCGTTCCCGTTTTGCCTTCAGGCTGGTTGTCGTGAGCCAGCTCAACATCTCCTGGGCCATCTGCTCCCTCATCTCTTCGGAATGTAAGGGCGTGGAGATGAGCAGTCTGGAAATAAAAGACCGCTCCGGACCGCTGGCAATATCAAGGAGCTGCTCTGAGCCGCCGGAAAGGTTCGGTTGCCGTTTGAGCAGGTCAAGAATGGCAAGCCCGAACTGGTTCATGATAATCTCTTCGAGGCCCGCTTCGAGAAAAGCCGGCACATATTCCGGGTATCCCACCAGAAATTCAAGGAGCTGCCGCTGTTTCATGGGGAGCTTGGCCTCGCTTTTCCCCTGTGAGGCAGTGGTTTGTGCGGCTTGGGCATGGGTCGGCTGGGAGGAGATGACCCCCTCAAGGAGTTGCTGCGGAGCGAGGCCGAGTTTTTTGGCGAAATGCGAGACAAAGAGAGTGCGCTGGAGATGTTGATCGCCAATGGCCTTGATCAACTCCCGCAGCTCTTCAACGATCTTGGTCTTGCCGCTTACGCTCAGGCCATATTGCTCAACAAGTTTATCAAAAACGAACTCCGGCAGCGGCATAGCCTTTTCAAGATGTTTGCGTAAACCCTCCGGGCCAAACTCCCGGACAAAGGTGTCAGGATCATGGGCCTCAGGCAGCACGGCGATTTTGGCTGTGACCTGTTCGCTCAAAAAAATCGGGACCGAGCGCATGGCGGCTTTAAGGCCTGCTTGATCGCCGTCAAAAAGAAGGATCACCTCATCGGTGTACCCTTTGAGCGAGCGGATATGGGCCTGGGTCAGAGCGGTGCCCAGGGGGGCAACCACATTGCGCACCCCATGCACGACCAGAGACAGCAGGTCGAAATTACCTTCCACCACCAGGCAGCTTTTGGCTTGACGGATGTAGTCTCGGTTCTGATAGAGGCCGAACAGGGTCCGGCTTTTGTCAAAGACCGGTGATTCCGGCGAGTTCATGTACTTGGGCTGGCCGTCGTCCAGAATACGGCCGCCGAAAGCGATAACCCTGCCGGTAAGGCCGATAATGGGAAACATGACCCGGTTGCGGAAACGGTCGTAAAAGCCGCCGTTGTCCCGGGGTACGATCAGGCCGGCCTCTTTTGCCGTTTCGGTGGTGATGTTCTGTTTGGGCAGGGTGTTGACCAGAAAATTCCAGCTGTCCGGGGCAAAGCCCAGGCGAAATTCTTTGGTGATTTCTTCGGGGATGCCGCGCTTGATAAGATATTCGCGGGATTTTTGTGCGCCCGGATCGGAAAGCAGGAGCTGATGGAAGAGCTCGGCCGCTTTTTCGTTGACAACATGCAAGGCTTCCCGCTTCTGAGCTTTTTCAAGCTCCTGCGGATTCAGCGGCTTCTCCGGCAGGGCGATCTGGTATTTGCGGGCCAGTTCTTTCAGCGCATCGGTAAAGCTCAGGCGGTGAAAGTTCATCATGAAGCTGAAGACGTCCCCCCCCTCGCCACAACCGAAGCAGTGGTATGTTTTACGATCGGGATTGACGGTAAAGGAAGGTGTTTTTTCGGAATGAAAGGGACAGAGCCCCTTGAGATTGGTGCCTGCGCGCTTAAGGGAGACATGTTCGCCGATGATTTCGGCGATGTCTGCGGCGTCCTTGATAAGCTGGACTGTATCTTCACCCTGATATACAGCCATACCGTCAAAAAGACTCCTTCAGCAAAAGGAAAGGTACACGATCCGTAACAACTGTTGTATAATTACAACCATCTTTGTGTGTAATCCATCTGAGAGGTGTGTCAAGGAAAAAACATAGAAAAGTCAACTTTTTAGCCTATTTAGAGTGTAAAAATTTTATTAAATAATTAAACCCTTGTGAGGTTTCTCCGGTTCGCGACCGGAATTTTTTTTGGGAGACGCTCTTTCATGAAGAACCGTTATGATGAAAAAGAAGCCCAGGCCTTTGTGGGGGCGTACCCCCTGTGTGCGCCGGAACTTGCCCTCAGGGTGTATACCTCCCGGCTTCTCGGTGCGGAAGATGATCTTGTCTTGCATGGCGGCGGAAACACCTCGGTAAAATGCGTCATCACCAATCTGGTAGGGGAAGAGCAGGAAGTTCTTTATATCAAGGGCAGCGGTTGGGACTTGGGGGTTATCGCGCCCCAGGGTTTTCCCGGCCTTGACCTGGTCTATCTGCGGAAATTGCGTCTTGTTCAAACCTTGGGGGATGCGGAGATGGACAATCAGTTTCGCACCCATCTCCTTGATGCCACCTCGCCCAATCCCTCCATCGAAACCCTGGTGCATGCCTTTTTGCCTCACCGGTTCATTGATCATACCCACGCCGACGCCATTGTTACCCTGACCAACCGGGAAGAGGCGGAAAAGCATCTGCTCGCGGCTCTGGGCGAAAATATCGGTATCCTGCCCTTTATCATGCCGGGATTACCCTTGGCCCTGGCCATGGCCGAACTCTATGAAAGCAGGCCGGGAATCGACTGCATTATTCTGGCCAACCATGGCATTTTCACCTTTGGTGATGACGCGAAAACCTCCTACGACACGATGATCGATTATGTGAGCCGGGCCGAGGCATATCTCGCAGGACGCGGCGTTTCCGCGGAGGCGGGTACTGTTGTTGATCAGGAGCCGGTGCAATCTGCGGTGGTGCTGCCCATCCTGCGCGGAGCTCTGAGCTTTGTGGAAGAATCGGGAAGGCGACGCACCATGCAACTGGCCGTGCGACAGAACGAAGAAATCCTGGGTGCTCTTGCCCGGGCCGATGCCAAGGACCTTCTGGTAAACGGGGTGCTCACCCCGGATCATGTGATCCGCACCAAGAATTACCCCCTCTGGCTTGAGGTGGCGGGGCTGGATGAGGACGAAACCATGGCTGCGGTGCGGAGCGGACTTGCCCGATACCAGGCTGAATATGATCAGTACTTCTCGGCTCAGGTGGCGGCGAAAAAGGTCAGCCGTACCAAGCTTGATTCCATGCCACGGATTGTGTTGGTTCCGGGCCTGGGTGTGGTGGCGGCGGGTTTCAGCCGGAAGGATGCCGCAATTGCCGCGGATATAGCCGAGCATACCATCGCGGCAAAACTCCGGGGCGCCTCCCTTGGCCGGTATCGGGAGCTGGCCCAGGACTCTATTTTTGACATGGAATACTGGTCTCTGGAGCAGGCCAAGTTGGGCAAGGCAAAGCCCAAGCCCCTTGAGGGGAGGACCGCCCTGGTGACCGGCGGGGGCGGGGCCATTGCCATGGGGATCGGCCGCAAGCTTCTGGAATCCGGAGCCAGGGTCTTCATGACCGACATCAATCAGGAACGGCTGGAAACGGTCTGCCATAATCTGGCCGACACCTTTGGCAGCCATCTGGTTTCCCCGCTGCTCATGGATGTGACCAGCGAAGAATCGGTGCGGCTTGGCATGGAGCAGCTGATCATGGAGTGCGGCGGCCTTGATATCCTGGTGCCCAACGCCGGGATCGCCCATGTGGCAAAGCTTGCCGATCTCAGCGAACCTGCCTTCAGGCAGGTCATGGAGGTCAACTGTCTGGGGGTCTTTCAGGTGATCAAGGGGGCGATCCCGATTTTTAAGCGCCAGGGTACCGGCGGCTCCATTGTGATCAACAGCTCGAAAAATGTCTTTGCCCCGGGCGCCGCCTTTGGCGCCTACAGCGCCTCCAAGGCCGGGGCTCATCAGTTGGGCAAGGTTGCCGCCCTGGAGCTGGCCGAATTCGGGGTGCGGGTGAACATGATCAATGCCGACGCGATTTTCGATGACGCGGGGGTTTCCTCCGGGCTCTGGGATGTGGTGGGGCCGGAGCGGATGCGCTCCCGGAATCTCGACCCGGAAGGGCTCAAGGACTATTATCGCCAGCGAAATCTTTTGAAAACCACGGTGCATGCCGATCATGTCGGCAACGCGGTGGTTTTTTTCGCCAGCGAACAGACCCCCACCACCGGCGCCACCCTGCCGGTGGATGGCGGGATCATGGCCGCCTTCCCCCGATAGGATTGAGACAAGGCTGGAAATAGGGGAACCCCTGGTGTATGTTTGCCCAGGAAGGCGTAAACTAATGAAGGAAAAAGGAGGCTGTTTCCCATGGCGGAAATAAAGAGCACCATGGATATGGTGTTGGAGCGCGCGGAAAAAATGGCTGCCGGGGCTGGTGAAAGCAATTATCTCGCCGACGAGCAGCTTAAAGAGGGCATGCGTCTTGCTGCCGCTTATATGCGGGGAGAAGGTCCTGGCCTGGGAGAAAAACTCGGCTCTTTGTCTCCGGAGGAAAAAGTGTCCGTGCGGAAAGGGGCGGTGCAGGTAATGCTGCGCAATATTTTTCTGGCCCGTGAGGCGGAAAAGCAGGAACTCGCCGAAAAAGCCATGCATGGTCTGGTTGAGATCGGGCAGGGGGATGGACAGCTGCTCAAGGTCCTGGCTGAAATGAAAAAGATTCTTGATGGCTACCGGCAGCATGGCGAACAGTTGAAAGAACAACTTGAAGCCCAGTTCAGCCAGCAGATGGCCGTGATGGAACAGAATCTGGCCAAGCAGACCGGTCAGGCCATGAAGCTGCAGCCCTCTCAGCACCCGAAGTTTCAGGAGGAATGGGCCAGGATTCAAGGTCAGCTCAACGAGCAATATGGTCAGGCTCTGAAACAGTTGAAAGATCTGGTCGAGCAACATCTGGCCAAGGAGCTTGCCCCGTAACCGGGGATGGCTTCAAATGCGTCGGTTGCGGTTCAGGAAAGGAGAGAGGCATGGAAGCAGAAATCTGGCTTGATGTGGAAGAGGCTGATCCCAAGGATCTGCCCGAGGTTGAAAAAAGGTTCAAGGACTGGTACGCGACCGGAGCGGAGGCGCGTTACAACAAGCCGTGCTTTGGTTTCCTGACCGTGGTGGACAAACCGTTCCGGTACCAGGTTGATTTCGGACAGGCGGATCTTACCCAGGCCATTCAGGGGTTGCACGGCAAGCTCTATCGGTTCGGGGTTAAGGTTTTTGTCCACTTCATGCATTGAGGGCCACGGTAATGCATGAAGCCCTTGATCGGATACGACGCAGCCTGAAGCGGCGTCAGCTTGACGGTATCCTGGTGACCCAGCCGGAAAACCGTCGGTATCTGAGCGGTTATACGGCCAGGGACCATGCGATCAACGAAAGCGCGGGCGTCCTGCTTATCCCCTGCGAGGGCGAGCCCTACCTGCTCACCGACTCTCGATTTCATTTGCAGGCGGAAGAAGAGGCTGCGGGTTTTCGGGTCAAGCTCTATCCCCGGGGGTTGTTCCCCCTGCTGCGCTTGCTGCTCAAGAAGCATCGCATCACCAGGCTGGCCTTTGAGAGCCATTATTTCCTCCATTCCACCTCCCTGACCTTGGCCAAGCTGGCTGCCGATCTCAAGATGGAGCTGGTGCCGCTCACCGGGTTTATCGAAGAGCTGCGGCTGGAAAAAGATGCGGCGGAACTGGCCTTGATCGAACGCGCGGTGCTTCTCAACGAAGCGGTGTTTCAGGAGATCTACCCCACCCTGCGCCCTGGGCAGACCGAGAAAGAGGTGGCCCAAGCCATTGAAAACGCTATGCGTTTTAAGGGCGCGGAGCGGCCAAGTTTCGAGACCATCGTCGCTTCCGGACCCAACGCGGCCCTCCCCCACGCGACTCCCTCCGATAGATTGCTGGCCGAAGGGGAAACCATTGTCATCGACATGGGCCTCGTGTTGTCCGGCTACTGTTCGGACATGACCCGGACTGTAGTACTGGGAACTCCGGATGCCAAAACAATCGCGCTGTTTCGCTTGGTGCGCAAGGCGCAACTGGCCGGGCTTAATAGCCTGCGGCCCGGGATAAACGGGATGGTGGTGGACAAGATCGCCCGAAGCGTGATAGAACGGGCGGGCTTAGGCGAGCGGTTCGGCCATGGCCTTGGTCACGGGGTAGGCCTCAACGTCCATGAAGGCCCCTCGCTCAACTATCGGAATCGCAAGCCCCTTGCCGCCGGGATGGTGGTAACGGTGGAGCCGGGGGTGTATATCCCGGGTTGGGGCGGTATTCGTTTGGAAAACATGGCGGTGGTGGAAAAAGACGGGTGTAGGGTGTTGAATCGGGACACTACCTTTCTGGATCTGTAAAAATATGGCATGGCGACAATGCGGAGCCTGCTTCAAACAGGTGCTTCGACAGGCTCAGCACGAACGGAAATCGATCAGCGTGAGCAGTTTTAACGGCGACGGAATATCACAATGTATCAAGACAATTTCCGTTCGGCCTGAGCCTGTCGAAGGGCTGGTTTTATAGGGCGCTCAAACAAGTACTCCCTTCATTATTAATTTCCAGGAACTTAAATCATGCGAAACGATCAACGGGCTGCGGATGCGCTGCGGCCGGTCACTATTGAAAAGGGGTTCCAACCCGAGGCCTATGCCTCGTTGTTGATAACCATGGGCGGCACTCAGGTATGTTGCGCCGTCACCATGGAAACCAGCGTTCCTCCATTTTTGCGGGGGAGCGGGAAGGGTTGGATTACGGCGGAGTACGGCATGCTGCCCTGTTCGACCAGCAGCCGCATGCAGCGGGAGGCGGCCAAGGGCAGGTCCGGGCGCACTTACGAGATCCAGCGGCTGTTGGGCCGTTCGCTAAGAATCATGGTTGATCTTGCCCAACTCGGCGAAGTGACGCTTAGGGTTGATTGCGATGTGCTCAAGGCCGATGGCGGCACCCGCACCGCTTCGATTACCGGTGCGGCCATTGCCATGCGGGATGCCCTTGCCCGCATGCACCGGGAGGGGATTCTGGCCACGATGCCGGAGATCCTGCCGGTGGCAGCCATCAGCGCCGGCATAGTTGACGGCCAACCCCTGCTTGATCTTAATTATCTGGAAGATTCCACAGCCGAAGTGGATGCGAATTTCGTTATGACCGGGGACGGCCGCTGGGTGGAAACCCAGTGCACCGCCGAAGGCAAGCCTTTCTGGCCCGAGGATTTCGGCAGGATGGCAGTTCTGGCCCGCAAAGGTATTGATGAGCTGTTCACCCTATGGGCCCTGTGATGAGCGGCTCCCCCTATACCCTGCAGAGCCAATCAAGCGACTGCGCCGCCCGCCGCGGCGAGGTGCGTACTCTGCACGGCACGGTGCAAACTCCGGTCTTCATGCCGGTGGGCACCCAGGGCACGGTCAAGGGCGTGACCCCGGAAAATCTCAAAGAGTTGGGTGCCCAGATCATCCTCGGCAACACCTACCATCTTTACATTCGGCCCGGCCATGAGCTGATCCGCAGTTTCGGCGGGTTGCACCGCTTCATGAACTGGGATAGGCCGATACTTACCGACAGCGGTGGTTTTCAGATCTTCAGCCTCAAGGATCTCACCAAGATCACCGAAAAAGGCGCCGCCTTCAAATCGCATCTCGACGGCAGCAATCTTTTTTTGAGCCCGGAGGATGCTGTGGCGGTGCAGGAGGCACTGGGAAGCGACATCATGATGTGTCTGGACACCTGCATCCCCTACCCGGCCACCCGCGAGGAGGCCATTGCCTCCACCGACCTCACCGGTCGCTGGGCCAAGCGTTCTCGCGCCGCCCATCAGGAAAGGGGGCAGCTCCTGTTCGGCATCATCCAGGGCGGGATGTACCCCGACCTCAGGGCCAAGGCGGTTGCGGAACTGGTGGAAATCGGCTTTGACGGCTATGCTTTGGGGGGCTTGAGCGTGGGTGAACCTGCCGAGTTGATGATGGAGATCACCGAAGAGATTGCGGCCCTCATGCCCGCCGATTATCCCCGCTATCTCATGGGGGTTGGGACCCCGGAGAATCTGGTGGAGGCGGTCTATCGCGGCATCGACATGTTCGACTGCGTCATGCCCACGAGAAACGCGCGTAACGGAATGCTCTTTACTTCAAGCGGCAGGCTTGTTATAAAAAACGCTCGCCATCAGGATGATCAGCGCCCCGTGGATGAGGAGTGCGACTGTTACACCTGCCGCAATTATTCCCGAGCCTATCTGCGGCATCTCTTCATGGCAAAGGAGATACTCTCCTCGCAGCTGAACACCATCCACAACCTGCATTACTATGTGGGACTTATGGCCCGGATACGAACGGCCATTGAAGAAGATCGTTTCAGCCAGTTTCGGCGGGATTTTTATGCCAAGCGGATGGTTGAGTAATAAGGCCCAGGCGATTGGCCTGGAGAATTCAGGGGCCGTTACGGCATTACACTCTTACAGCGGTTATTAACGAAGGCTTAAATTGAATCGGAGGAAGGAATTATGGTTGATGTAGCTTTTGCCGCAGATGCTGCGGCTCAGGGAGCAGGTGGTCCTGGAGGGTTGATGAGTTTTCTGCCGCTTATTTTGATCTTTGTCGTGTTTTATTTTCTTCTGATCCGCCCCCAGCAGAAAAAAGCCAAGGAGCATCAGTCGTTTATAGCTAATTTGAAGAAGGGCGACGAAGTTTTGACCAGCGGTGGCCTCCAAGGCAAGATCACCGGGTTGACCGACCGGGTGGCAACCCTTGAGATCGCCGAGAATGTGCGGGTAAAGATTGCCCGGTCGTATATCCTGGGCTCGGTGGCAGCCATGGAAGGCGGGGATAAGAAAGACGGCGCGGCTTGTGCCATCGGTGGGAGCAAGGGGTGAGGGTGAGTTAGCCCTTCACCGGGGGTGAAGCAAAGATAAAAATGTATGGCCTGCCTGGGTTTTCCAGGCAGGCCTTTTTTTGTGCGGGCTATTTGATTTCCGCCCTATGCCTTTGCGGCAAAATCGACAAAATCATCATCTGCATCAAGCGGGATAAAGCGCTGCGAAGCAGCAGCACGTTTCGGGAGCAGAGTCGGGCGTGCCTGCTTCCTCCGCGATTCCTTGGGTGCCTGAACCGCGCGCTGCGGAGCATTGTTTCCGCCAACCATGGCGATCAAATCATGGATGGTGCTCTTCATGACCTCTGCCTGCGCACTCAACTCCTCCGATGCGCTGGCAGACTCTTCCGCGGTTGCGGCGTTCTGCTGGATGACCTTATCCATCTCGGAAATTGCCTTGTTGATCTGACCGACGCCCTGGTCCTGTTCAGCAGAGGCCGCGCTTATTTCGGTGACCAGTTGGCCGATTTTTGCCGAGCGATCCGCCAACTCGCCAAAGGCCGTATTGGTGGTAGCCAGCAAGCCGGTGCTGTCTTGTACGCGTTTCACCGTGCCTTCAATGAGGTCCGCTGTGTTCTTGGCAGCCTCGGCCGCCCGCATGGCAAGATTGCGCACTTCGTCAGCCACTACGGCAAAGCCTGCTCCGGCTTCTCCGGCCCTGGCAGCCTCGACTGCGGCGTTCAAGGCGAGCAGGTTGGTCTGGAAGGCTATCTCGTCGATGGTCTTGATGATTTTGAAGGTGG
>VMSS01000055.1 GCA_013791995.1 Desulfurivibrio sp. | reverse complement strand
GTTCAGCACCTTGATTCCTGGGAAATCGGGGAGCTTCAGTCCGCAGCCGCAGGCCTTGATCTGGATTTTGTCGCCGATGGTAAGGCGTTCCAATACCTCCGGGGCAAAATCCACCAGCACATGCTCGATGCCGCCATGCTTGCCCGTGACCCTGCCGGTTTCGCCTTTGGCATCACCGGAAGCCACCTTGGCGATGTTGCCCGCGCAGGAAAACTGGTTCAGGGCCCGATTGGGGCCGGGCTGGCCCTGAATCTGGGTGAAATTGCTGATGGAAACAGCGGGTTCCACATGGTCGCCGAATTTTTCTCCGGCAAGATCTCCGATCCGCAGGTTGTAAGTGATGCCACCCACGCCGGGGTAGACGTCCGAATGCCCGTCCGGGTTGATCCGATAGGGATTGATCCCGCTCAGTGGCGAAGTGATTTCCCCGATTACCGACTGGCAGACAAGCTGTTCGGTGTTGATTTTGATCATAACTGTGTGCCCTTTGGTTGCTACACGTTGAAACGAAAATTCATGCAATCGCCGTCCTGCACCACATATTCCTTTCCTTCCAGACGCAGCAAACCTTTTTCCCTGGCCTTGGCCTCGCCGCCGCAAGCCACAAAGTCTGTATAGGAAATGACCTCTGCCCGGATAAAGCCGCGTTCGAAATCGGTGTGGATAACTGCGGCTGCCTGCGGGGCCTTGATGCCGCGCTTGATGGTCCAAGCTCTGGTTTCCTTTTCGCCCACGGTGAAATAATTGATCAGCCCCAGTAGCTCGTAACCGGCCGTGATCAGACGGTTGAGCCCCGGCTTCTCAAGGCCGAGATCGGCCAGGAAATCCTGGCGTTCGGCCACGCTCAGGGCGCTCAACTCTTCTTCAATCGCGCCGGAGATCATGACCACGGAGGCGTTTTCTTCCTCCGCTGTCTTGCGGAGTGCATCCACCCACTGGTTGCCGGTGTTGATCTCCGCCTCGCTGACATTGGCCACATAGAGCACGGGTTTGGCGGTGAGCAGGCAAAGCTCTTTCATCAGCTTCTGGCCGGTATCGTCGAGTTGAGCGACTCGAGCAGGTTTGCCCTCATTGAGCAGAGCGTGTAACCCTTCCAGAACAACCAGCTGCGCCTTGTAGACCGCGTCTCCTGATTTGGCCTGGGATGCGGTTTTGCTCATGCGTCTGTCTACGGTGTCCAGATCGGAGAGGATCAGTTCGGTGTTGATCACATCCCGGTCGCGCAGGGGATCGATGCTGCCGTCTACATGCACGATGTTGTCGTCTTCAAAGCAGCGAATCACGTGGGCGATGGCGTCCACCTGGCGGATGTGGCCCAGGAATTGGTTGCCCAACCCTTCACCTTTGCTGGCTCCGCTCACCAGGCCGGCGATATCGACGAATTCCATCTGGGCGTTGACCTTGACCTTGGTTTTGGCCATTTCAGCAAGGATATTGAGCCGGGCGTCCGGAACCGGAACCATGCCTACGTTGGGTTCGATGGTGCAGAAGGGATAATTGGCCGACTCGATGCCTGCCGAAGTGAGAGCGTTGAAAATGGTCGATTTGCCGACATTGGGCAGGCCGACGATGCCACAGCGAAAGCCCATGAAAAGTCCTTGTTGTATGGTTCAATAAAAATGGACACGTAGAAATGCTAAGAAGACACAGGTCCACTACATAAAATTGCAAATTGCCAAGCGAGAACCGTTGTAATCGCTTTTGCAGCGATTACAACAATAAAAAAAGTAGTCAGGAGATGACCGGAATTTGTGAGCAGTATATAATGATTTCTTTGCAATGCGGCAAGGGTTGTTTACAATCCGGAAACTAAAATCCACACAATCAGGCATAATTACCATGTCCGCTCCCGAAAAAATTACCCGGATAGATTCTCTTTTTGCCGAACTTTTCAAGAAAAGGCAATGGGACAAGCGCTTAGCTCTGCACGCAGTTTTTCGGAATTGGCCGCAAGTTGTCGGCCAAGAGATCGCGGAACGGACCGAACCCCAGGTGATTCGAGGTACGGTACTTTGGATCGCGGTTTCCGACTCGGTTTGGATGCAGCAGCTTCATCTGCAAAAGCAGGCGTTGCTCGAGCGCGTCAACGCGAATGTGCGGGGTTCTGAGAAGATAAGCGATATTCGTTTCCAGATAGACGCCGATCTTGGCGAGGAAAAGATGGTTGTTGTCCCACCAAAAGACATCGTATCTCCGCAGTCGATTGATCCTGAGGAATTGAAGGGGTTCGAGCGGTTGATCGCTGCCATTGATGATGCTGAATTACGAACGCGCCTGTTGTCGCTATGGCGAAAAGCGCATCAGTAAATTATCCTTAGAATCGTTTAAAGTGTAAGGGCTTGCCTTGTGCAAGACGGTCCCGCATTGTCTCCGGGTGCCAGTGTAAGTACATGGAGTACCCTTGAGTGGAGATGTTCGTGCTTATTCTTGCTACGAGCGGGGCCTGGGAAGAAATATCTCAGGGATTTCAGGAGGCGTTTGGCGGGGAGTCTTCGATGGAACAAATAGTAAGGTAGCGCTCGAGGTTTTCCAGGTCTGCCCCCTTCAACGTGAATTGAATGCCGAACTCCCTGGTTTTCTGATCAAGCTCGATAACCCTGCGGACAAGGGCTTCCGGTGCGGTAGCTTTTTCCTCAAAATCGCCAAACCGTAAACGGAGAGTCATACTGAGCGGACAGAGCTTGTCTCCTATCTGGATGTGCTCGGAAAATTTCCCCACCAGCCTTGCTCCCTCGATGGAAATATTTTTTATTATGCCATGGTTGAGATACTGGCTTGCCTTACGAGTGAAGGTTGCTACGGAGCGTGGGCTTATCGCATAGCGAGGATATCTTCTTCTTTGGATTGTGATAATTGATCCGGGGAAGAGCACTCCCAACTCACCGGTGGTTTCAAGCACGGGGGTGGTGTGGAAGCCTCGCATGGGCTGTTTGTTGTGTTGGTAGAGGAACAGGCACGGTTCTTTGGGGGCCTGGAAAGGGGTGTCTTTGGAAAATAGAAGAAGTGGTTCCGCCTCTTTGGCGAATATCTCGGAAGGTGTAAGCTTCTGCGGGTTCAGCCCCTTTTGGAAAAGGGTCACTGGGGTTCGCTGGCCAACAATCCGTATAATTTCTTCTCCAACGACCTTCGGGTCATTGGACCAAAGTTCATGCATGGAAAGCCCTCTGGGCAAAAATGGTGATGGTCGCCGGGCGTAAATTGAGTCACCCGAGTACTGAAAAAAGTGCAGGAATATATAGCTATATTTGCAGCGATTGTAAAGCTGGGGCTGAAAAAATATGGAGAAAACGGCTTGTGCGGGGGGCTAGAATTGTTTTTCCGTGTCAAGCAGCAGGGTGACCGGCCCATTGTTTACCAGGGTTACGTTCATCATGGCCTGAAATTTTCCGGCGGCCACGGTGATTTTTTTTGCGCGGACTTCGCGGAGGAACTGCTCGTAGAGACGCACTGCCTCTGTCGGTGGCGCGGCGGTGGAATAGGATGGGCGCCTTCCTTTGCGGCAGTCGCCAAACAGGGTGAACTGGGAAACCACCAGCATCTCTCCTTGCGTTTCGATCAGGGAAAGATTCATGAGTCCCTGCGCGTCGTCGAAAATTCGCAGATTGACAATTTTATCGGCCAGTAGCATAGCATCCTGCTCGGTATCATTTTTCCCTACTCCGAGAAGAACAAGAAGTCCATGCCCGATGGCCCCGCAAATCTGTTCATCTACGCGCACAGAGGCTTGGCTTACCCTTTGGACAACGGCGCGCATGGGCTACTCTCCTGATTTTATTTGAGCGGTCGGGTTGAGATTGCCAAGGGTGAATTGCAGAATGGCTGTTGCCGCAAGGGTTGCCGTCTCGGCACGTAGAATGCGCGACCCCAGAGAGACGGGGATAAAGCCTTCCTGCTGGGCGCAGGCAACCTCTGTTTCGCTGAATCCTCCCTCCGGGCCGAGAAGAAAGAATACGGATCGGCAATCCGTATTCTGATCGGCGAAAATCTCAGGCAGCGTTTGCCTAGCCTCATGTTCCCAGAAGATCAGCCTTGTGTCGCACTGTGGGGCATGGGCCATGAGATCGGTTATTTTTCGGGTGTCATTGATTTCCGGCGGTTTGGCCCGGTCGCATTGCTTGCAAGCCTCTAGGACAATGCGTTGCCAGCGTTCCATCTGGGCGTCTTTAATTGGTTTGTGGATTCCGTGTTCCGAGGAAAAAGGCCAGATTGTATCAACCCCCAGTTCCGTGGCTTTTTGCAGGATGAGGTCCATCTTGTGGCCCTTGAGCAGGGCCTGTCCCAAATGGAGATGGACCTTGGGCGGAAGATCCTGGCTTTGTTCGATGATGGTTGCGGTTACCCGGTCTTTGAGGATGCGTTCGATGCGGGCCTGGTACCGTGCGCCGGTTCCGTCAAAAAAGGTGATGGGGTCGCCGGGGGCAAGCCGGAGAACGGTCCGGAGATGATGTGCCTCCGGACCTGTCATCTGCACGTTTTCGCCCGTGATATCTGTTGGATTTATGAAAAAGCGGCGGTGACTCATGGGTGTTTATGGCCGAGTGAAGAGAAGCGCGCTCCATTCCCCTTCGCTTCTGGTTTCCAGATGCTTCAGGCCAAGAGCGTTATAGGCGGCGCGGAGATTGTCGGTCTGTGGTCCGATCAGGATGCCAGCCATGATGAGTTTGCCGTTTTGGGTCAAATGTTCGGCAAGGCTGGCGGCAAGTTCGATGAGCGTATCATGGATGATGTTGGCGATGACAAGATCGAACTGCCGGGAGATTTCTTTTAGGTCAATGCCATTTGCGGTAACTATTGGAGTCAGGCCGTTGCGCTGGATATTTTCCTCCGCCACCACTACGGCTTCAGGGTCATTGTCAATGGCCGTCACTTCCTGGGCGCCAAAAAGTGCGGCGGCCATTGCCAGGATGCCTGTGCCGGTGCCCACATCGAGAACGGTTTTAGGCGGGTTTTTTGTGTCATGAAAAAGCGTCTCAATAAACTCAAGGGCCAGTTTGGTGCTGGCGTGATGCCCCGTGCCAAAAGCCATTCCCGGATCCATTTCGATGATCTTTTCGTCGGGGCCGGGCTGGTATGTTTCCCAGGTGGGCTTGATGACAAGGTGGGGTGTGATCGATAAAGGTTTGAATCGCTCTTTCCAGGTTTTGTTCCAATCTTCATCAGGAATGATTTCTGTCTCAAGATGGGTTTTTGCTTCTCCAGAAGCGAGGCAGGCGAGTTCCGCAAGATATTCTGTTATTTTCTTTAATTTTTCCGGGATGGCGGGGCCATTTTCCAGATAACCGACAATCTGTTCCTGGGCACCACCGGCTGCTGTAACCGGAATTTGTTCGACTCCGCCTGTCTGTTCGCATATAAAATCGGCAATGGGGTCGGAGATGGTCTCGCTGGCAGTGATCGTAATTCGGAGCCATGATTTGGCTGGCGGATGTGCTTGGCTTTTTGCTGGCATCGGGTTCCCTGTGGGAAGATTTGTTTGAAAAGAAATTAGCTGGAAAGTGTATCAGAGTACAGTACTGTACTGGATGCCGTATTCTCCGGCAAGAGTGAGTTGAGGTGCGGGCAGGATTCCGGGTGTGGTTGTTTCTTCACTATATATGATATTGGGTTGCGCGATGGATGAAAAAAAGATGCAGGAACTCCTTGAAAAGGTGAGTCGTGGCAGGTGTACTGTTGCCGATGCTTTGGCGGAATTGAAGAATTTCCCCGCAGAGATGCTCTCTTGTGCCCACTTGGATCATCATCGTCGTCTGCGGACCGGAGTCCCTGAAGTGGTGTACGGAGAGAATAAGACTGCCGGGCAGATTGCGGATATTTTAAGGAAATTTCTCCGATTTTCTCCGGCGGTAATGGCCACGCGGGTGAGTCAGGAAAAAGGGGAGGCGGTGTGTCTGGATATCCCCGGGCTCGTTTACCATGAAGCAGCCCGGATGGTGACTGCGCAGTTGGATGAGAGTCATCAGGGTGCTGATGGCGGGGCAGGCCTGGTATTGGTTATCGCGGCCGGGACATCTGATATTCCTGTGGCGGAAGAAGCTTTTATTACTTTGCGATGTCTGGGGAATACGGTCGAAAAGTTTTATGATGTGGGGGTCGCCGGAATCCATCGGCTACTTTCGCGGCGGGATCTTCTTGAGAAGGCGGGGATTCTGATTGTTGTAGCCGGGATGGAGGGCGCACTTCCCAGTGTGATCGGTGGCCTGGTGGACAAACCCATTATTGGGGTCCCCACCAGTGTTGGCTACGGCACAGGCCTCGGAGGCATTGCAGCGCTTCTGGGCATGCTTAACAGCTGTGCTCCCGGGATTGCTGTTGTTAATATTGACAATGGCTTTGGTGCCGCCTGCATGGCGGCAAGAATCTGCAAGCAGATCACCGGGCAGGTAGAAATATAGAGATTAGCGTGTGTGTAGCCGGCTGGATTTGTGTGAGATCAAGCTGGAAAAACTTTGATTTCCGGTTGGGGCATGGGAAATAATTAATTGGGCATCGCAGAAAAACAATGAGTTACGTCTATGGGTTATATGGCGGGTGTGTTTTTTGAGATTTCCGCAATATTGCTGTTGACAAGGGGGGGCGCTTCGGCTATTTTGGCCCCCGAACGACAACCTGACACCATGACGAGAGCCTCTGTAAAACGTCATAAAATATCTTGACGGGCTCCGGTGTTTCGGTTATCATTTCTTTTCGTCCAAATAATTGGGCGGCCCCGGTTTTCCGGGGCGCAGCGATCATTGAAAACTGAATAGTGAGCGAAGTAAAAGATGGGCCCCAAGAAACCGGAGCTTTAAGCTTCGGGAGTTTTATTGCATTAAAGAGATCAAGATCTCGGTATTAAAGAAGAGTGGGTTCTTCGGAGCCTGTTCAGATATTAAACTGGAGAGTTTGATCCTGGCTCAGATTGAACGCTGGCGGCGTGCTTAACACATGCAAGTCGAACGAGAAAGGGACTTCGGTCCTGAGTAGAGTGGCGCACGGGTGAGTAACGCGTAGGTAATCTACCTCTGCATCTGGGATAACACTTCGAAAGGGGTGCTAATACCGGATACACTTATGAATCGCAAGGTTCATAAGGAAAGGAGACCTCTCCTTGGAAGTTTCTGTGTAGAGATGAGCCTGCGTCCCATTAGCTAGTTGGTAGGGTAATGGCCTACCAAGGCGACGATGGGTAGCGGGTCTGAGAGGATGATCCGCCACACTGGAACTGAAACACGGACCAGACTCCTACGGGAGGCAGCAGTGAGGAATATTGGACAATGGGCGCAAGCCTGATCCAGCGACGCCGCGTGAGTGATGAAGGCCTTTGGGTCGTAAAGCTCTGTCAGCAGGGAAGAACGGCCGTGTGGTTAATACCCATGCGGATTGACGGTACCTGCAGAGGAAGCACCGGCTAACTCCGTGCCAGCAGCCGCGGTAATACGGAGGGTGCGAGCGTTAATCGGAATTACTGGGCGTAAAGGGCGCGTAGGCGGCTTATCAAGTCAGGTGTGAAAGCCCACGGCTTAACCGTGTGAAGTGCATCTGAAACTGGTAGGCTTGAGTATCGGAGAGGAAAGTGGAATTCCCGGTGTAGAGGTGAAATTCGTAGATATCGGGAGGAATACCGGTGGCGAAGGCGACTTTCTGGACGAATACTGACGCTGAGGCGCGAAAGCGTGGGGAGCAAACAGGATTAGATACCCTGGTAGTCCACAGCTGTAAACGATGTGCACTAGATGTGGGGAAGTGTTGACCTTTCCTGTGTCGCAGCTAACGCATTAAGTGCACCGCCTGGGGAGTACGGCCGCAAGGTTAAAACTCAAAGGAATTGACGGGGGCCCGCACAAGCGGTGGAGTATGTGGTTTAATTCGACGCAACGCGCAGAACCTTACCTAGACTTGACATCCCGGGGATTTTCTGGAAACAGTTAAGTGCTTTAGCAATAAAGAACCCGGTGACAGGTGCTGCATGGCTGTCGTCAGCTCGTGTCGTGAGATGTTGGGTTAAGTCCCGCAACGAGCGCAACCCTTATCTTTAGTTACCATCATTTAGTTGGGGACTCTAAAGATACTGCCCCGGTTAACGGGGAGGAAGGTGGGGATGACGTCAAGTCCTCATGGCCTTTATGTCTAGGGCTACACACGTACTACAATGGCCGGTACAAAGGGCAGCAAGTTAGCGATGACAAGCCAATCCCATAAAGCCGGTCTCAGTCCGGATCGCAGTCTGCAACTCGACTGCGTGAAGTTGGAATCGCTAGTAATCGTAGATCAGCATGCTACGGTGAATACGTTCCCGGGCCTTGTACACACCGCCCGTCACACCACGAGAGTTGGTTGTTCCAGAAGCGGTTGAGCTAACCTTCGGGAAGCAGGCTGCCAAGGAATGGTCGGTAATTGGGGTGAAGTCGTAACAAGGTAGCCGTAGGGGAACCTGCGGCTGGATCACCTCCTTTTAAAGGATGTACTTTCTGGCAACAGGAAGGCATACTTGGTCAACCCCATCTTTTACTCACTATTCAGTTTTGAATGATCGCTGTACTTGTTCACTCAAAAGAAGAGAAATGAACGGGCCTATAGCTCAGTTCTGGTTAGAGCGCACGCCTGATAAGCGTGAGGTCACTGGTTCAAGTCCAGTTAGGCCCACCAGCCTATTAAGTGAAGAGTTAAGAGTTGAAAGTGAAGAGTTTGAAGGATACTCACTATTCATTTTTCATTATTCATTTTTAACTATTCATTTTTCATATTTGACCGGGGGTGTAGCTCAGCTGGGAGAGCGCCTGCCTTGCACGCAGGAGGTCATCGGTTCGATCCCGTTCACCTCCACCATTTTTAGATGGTGGTACTTAAGTCTGAAAGGTGGAAACTGTAAGAGTTTTCAGCTTTGAGCCTTGAGCTCTGGCACTTTTTAGTGTGATTGTAGATCTTTGATAATTGAATATTTTGTTGTTGTTGTACCCAAATAGCTGAGTATAAAAGATCAAGCGTTTTTTGGTCAAGCTACTAAGGGCAGACGGAGGATGCCTGGGTACCGGGAGGCGAAGAAGGACGCGGTAAGCTGCGATAAGCTTCGGGGAGCTGCTAACAGGCTTTGAACCGGAGATTTCCGAATGGGGAAACCCGGCCAGGGTTATACCTGGTCATCGTGCACTGAATACATAGGTGTAACGAGGCGAACGCAGGGAATTGAAACATCTAAGTACCTGCAGGAGTAGAAATCAATTTAGAGATTCCGTCAGTAGCGGCGAGCGAACGCGGAACAGCCCAAACCGAGTCATTTATGGCTCGGGGTTGTGGGGCCCCGATATGGGATTGCGAATGGATAGCAGAAGGGCATGGAAAGGCCCACCACAGACGGTGATAGTCCGGTATGCGAAATCTTGAAGCACCCTAGGGTGTCCCCGAGTACCACGAGGCACGTGAAACCTAGTGGGAATCTGGGAGGACCATCTTCCAAGGCTAAATACTACCCGGTGACCGATAGTGAACTAGTACCGTGAGGGAAAGGTGAAAAGAACGGGGGGACCCGAGTGAAATAGAACCTGAAACCGTCTGTCTACAAGCAGTGGAAGCACGATGTCGCAAGACCGTGTAACCGCGTGCCTTTTGCATAATGAGTCAGCGACTTATCCTATGCAGCGAGGTTAAGCCGAAAGGTGTAGCCGTAGCGAAAGCGAGTCTTAATAGGGCGACAAGTTGCATGGGGTAGACCCGAAGCCGGGTGATCTATCCATGACCAGGGTGAAGCGAAGGTAATACTTCGTGGAGGCCCGAACCGATATAGGTTGAAAACTGTTCGGATGAGTTGTGGCTAGGAGTGAAAGGCTAATCAAACTCGGTGATAGCTGGTTTTCCTCGAAATATATTTAGGTATAGCCTCGCATGATGACTGACGGAGGTAGAGCACTGACAAGACTAGGGGTCCCCACAGGATTACCAACTCTTATCAAACTCCGAATGCCGTCAAGTTCAAGTGCGGGAGTCAGACTGCGGGAGATAAGTTCCGTGGTCAAAAGGGAAAGAGCCCAGACCATCAGCTAAGGTCCCTAAATGCATGCTAAGTGGTAAAGGATGTGGAACTGTTTAGACAATCAGGAGGTTGGCTTAGAAGCAGCAATCCTTTAAAGAAAGCGTAATAGCTCACTGATCGAATGGGTCTGCGCCGAAAATTTAACGGGGCTTAAGCATGCTACCGAAGCTATGGATAACGCGCAAGCGTTATGGTAGAGGAACATTGTAGTAACCTGAGAAGGTACACCGTAAGGAGTGCTGGAGGACCTACAAGAGCTTATGCTGACACGAGTAGCGAAAATGCGGGTGAGAAACCCGCACGCCGAAAACCTAAGGTTTCCTGAGTAAAGTTAATCTGCTCAGGGTTAGTCGGTCCCTAAGGCGAGGCCGAGAGGCGTAGTCGATGGAAAACGGGTTAATATTCCCGTACCATTTTATCAGCGTTTGAGCGAAGGGGGGACGCAGAAGGGTAGGTCATCCGGGCGTTGGTTGTCCCGGTTTAAATGTGTAGGCGGGGGACCCAGGCAAATCCAGGTCCCTGTATAACGCTGAGGCATGATGACGATGCGGCTTGCCGCAATAAAGTGATTGATCCCATGCTGCCAGGAAAAGCCTCGTAGTGAGTTGATAAAGTGACCGTACCGTAAACCGACACAGGTAGGTAGGGAGAGTATCCTAAGGCGCTTGAGAGAACTCTGGTTAAGGAACTCGGCAAAATAACACCGTAACTTCGGGAGAAGGTGTGCCCTCGTAGCGTGAAGTGACTTGCTCATGGAGCGTAAGGGGGTTGCAGTGAAATGGGGGGAGCGACTGTTTACTAAAAACACAGGACTCTGCGAAGTCGAAAGACGCAGTATAGGGTCTGACGCCTGCCCGGTGCCGGAAGGTTAAGGGGACTTGTTAGCGCAAGCGAAGCAACGAACTGAAGCCCCGGTAAACGGCGGCCGTAACTATAACGGTCCTAAGGTAGCGAAATTCCTTGTCGGGTAAGTTCCGACCTGCACGAATGGCGTAACGATTTCCCCACTGTCTCAACCAGGGACTCAGCGAAACTGTATTACCGGTGAAGATGCCGGTTACCCGCATCAAGACAGAAAGACCCCGTGCACCTTTACTATAGCTTGGCATTGGAGTTTGGAATAATTTGTGTAGGATAGGTGGGAGACTGTGAAGCAGGGACGCTAGTTCTTGCGGAGTCAACCTTGAAATACCACCCTGATTATCTTAGAATACTAACCTAGACCCGTAATCCGGGTCAGGGACATTGTCTGGTGGGTAGTTTGACTGGGGCGGTCGCCTCCTAAAAAGTAACGGAGGCGCGCGAAGGTTCCCTCAGGT
>VMSS01000056.1 GCA_013791995.1 Desulfurivibrio sp. | reverse complement strand
TCAATACCGTCCATATTTGGCATATTCATATCGGTGATGACCAGATCAAACTCATTATCTATCTGGAGATAGTCAAAAGCCTTTTGCCCGTCTTCCACCGTGACCATCTCCATGCCGAGATCCGCGGCAATGCCCTTATAGAAAAACAGCATGGCCCTGGAGTCATCTGCGGCAAGAATGCGTTTTTCCTTGCCCCCGCCCTCACCGAGACTTAGCTGATGGATATCCTTGGCAGCTTCTTCTCCGCCAATCTGGGCAAGTTGCGCTCGAAAAGCGCCAATAGCCTCGTGATCCCCGGATTTCTGGACTGCCGACAACAATGCGCTACGCTGCCCGCCATCTTTATACAGGGCAGCGAAAATCTGCCGGGCGTGGGAGGTGATAATGGCCGAAACCACCCGATTACTCTGGACATCGCCTCTGGCAATAATCTCGTTTAAGATTTTAACTACTCCGGGGTTGCATTGATGATCAAGACCGGTCAACACGGCAATGAGCACGAGATCGTCTTCTTCGGCCAGTCCGTCTGTCAAGCCGATCACGCTGCGCATTGAGCTGATCCGCCCCAACGCCTCATAGATGGCGAATTTCAAATTGGCGTCTTCGGTTTTTTCCAGGTGGGCGACGAGAATGTCGGCTCCCCGCTTTTTCCCGGTCATGCCGATAACGTTGGCCGCCATGATTTTCTCGTCCTTGTCACCGGTCTCAAGACAGTGATCCAGGGGCGACAATATTGCCTCTCCCATATCGGCAAGGGCAGAAATGACAACCCTTCGAAACGATGGGTTCGCATGATGAATAAAACCAATGAGAAAGCCGACTGCCGTGTCATCGGGAAAATTGACAATATTTTCTACGGCCAGAGCAGTTCGTAAATCGCAGCCGGCATCAACATTGTGCACCTCCCGGCTTTCAGAAACCAGATTCATCAAGGCATCGCGAACCCGAAGGTCATGTCCTCCAACAAGGGCACGCATGGCCCAGGCGACAACGGAATAATCTTCATGCTTGAGGTAGGGCAGCAGAATCTCCGTTAGACCGGCATCCTTATAGCTGCCCAGGGCCCGGACAATCTCGGAAACAATTTCGTTTTCGGAAGAGGAAGCGAGCAGTTTGACCAAAGCGTCCTTGAGGACGGTGGAGCCGCCATCGGCAGCGCGTCGGATACACGTGAGACGAACAGCTTCAGATTCATGTCCCAAGCCGGTGATAATATCCTGCTCCCGCCCGACAAGCAAATCAAACAGGGTATGATAGATCATTTCATCAACCGCCTGATCACCAAGCGGCTTGGCATACATATCCAACAGGGCCGGAATGGCCTCCACCAACCTGGATTCCTTGATCTCATCCAGGCAGACGATCTGTTCGATCATATCTTTTTGAGCAAAATCCTTTAAGAGATCCATGACTCTCCTTCTCGCACGTTATCCTGGTCGCCTGGCCAGATCTTTCCAGACACAAGTAATGCCTATTCGATACATTAATATACTATTACACAGGTTCCCATTTTAGAATCTTTTTTTTAAACGGTGCCAGGGAATAACCATGCCCCCGATACTGCTGCCTGTCTTGTCGTTGGACCGGCGCCACTTGCGCTGCCATTAAGACAAAAACATATTTCGCGCCACCGGCTTATTTCCCTGCAATGACAAGAGCAATCTTCTCCAGAGGCAAAATTTTCTCCACGCCGCCCAGAGCGATGGCCTCCTTGGGCATGCCAAAAACCACACAAGACGCTTCGTCTTGAGCGATGGTGTAAGCCCCGGCCTGCCGCATTTCGGACATCCCCCTCGCCCCGTCATCGCCCATCCCGGTCATGATGATACCAATGGCGTTTTTTCCGGCGTACCGTGCTGTGGAACGAAAAAGCACATCCACCGAAGGTCGGTGCCGGCACACCAGAGGGCCGTCCTTGATCTCCACAAAATATCGGGCACCACTCCGTTTCAGCATCATGTGCCGATTGCCGGGAGCAATAAGAGCTTGACCGCGCAACACGGTGTCGCCATCCTGCGCCTCCTTGACCCGAATACGACACAACCCGTTCAATCGCTCGGAAAAGGCACGGGTAAAGCCCTCGGGCATGTGCTGGACAATAACGATGCCGGAACAATCTCCGGGCAGCGCTTCAAGAAATACCCGCAGGGCTTCGGTGCCTCCGGTGGAGGCGCCCACCGCCACCACCTGTTCCGTGGTCTGCACCATGGCGGTGGACGAGGGCGGAGCCAGCATGACATCAGCGGTAAGTTTTTTTTCCACATGATGGGGCTTAGCAGCAATGCGCTTGACCATGACCCTGGCTGCGGCCTTTACCGAGTCACAGATCCGGATTCTCGACTCTTCAATAAACTGCTTCGTCCCAAGTTTTGGCTTCTGGATGATGTCGATGGCCCCGTACTCCAAGGCCTTGAGCGTGGTTTCCGCCCCATTTTCCGTGAGGGTGGAGCACATGACTACCGGGATGGGATGCTGACTCATGAGCTTGTGGAGAAAAGTAATTCCATCCATCCGGGGCATCTCCACATCGAGCACGATGACGTCCGGCACCTCTTTGGCGATAAAATCGGCAGCTACGTATGGGTCCCGAGCCGCGCCCATCACCTCGATGTGCGGGTCCGATTCCAGCGTATCGGTCAACGCCTGCCGAACCACGGCAGAATCATCAACGATCAAAACCCTGATTGGTTTATAAGCCATCAACTTTCACCTTGGAACAGAAGCGCGGGGAATACGTTTCAACAAGACATCTCCGGTATGCGAGTAAAAAAACAGCTTGCAGCCATGAATACCGCCGACTTCTTCCACGGCCACGGTAACATTGTATCGAGCCAGAGCCTCCCGGGCGGCATTGATGTTCATCGAGCCTATGCTCCGGGAGTCGGTTGCCGGGCCGAAATGAACATCAAGAACATCCGCACCGCCGAAGATCTTTGCCACGAGTCCAGAATTTGGACAGAGCATATTACCGTTGGTCAGGATATCGACCATGTACCGCACCGAAGTGTCCACGAAGCGAAAACTATCTTCCATGGTGAGATCAGCGCGAACCGGCATCACCCCATGACACATGGCCCCGGTTTTCTGCCGGGGACAAAACAGGCAAACCGAAACACAAGAGCCTAGAATAGTGGAGATCAAGGTTGGCGCCTGGGCGACAAACAACTCGCCCGGATGGAGATTCACCACGGGCAGGTCCGTGTCCAGGATGTCTCTCATTTGCGGCATCGATACACCGCCGCCGCAACCCTGTCCATTCGATCTCCTATGCCTTCCAAGGTTTCCGAGTGTCCGGTGAACAAATAGCCATGGGAAGAAAACTGACAATAAAATTTTTCAAAAAGCGCGCACTGGGTTTTTTTGTCAAAATATATAATGACATTCCGACAAAAGATAATATCCATTTTCTTTTCAATACGAAAATCCCGATCCATGAAGTTAAGCCGCTCAAATGTCACCTTCCGCCGAAGCTCCGGGACAACCCGATGAAAACCCTTGTATGTGCCCTTCCCTTTCATCAGATATTTATTCCGCCGCCCTGGAGAAACCGGCGCCACCACTTCATCGGTGTAGATCGCCTCTTCCGCCTTGGCAAGCACCTCGGTGCAGATATCCGTTGCGAGAATGGTATAATCCAACCCTGGGTACCGGGAAAAAAATTCATCGAGGACCATGGCCAGAGTGTAAGGCTCTTCACCGCTGGAACAGCCCGCGCTCCATACCCGGAGGGTCTTGTCGGGCGAATGGGTCATCCGCTGTGCGTAATCAGGAAGGACAAGATTGGTCATCACATCAAAATGTTTTGCCTCCCGGAAGAAATCCGTCTTGTTGGTGCTGACCACGTCAATCATGTGGCACAGCTCCTTGGCCTGTCCATCCGGACTCAACACATAATCGAGGTAGGCGGAAAATGATTCCAGACGCAATTGCCGCAACCGTTTCTGCAAACGAGCGGCAAGCATAGTTTTCTTGATGGGAGGCAGCTTGATACCACAGGTTTCATAAATAAAAGCGCTGAATCGGTTAAAATCACGATCAGACAAAATCGGAGAATGCACGGACCAATCTCCTGCAGCCCCCTGATCTCCAAAAAAAGTCATGCTCCCCCCGAATTCCCGACTTGTGACTGCTACGCTTCAGCGCTGACGGATGCTTCCGGCGTGGAGTCATCCAACTGTATCGATACAGCGTTGTCTATTTCCCGCAGGGCTGCTTCGCCCTCGCTGGCCAAGACCTTGTCGATATCGAGGATGATAAGGAATTTCCCCTCTGCCTGGCGGCCCATACCCTTGATAAATTCGGTGTTCAGATTGGTCCCCATTTTGGGAACTGATTCGATGTCCTCCGGATTCAGGTCAAGTACCATTTGTACGGAATCGGTCAGCACCCCCATCTCCACCAAATTACCATCCACCTCGAGTTCCACTATCATGATACAGGTGTTCTTGGTGTGATCGATACTCCCCATGCCCAGCTTCTGACCAAGATCCATAACCGGCACGACACTGCCGCGCAGATTGATGACGCCGCTGAGGTAGTCCGGCATCCGAGGAATTCTGGTCATGGTCGTAACATCAAGCACTTCCCTGACCTTGGAAATCTCTACGGCAAAGCCCTCCTCCCGAAGCATGAAGGTGAGATATTGCGTGGCCTTCGACTGAACCGTTTCATTTTTTCCGCTCATGATTTCTCTCCCGTGTGCGTTTTCCGCCAGACGCGGCTCCGGTCCAACATCGAACCCCGGCAGGCCATTATCGTTTCCTCAGTTAACAAGAGCATCGCGCTCTTCCTGCCGGGCGCATTTCATCACATTTGCCACATCAAGAATCAGGGCAACATGCCCGTTGCCCAAAATTGTCGAACCGGAAAGACCCGTGGCGTTCCGATAGATCCAGCCCAGTGACTTCAAAACTGTCTGGTGCTCACCCACCACATCGTCAAGCACCAGACCGAAACGTTCTCCGTTGATCCTGCTGATCACCATCTGCTCAAGCGGTGGCCTTTCTCCTGAAATGTCAAAAAAATCCCGCAGACGCACATAGGGAACAAGCTGGTCCCGCACCGGCAGCATCCGCCGCTGATGGAACCGGGCGATATCCTCTTTGGTCAATTCCACACACTCTTCAACCTGAGAAAGGGGCAGAACAAAATGCGTGTCTCCCACCTTCACCAACAGTCCGTCAATAATTGCCATGGTCAGAGGCAGCGTGATGGTAATCGTGGTGCCACGCCCTTTGATGCTGTTGGTAACGAACACCGAACCCTTGAGGGCGTCCACCGTATTTTTTACCACGTCCATACCCACCCCACGACCGGAAACGCTGGTAACGGTCTTAGCCGTGGAAAGGCCCGGCATGAAAATAGTGTTCCAGATATCCTGTTCGGAAAGCTCTGTGTCTGCTCGGAATAACCCTTTTTCCAAAGCTTTCTGCCGGATTCTCTCTGCGTCGAGCCCCTTGCCGTCATCGGTGACTGTAATAACGACATTTGCCCCGGAATGATGGGCCGCAAGGGAAATGGTGCCTTTTCGCGGCTTACCCGCCTGTTGCCGCTCTTCCGGCGACTCGATTCCATGATCGATACTGTTCCGGATCAGATGGACCATGGGATCGCCCAACTGATCGATCACATTTTTGTCCAGCTCGGTCTCGGCGCCCTCGGTAACCATTACCACTTCCTTACCCAACTCGGCGGAAAGATCCCGAACCAGCCGCTTGAATTTGGCAAAGGTTGTGCCGATGGGCAACATCCGGATATTGAGTACACAGTCTCGCAATTCTGCGGTAAGTCGCTCCACCTCTTCCACGGGTTCAACAAAATCGGAGTCCTTGTTATGGCTGACGATCTGAGTCAATCGGGCCTGGGTGACAACCAGTTCGCCCACCAGATTAATGAGCTGATCCAGTTTTTCCGAAGCAACCCGGATGCTTTCCGCACCCTTGGTGACCATCACCTTTTCCTTGGCATCCCTGACCAGCTTCTGTTCGGCAAGAGCCGCATCGACACTGATTCGCGAAACAAGATTCTCGCCAACCAACAATTCCCCCAGCGGTTTCTGGCGTTCAAGCACCTTGCCAAGGGCATCGACAGAGATCTCCCCCTTTTCCACCAGGATTTCGCCGAGTTTTTTGTGTTCTTCAAAATCATCCTCACCCTCAGTGGCAAGGATCTTGACCTTCACCTCACAGCTCGATTCGGCAAAAACGAGGACATCCTTTACCCCATTGATTCCTTTATCCGTGGTGAGCAGTATTTCCCACTTTCCCCTGTAGCCGGAGTCTTCCGATTTTCCCTTCTCGTGGAGAAATACCGTGCATTCACCCAATTTTTCCAGCTCGTCAAGCAAATGCTCAACCGTATTCCCTCCGACAAAAAATCCGGGGTCGGCCGGATATGAATACGATAATGGGTCATCCTGCCAACGGTGGGATCATTTTCCTCCACCGAAACCGGCGGAGCCACAGAGGCAGGTGAGGCTTGATCTTTTTCCACCGCTCCGCCGCCGACCAGCGTCTGCAGCGAGGCGATAATCCGTTGTCCTTCCGCTGGATCTGCTTCGCCCCCACCGGTGGCCGCATCCAGCAAGGCCCGAATATGATCCCTTGAGGCCAGAGTCAAATCGATCAACTCTTTACTCACGGGCACGATACCGTCCCGGACCTTGTCCAGAACCGTTTCCACATGATGGGTAAACCCGGCTATATCATCGAAGCCGAACATCGCGCCGGAACCCTTGATCGTGTGCATGGCCCTAAAGACCCGGCTCACAATCTTGAGGTCGGCAGGGTCTTTTTCCAACTCCAACAGAGAGGTTTCCAACTCCTCAAGCAGTTCTCCCGCTTCCTCGCGAAAAATCTCTGCATATTCCGTATCAGCCATGGATCACCTTTCGGTCTTCGTTAATACCGCTCGAACCCGTTCAAATCAGTCAGAGAAATCGTTGCCCCGCTTTTCTTAAGCGGATCGGACTTCATTTCCTGCCTACCTGAATCCTTGCCTGAGGACAAAGGCAGTGGACTGCCGCCGGTTTTACCGTAGGCGGTATCCGCACCGCTTGTCGAATGCCATTTGCCTCCGACGTCATCAATCTTGAAAAAAGAGATGGCCTCCTGGAGTCGAGCGGCCTGGGCAGTGAGTTCCTCGCTGGTGGAGGCCATTTCCTCTGCCGCCGCGCTGTTGGCCTGAATAACCTGATCAAACTGTTCGATGGCCTTGGCGTTTTCTTCAAGCCCTCTGGCCTGTTCGTTGCTGGCAGCATCAATTTCCTGCACCAACTCAGCGGTTTTCTGGATCTGAGGAACGATCTCGTTGACGAGTTTGCCGGCATTAGTCGCCGTGGCCACACTGGCGCTGGCAACCCCTTTAATCTCCTGGGCAGACACCTGACTGCGCTCGGCAAGCTTCCTCACCTCGGACGCCACCACGGCAAAACCCTTGCCATGCTCGCCGGCCCTTGCCGCTTCGATGGCGGCGTTGAGTGCCAGCAGATTGGTCTGCCGGGCAATCTCTTCAATAACCTCTATCTTTTCAGCAATATGCTGCATGGCATTCACGGTTTCCGTCATGGCCTTCCCGCCTTCCACCGCGTCTTTCGAGGCCTTGCTGGCGATGGCCGTGGTCTGCCGGGCATTGTCGGCACTCTGGGCCACGGTGCTGGCCAATTCTTCCATGGCGCTGGAAATCTCCTCAACCGAGGCGGCCTGCTCACTGGCACCCTGGGAGACCTCCTGGGAGCTGCCGCTCAGCTCGTGGCTGCCGGCGGCAACCTGATCAGCAGCCATACGCACATCCTGAATGATTTCCCGGAGTCGTATCACCATGGCATTCAAGGCCTCGGCAAGCTGCCCAATCTCATCCTCATTGTTGGCCTCCATCTTGGTATGAGCCAGATCACCGTCGGCGATCCGCTGGGCAACGCCAACCATTTTCCCGAGGGCCGAACTGATGCGCCCGGAAAATACCCAGGCCAGAATAAGGGTGAAGAGAATGACGGCAAAAGAGACAACCCCTCCGAGAACATTATTCAGTTGAATGGCATCCATGGCGCGCTGTATTGCGCTTGCAGCCTCGGCCTCCATTTCCTCCTCAATCTCACTGATAAGCTTATGGATTTCTTCAGCATAGGCATCCACTTCGGCCATGGATTTATTACCAAGTTCAGGACCGCCTTTGATATATTGCCCTGCCATCCATACGTTTTTTTCATAATATTTATTGAAGGCCAGTTCCACCTCTTCCAGCCGCTTTTTATCATCAGGATGCAGTCCTATCAATTCCTGAATATGCTTACGAAAAAGATTGGCGGAGTGCTCCGCTTTTTTAAGGCCGTCATCCAGGCCGTTAAACCCTCTGGTCGCGGAAATATCTGAAACCCAACCAGCCACCTCAGCGAGGTCATATTTCAGGGACATGGCCAGTTCATTGCCTGCATAGCCAATATCACGGGCATACGTTACGGAACGAACCACTCTGGCCTGAAGATAGAAGCTAAGAAAAAACTGGAGCACCAATGCCGCACAGACCCCACCAAAAGCGAACAACATCTTGTTTCTGATATTTTTTTTCATTCATTCTCCCTCAGGGTTGAAATTTTCCCCCTCGATTCCGTGCAAAATCCTCATTTCTGTTGGTTGGCTGGTCCAGCATTACACCATTGCCCATTCCCAAAAATCATGCCCAAACAGATTTTTTCCTTTGCGGTCATCGCGGCCCCCCCCTGCGGCTGTCCTTGTCACTCGCAACAACAGGTTCATCCACTTCTCTGGCCCAATCAATAACGCTGAAAATCTCCATCAGCCCCATCTTCAAGGGCAAGACGAATTCCTTCCGCCTTCCGACGTTCCGCACTATCGTTCTTGCCCGGCGGAAGCTGCCGGCTGGACCCCTTTCCGGAGAAACCGGCGGTAATTGCGACTCCGCTTCGATCTTTTTCATCGGTACCGATCCGGAAGAAATTCATGATCTCCAGGAGATGACTGGCCTGGGCGTTCAATTCCTCGCTGGTCGCAGACATCTGCTCGGCCACAGAGCTGTTCGACTGCACCACTTGATCAAACTGCTCGATAGCCTTGGCATTTTCCGCAATGCCCCGTGCCTGCTCCGTGCTTGCCGCATCGATCTCCTGCACAAGATCAGCGGTTTTCTTAATCTGGGGGACCATCGCCTCAATAAGTGCTCCGGCACTGGCGGCGGTATCGACGCTGGATATTGCCACCTCACGGATATCCTGAGCCGAAACCTTGCTCCGTTCGGCAAGCTTGCGCACTTCGGAGGCAACCACGGCAAACCCCTTGCCGTGTTCTCCAGCCCTGGCTGCCTCAATGGCCGCATTCAGAGCCAACATGTTGGTCTGCCGGGCAATCTCCTCGATGACCTCGATTTTCTCGGCGATATGCTTCATGGCCAGCACCGTGTTCTGCATGGCTCTGCCGCCTTCCTCGGCGTCTGCAGCGGCCTTGGTGGCGATCTGGGTGGTCTGTCGGGCACTGTCCGCACTCTGAGCCACCGTGCTGGTAAGCTCCTCCATGGCACTGGAAATTTGCTCGATAACCGCGGCCTGCTGGCTGGCTCCCTGGGAAACCTCCTGTGAGCTGCTGCTCAATTGCTGACTACCGCTGGCAACCTGGTCCGCCGCCTGACGAACATCGCGGATAATGCTTTTAATCTTTTCCACCATGGCGGAAAGGGATATCCCGAAACTATCCCTGTCGGAAAGCAGCCGCACGCTGACATCGAGATCCCCGGCAGCAACCTTTTTGGCCATTTCTGCCGTCTCCCTAAGGTTTCCGACCATACCGTGCATGGCCTCAAGCATCTGACCGATCTCATCCCCGCTTTTACTGATGATTTCCACGTCCAGATCCCCTTGAGCAACCAAACGTACCTGGGCCACGGCCTCAATAAGAGGCTTAACCATATGGCGAATGGTAAAATAAACAATGCCACCTATGAGCAGAACTACTACGGCGGCAAACCCTACAATGCTCATGGCAATCCGCAGCAAAACATCCTTTTGTCTCTGCTGGGCTGCGGCGATCACTGCATTACCGTCGGCAAGGGTTTTTTCAATATTCTTTTCAACAGCAGCAAAATTCAAACCAATGATCACGGACCCGACTTTCTGTTCCCCGACCAGAATTTCTTTTTCCACAATATTCTGCGCAGAAAAATTTTCCGGCCTGAGGCTTGAAGTGGTGACACCCTTTCCGTCTTTGTCATTAAACACGACAAAGGCGACATCAGGGTCACTGGCCGCACTTTCGACGATCTTCTCCAAAAAGGCATACTCGTAGTTAAGAAGAAGATCCTGGCCAACCTTGGCCAGCATCTCGGCAAAGGATTTCCCCTTCAGGACAAGATCCTGGCGCAGCAATGCTTCTTCGTTTTTCTGCTGTTGCTTCAGGGTATTGACAAAAAAATCTCCCTGTTCGTTCATGGCGCTGCGCACTGCTGCATTGATCGCCACGGTCATGCCGAGCATGAGCAACAGCACCGCAGCCACAATGGCCAGATTCAATTTTGACGCAATACCCATGTTCCTGAATCTTTCTTTCTGCATCTTCCGCTCCTTGTTTGTCCGGCATCCCTGATCAAAGCCAGTAAAACTACCCACATTGAATAATTATACGCATGAGAAACAAGCCGCGTCAAAGAATAAAAAACCGTAAGAGTCCTGAAGCATCACGAAAAACGCCCTCGGATCAAGGGCGTTTTTTAGCGGCAAATAATAAGCAACCGGCATTAATATCGTTCAAAATCACCTTCTGTGGTCGATTGCAGGGCAAGCCTCACGCCTTTATCCTTGCCCGATGCTTTTTTTTTCGAAGTTTTGGCGGAAGACACAGGCAGAGACAGAGGTCCCCCCTGAGGACGAATAGCGCCTGCTAATTCCACCATGAAAAACGCTATGGTTTCCTGCAGTTGCGCCGCCTGGGCGGTCAACTCTTCACTGGTGGAGGCCATTTCCTCGGCAGCGGCACTGTTTGCTTGGATGACCTGATCAAATTGTTGAATGGCCCTGGCATTTTCATCAATGCCGCGTGCCTGTTCGTTGCTGGCTGCATCAATTTCGTGGACCAATTCAGCAGTTTTCTGGATCTGCGGCACAATCTCCTCAATGAGTTTTCCGGCGTTGGCTGCGGTTTCCACGCTGGCCGAAGCAACCCCCTTGATCTCCTGGGCGGAGAACTGACTGCGTTCCGCCAATTTTCTTACCTCTGCAGCCACCACGGCAAAGCCCTTGCCATGCTCTCCAGCCCTGGCCGCCTCAATGGCGGCGTTCAAGGCAAGCAGGTTGGTCTGGCGGGCGATTTCCTCGATAAGTTCGATCTTTACCGCAATAAGTCGCATGGCTGCCACGGTTTCCGCAACTGCCTTGCCCCCGGCAACTGCATCGGCGGCAGCCTTGGTTGAAATAGCCGCTGTCTGCCTGGCGTGCTCGGCGGTTTGGGCCACGGTACTGGCCAATTCCTCCATGGACGAGGAAATTTCCTCAGCCGAAGCAGCCTGCTCACTGGCGCCCTGGGAAACCTGCTCCGAGCTGCTGCTTAACTCCTGACTGCCCGCTGTGACCTGTTCGGCGGCAATACGCACATCGCCGATCACCTGGCGCAATTTAGTAACCATGATGGACAATGACTTGCCGAGGCTGTCTTTATCGGAAAGCAGATCCACATCCACCCGCAGATCGCCATCGGCGATCTGCTCAGCATGGGCCGCTGTCTTCTTGAGATTTTCCACCATGCTGGCCAATGATTTACCCAGCACATCCTTGTCGGATACAATTTTGACCTGCACATCCAGATCGCCAAGGGCAATTTTTTCAGCCAACCTGGCTGTTTCCTGAAGCTTTTTGACCATGGCATCCAGAGATTTGCCCAAAACATCCTGATCGGAAAGTATCTTCACCTGAACATCCAGGTCGCCAAGAGATATCTGTTCAGCAAGCCTGGCTGTCTCCTTGAGATTGCCAACCATGACGTTCATGGAAGCGAGCATCAATCCGACTTCGTCCTTCCGGTTGATATCCATCGCAACATCCACATCTCCAAGCGCCAGCCTATTGTTCACCGTCACTACCGAATCAATTGGCCCGGTAATGGATTTTGCCGAAAACAAGGAAACCGTTACCCCAAGAAAAATTGCCAAAAGACCAATGATCACAATGGCGACTCTGGTTGTCTTGGCATCTTTGATCATCTGGTCCCCGGAAAGAATGTTCTCCTTGGCCATTCCCGTTACCTTATTCAGCAGAGCCTGAACCTTGGTCAGATTGGCATGTGTATCGGTGCTATAGATACGATCCGCCTGTTGCCGTCCGTCCTGATTCTCTTTTTTACGAAAAACCTCCTTGATCTTCCCTGCTGACTCATGAAGTTTCTGATGGGGTTCGGCAATTTCAGCCAGGGGCTCACGAAGAAGCGGCAACAAGACTTCGGCCTCTTTCCTCCCCTCTCCGTAATACCATTTACCGAACCCGCATTTGGTATGATCGAGTTCCACATCCAGTTCGGTGACGTTGCCATCATACACATAGGCAGAGACCTTCTTTGCCCAATTCAGATGATCAACCTCCCGTTGCAACAATTCCCCGCGCAATGCATTCCCGTTGGCCACTTCGATGCCGTCCCGCACAACGCTGCCCAGGCCCCAAAAAGCCAGGACACCAACAACTCCAAGCAGAAAAAGAATACTGCCGGAACCGAGCATCATTTTCTTGCCGATCTTCAAATCATTCCATTGCATGCCCCACCTCTTGATGTCTTGGCCTATACCGCAAAAAATGCCACATAAAAATAATAGGCATAAAACCTGAATATTGGCAATATTTAAAAAAATCAGAAAAACAATGAGCTGGACAAAAAAATGCTTTGATGGATGAGATAATTTCATCTCTTGGTGATGCGGGATGGTCGCGATATAATCTGCACTGGATGGAAAAAATATGGGGGTGGTTACACTGATGTTCAGGAATATCTGGAGACAAGCGCCAGACATCGGTTTCCTTCTTCGTTCTGGCCATGCCTGAGACAACCATTGCCGTAAATACCGGCTTTGCGAACCAGTTCTTCGCGGACAAGGCGTGAACGATCAGGGGTGAGCGAACCATCGACAAGAAGTTTTTCCAGAGCCCGGATACGGAAGCGGTCCATGCCGACCTTGAACTGCGCCGAAACCTGATCTTCTCTGCCCCCGTGCTTGATGGTCAGCGGCATGTCCACAAGAAGAAAATGGTGACGAATGCTTGCTCTGATCCAGATTTCGTAATCCTCGCAACAGGGGAAACTTTCGTCAAACAGGCCTATCCGATCGAACAATTCTCGCCGGGCTATGACTGTTGACATACCCACCATACACAACTCAAGACTGCGGGCAAAAATGTCCCCATCCTCCTTGCTGTGTCGTTTCTTGTGATTGAGATGATGGCCATTGCGAAACCAAGTTTCCTGGGTGTAGGAGATGAGCAAGTCGGGATGCGCCTCCATGGCGGCAACCTGGGTGACCAGCTTCTGCCGGACAAAACAGTCATCGGAATCAAGAAAAGCAAGGAGTGGGTGACGGGCTGCCCTGATCCCAACATTTCGGGCCGCGGCAGGGCCACGATTTTCCTGGCGCAGAACCGTAATGTTTTCGCCGTATGAAGCGAGCAAGGGTTGGGTCTCGTCGGTTGAACCGTCGTCCACCACGAGGAGTTCGAAGTTGGGGTAGTTTTGTGAAAGAACCGAATCAATGGCCCGGGCCAGAAAAACAGCCCGGTTATAGGTTGGAATAATGACGGAGACTGGGGTAAATGGAGATGCCATCAGTCTATATACAACAATTCACCGGAATATTCGATAATCTCGGCCCCGCTTTCAAGATGACGGAGAATGATTCCCCCGTCCGGGGAAAGGCCCAGCACTTCCGCGCGATACTGGGGCTGCTGCTGGACATCAAAGCCGAACCAGACCCGACGGCCAACGGTGTCGCTCAATTCCCGCCAGGCGGCAAGCATGAGGCTTTCGGGAAGATCCGCACCGGATCCATCGTCGGCAGCCAATCGTGATGCTTCGTCATGGCAGAGCAATCCGAAACTCCAGGAAAACTTGGCCAGCAGGCGAGCGCCAAAACTAGTCAGCTCTGTGTCGTAGCCGAGGATTTCTTTCATGGATATTGCTGTCGCACCCAACTCGGTCGGGAAAGCCAGGTTGTTGATATTGAGGCCCACCCCGATCAGCACATACTCCTCGGCGTACTCCGCACTGGTAAAAGACTCGCAGAGCACCCCGCAGATTTTTCTCCCTGCCACATGCACATCATTGACCCATTTGAGATGCGCATCGATACCGTAACTTCGAATTGCCTCGCAACAGGCCAAGCCGGCGGCAAGGGGATAGAGACGCATGCTTTCCGGCAACAGGGTATTGGCCATGACTAGAGTCAGCCAAAGACCGCCGGACGGAGCGTGCCAAGAACGCTGAAACCGACCGCGACCACCAGTGAGTTCATCGGCGAGAAAAACCATGCCGCTTGGACAGGACTGGCCCCGGGCTTCATATTCGTTAATCCGCTGACGAGCAAGGGGCATAAGCCTTTCGGCTTGAGGAAAATGATGAATGGTGCTGCCCACCGGAGCGCCATACCGATATACGGCCTGGACAACCTCCTCCGGATAGTGGAGCAGACGGGAAGGAATCTCCTCGTCGGAGATACGCTGCTGGATGGATTGAAAGGAAAGAGGCTCAGTCATTAGTAGCTAGCTAACATCAAAATACAGCCCGAAACACTACTGAAACAGTAATTGCTCAGCAATGCCGCAGATGCGCGGAAGAGGCCTGCGAAGTGTGCTATTGCACATGAGTAGACCGATGACAAAGCAGATGTGATGCTGCTGAGCAAGTTACTCCCATTCAGCCTTAACGCGGGTGATAATCTTCTGGATCATGGGAAGCTTTTCCTGGGAACAGATGCCCAGAAGCGGCTCGCCCTGTGACACACTGCTACCCGGCTGAAAATAAACGGAATGGATGATTCCCGGCTCTCCGGCATAGTAAACCGGCGTGTCGCGCTTCATCAGGGACATGGTAAGAATCTCGTCACCTGGCTTGATGGAGACCGCCCGCTGGCCGTGCTTATCAATCTTGGCCTGCAGGTCGAGGGAAAAGAAATACTTGGCCCGCTCAGGCGCATTGAAGGGTTCCAACACCTGCCGAAGAATATTCTCAATGATTTCGCGCTTCTTCAACGGATGCCGGATGGTGAGTATCTTTTCCCCCGCCTCGACAAACTGGCCTTCCAGGTCTTCACGGATAAAAGAAACCACCCCGTTACCCGAAGAGAAAATCTTCTTCTGGTTCCCTTCCCGCAGCAGTTCGTAGAGTAAAGTGCCCCGGACATGGTGCCACTCGCCGGACGGCCCTTCCACCGAAGCATTTTCCTTCACCCGGAACCGAACCTGTCCGGTATGCACTGTACATACGTCCATATAATCAAAAGGATCGGAACGATACTTGCCAATTATTGCATCGAAATCTATTTCGTGAGTCATCGCAAACCATTGTGAATTAGCTGTTAGCTGTTAGCTGGTAATCACCTGTAATACAGATTACCACCACCCATGGTCAACAGGGACTTATGGAGATTACGCCGAAACTCCCGGCGGTCCCAGATGCCTTGGATATGTCCACGCTGCAAAGCCTTGCGAGCGTTGTGGTAATCGGGAGGGATATCCTCTCCGGTGGTGTCGCGGATAACCCGAGGTCCGGCAAAACCGACTCGACTGGAGCGAATAGCAAACTGATACGGCGAACAACCGAGAAAACTCGCCACCGGACCAGCATAAGAATTGTTGTCATACACCACAATATATAGGCCGCCGGAATCGATATACTCACGCACCGCCATGGTGCACTTGGGCATCTGCGCCACACCCAGAGTCCCCTCGTGAATGCGGATGCCGCCGGTCGTGTGCACATAGGCAAGAAGCGGTCTCCGTTTCAGCTTGGCCGAATCACAGGCCCGGACGAATTTCTCGCCCTCGGCGGAGCCAACGGTCCCGTTTCTGAAATCGCTGTACAGCATGGCGACAACCAGATCAACACCCATAACCCTGGCATCAAAGGTAATGATGCCGCTGCGTCGACCGGTTTTGGCGATGGCGGACTGCAACTTCTTTTCAAAGCCCGGATAGGCCAACGGATTGCCGGAGCAGAGCCCTCCATTGAATTCCCGAATGGAATCAGGGTCAAAAAGATGCTTGAGATACCATTGATATTCCAAAGGAAAATGGTGCCCGCAATTTTCACACACCCCGCCGAATTCACCATACAGATCGGGCACCCAAAGATCCTTGCACCCCTGCTTCTCGGAGTTGGGGCAGGTCACGGTGCGATCCTCGTTGGCCAATGGGCTGGTATAGACATCCCCGAACTCGACGGGGTCTTCACCGCTGCCGCTGACAGCGACAGGAGGTTTAACCGGACGCGCGCCGGGTTTGCGTGAAATAAAATCGTAGGCCGCGCTGAAGGGGGAGGAAACCTGCTTGAGCAGCACGGAACCCTCACCAGAGACATCCTGAAAAACTTTTTTCACCTGTTTATGCTGGCTTTTCAACAGATCGTAGCGGAAGCTGTAGTATAGCTTGGCAACACTCTTTTTTGCCTTCTGGCAAAAAGCGGCACAGGCCGAGTTATCTTCGGAATATCCTTTGCAGGACATGGCCCGGTATTTTTTCGAGCGGTAACTGAGCAGCCGCTTGACTTCATCCTCGTTAAGATCCCAGGAAATCTCGATATGCGGTTCCTCAAAGACCCGCTCTTCCGCCTTCTTCATCTTCAATTCATAGGCGCGGAAAGCTCTGAGACTCTTGGTTTTCAGCACAACCTCGTCGGTGGCTCGGATGATTTCGCACTTCAGCTCCCGAAAAAACCCGAAATCATCCCGTTTGGCGCCCAGAGGAGGCTCATAAACAATCCGGTCGATGGTGCCAAGTTTGAGATTTTCCTCTGCAGTGATGTGCAAACGCTCGGCGCATGCCTCCACCAGCTCCTTGGGCATCTTCTCGCCTTCGCTGATTTTTCCCTCGATGGCGGCAGCGCCTTCCGGGGAAATAACCGAGTAGTAACCATGGGAAAACATCAACCGAACATCAGACATGCCCACGGCCTCGGCTCCGCCTGAGCCGCCTTCCGAGGTAACGGAAATCATCGGCACCCGCAGCTTGGCCATGGCGTAAAGATTTCTCGCGATCTGCTGGCCCGCGCCGGGATAATCCTCCACCGGAAAAGAACCGGGGGTGAAAATATAGAAATGGATGGGAATGCCTTCGGTCTCAGCCACCCGCATGTAACGGAGGGCCTTTTCGTTGCCCCATGGCTTACTGCAGCCGCCGTTGCGGTACTCCTCGCCATGGCCCTTCTCGTGACCGATGACCATAACCTGCTGCATGACCGACTTGTTTTTCACCCGACGCATGATGCTTGCCCTGGCCGCAACCATGGAAGGATCTATACTGACCTCCTCGGCACCGCCAAGTTCGGTGTAATCCTCATAGACATTCTCAAGGATGTCTTTTAAAGAAAACCTGTGCGGATTACGGACAATGCGCACCCGATCCATGGAGCTCAAGGTCTCTTCACAGCGGGCTTCCAGAAAGGACACGGACTCTTCAACCGCCCTGATTTCCTCGGCCAGTTCATCTTCCGTGTACTCATAAAACTTGTCCCGCAAGGCGACATATTTTTCGCGCAACCCGGAGAGATTCCCCCACTCAACACCATCCTTGATCTGACTCAGATAGCTGGTGCGTTCTTCTACTTTGAGCAGCCGCTTTCGTAAATCTTCCATAAAGTAATTACCTGCGCCGTTTAGACTGCCGGCTCATTAAAAAGTGAGCAGTCTGGCTATGTTTTCCTGGAGATAGGGGAGATTGGTCATAATCTGGCCACCCGCGGCATTACTGCCTTCGATGGCCACTTCCGCCAAAAACTTCTTCCCCCTTTCCTTGGCTTCATCCATGGTGTCGCCCCAGACCAGAGCCAAAGCCAGGTTGGGGTCATACTCGCTGGGAATCGCGTAGGAACGATCGGTGGGCACATGGCTGTAAACCGCTGACCAATCGTACTGCGGATAGGAGAACCGGGAGATCGTTCCGATCCAGGGAGCAAAACCGCGGGCGGTGTCTTCCGCAACAATCCTGAACTCGATACTCGCTCCGCGAGAGGCGATATCTTTCTGGCTGTATCCCATCTTGTCGCCCAAGGCCAGCCTGATCTGCTCCCGAAGCAGATTGGGATGTTTGTTGTTAATGTAACTGACCCGGGCGGAAACATCGTTTTCCACCTGAATTCTGGTGTTTACCTCAAGGAGATAGGGCTGGCCGTCCCGGGTGACGATCCATTCCCAGGTGCCGACATTATCATAGCGGACATGGGCGGCGAGCTTGAGCGAATATTCGACGACCTTGTCCAGCACCTCTTGTCCGTCAAAATCGTAGGTAAAACAGGAATTATCGAATCCGGGCGCAGCCTCGAGCCTTTTCTGACGGCCGGTGCTCTGAATGGTGCAGTTCCGGGTGCCGAAATGAACCCGCTCACCATGCCGACTGCAAACCAGCTGTACCTCAAGATGATTGAAGTCACGGATCCGTTGTTCGATGAGTACCCCGCCATCACCGAACTGACGCTTGGCATAATTCTGAACCTGGCGGTAGATGCGTCGAAAATGCTCGATCTGATAGACTTCTTCAATGCCCATGCCGCCGCCACCGGCAGCAGCCTTGACCAAAATGGAAGGATTCTTGATCTTCTGGCCGTCCTGGGTTTCCAGGAGATGAAGGGCGATGTCCTCGGCCTCCATTTCATTATAGATGGGCCCGTCGGTGCCGGGAATGGTCGGGATTCCCAACTTGTTGGCAACCCGCTTGGTATTGATCTTGTCGCCGAGATCCTTGACCACTTCCCATTTCGGGCCGATGAAGGTCAGGGGCCGATTGCGGATCGTGACGCGCCGGGCAAAACGGAAGTCCTCGGAAAAAAATCCATAGCCCGGGTGGATGGCGGTACACTTGGTATGGTCCGCCACGGAAAGAATATCGTTGGGATCGGTATAGGCCGATACACGCCAAGCCCGGCGAACATTGCTCTGGCTGTCCAGGTTGCGGCGCACATGTTCGGATTCCTCATCCGCCGCCGTGTAGATCACAGTATAATCAAGGCCCAGGTCTTTACAGGCCTCCATGATCCGCAGAGCTATCTCGCCCCGATTTGCAATCAAAACCTTGTCTTTCAAGCGAATCCTCGATATCGGTTGCGGGGCAGGCTGCACCGTTCACCTTTTCCCCATAAAACAAAAAGGAAAAAAAGAGAACGATCTTCCGCCGTTTCCGTTATTTCCATTTTTTTAGTTTTTACTAATTTTTACGGCAAATGAAAAGAGTGAATTCCGATGGTCTCATAACGCAAGTAAAGCATCGGCAAGGCAGCTAGGCCTTGTTGTTGCGACCGCCTCAGTTCCCCCGGGAGATAAAGCCCTCCATCTTCGTGAAGCGCAATCTATTGAAACAGCATAGTGTTCTATGGTATAGTGACCCTGTTTTTGAAATTCTCGCCATGGAATGTCTGCTTTCCATGGTCAAAGTGTGGCCCTTATACCGATTTTAAAGATAAACGTCAATTTTTTTTCTTGACACCCCCGGCTATTTCCTTTAGCCATGGGCGTTACGATCGATTTCACAAACCGTTGATAACAAGATTATGACTCTTGCCATTAACAGTAATGAGCTGAACGGCTCCTAAACCTTTTCCCCACCGTGCGACACCGCCGGGTTCACCCTCGATGGTGCGCCAGGTCCCGTTGTCTTACCCATAGGACTCTTACCCCCACATGGACACATCCGCTCCGGACACCGACGATTCACCTTTCAAACGTATCCTTAACTTTTTCGGCATTAACCGCGCCCCCGACACAACCGAAGACATTGAACAGGAAATACAGGGCCTTCTCGATGACGGCGAAGAACAGGGGTTGATCACCCGCGAAGAAGGGGAGATGATCAGCTCCATTCTGGAGTTCAGAGACACCCTGGTTCGCGAGATCATGACTCCCAGAAGCGATATGGTCAGCGCCGAGGCAAAGGTATCGGCAGCCGAACTTATCCAGCTGATCACCGACGAAGGGTACACTCGAATTCCCATATACCAGGATTCCCCTGACAATATCATCGGCATCCTCCATGCCAAGGATCTGCTGCCGTTCTGTCTCAACGCTGCCACCATGCCCGCAGCCTCGGAACTGGTCAAACCGGCTTTTTTCGTGCTCGACACCCGCAAGATCGTCAACCTGCTCAAGGATTTCCAGAGCCAGAAAGGCCACCTGGCAGTTGTTACCGATGAATTCGGCAGCGTGCGCGGCCTGGTGACACTGGAAGACGTGCTGGAGGAAATCGTCGGCGAAATCCGCGACGAGTACGACAAAGCAGAAAAGCGCTGGAAGGTGGTGAACAAGGACATGCTGCTCACCGATGCCAAGGTCAACCTCGAGGAGGTGGAGGATTTCTTTGGCATTTCTCTGCCGGAAGGCCCCTACGAATCGGTGGGCGGCCTGATCATCCACCAGTTGGACCGGGTGCCGCCGGTGGGCGCCACCATGCTCATCAACTCCCTGGTCTTTGAAGTGGTCTCCGCCGATCGGCGCCGCATCCACACCGTAAAAATCCAAAACAAACTCGACTGATGCCGCGCCTGTCCCCACACACCGAAAGCACAATTTCTTTCGGCAGGGCATGCCTGCTGGCGTTGCTGACCAGTGCCCTGTTATTCTCCGCCTCTCCGGGAGACCTTGCCCTGCCCCAGCTTGCCTGGCTGGCGCTTGCCCCCCTCTTCTGGGGGATTGAAAACCAGCCCCCCCGCAGAGCCGCTCTGCTTGGCCTCATCTGCGGAATTGCCTATTATTTGCCCCTGCTCTATTGGATTGTCATTGTCCTGGCCACCTATGGCCAGGTGCCTTTGCCCATTGCGGTACTGGCTCTGTTCTTCCTTGCCCTGTATATGAGCTGTTACCTGGCCGCTTTTGCCTATCTCTGTGCAAAAACAGGGTCGCGTTTTCCTATACTCCTTTTTGCCCCGGCATGCTGGGTGGCGCTCGACCTGATCCGTGGTCTGCTTTTCACCGGTTTTCCCTGGATGGATCTGGCTTACACCCAATACGATCTGCCCCAGTTCATCCAGGTAGCCGACTTGACAGGCCACCATGGTCTCACCTTTCTCATGGTGCTGACCAACGGACTGGTCTTTACTCTTGTCGTCTCGCTCCTCCGGCGCAAGATGGCCCGCTCTCCTGCGATCATTGTCGTTGCGGTCGCCCTGCTGCTGACAGTCTCGGGCTACAGTTTCCGACGACTGCAAACCCTTCCGGCTGCGATTACTCAAGCAGAACACATGGAAGTGGCTGCGGTTCAGGGCAATATTCCCCAGGATCAGAAATGGCAGCCCGCCTTTCAGCGCGAGACCATTGACACCTACATCCGTTTGAGCCAAGAGCTTTTTACCGTAAAAAACCCGCAGCTGATTGTCTGGCCGGAAACCGCCCTGCCGTTTTATCCATACGAACACCCGCTTTTCCTTAAACTGCACAGCGAACTTACCAGGCCGCACCAGACTTTCCTTCTTACCGGCGCTCCACACCGGGAACGAATCTCTGCCGAAGGTCCTCTCTCCTATGCCAACAGCGCCTTCATTCTCTCTCCCGACGGGCAGATCACCAGCCGCTACGACAAGCAGCACCTTGTGCCTTTTGGCGAATATATTCCCTTTCGCCGACTCCTGGGTTTTGCTTCGCCGCTGGTGGAAACTCTGGGCGCCTTTACTCCCGGACAATCAAACACACCCTTGTTTTGCCAAAACAGCCGGATCGGAGTACTGATCTGTTTTGAAAGCATTTTCCCGGAAATCTCCCGGCAACAAGCACAGGCAGGGGCGAATCTGCTGGTCACTCTTACCAACGACGCCTGGTTCGGAAGATCAAGCGCTCCGAGGCAGCATCTTGCCATGGCTGTTTTCCGGGCGGTAGAGACCAGAAAAACCCTGGTACGGGCAGCCAACACCGGAATCAGTGCCTTTATCGACCCCCTTGGCCGGATACAGGGGGCTTCCTCATTGTTTGCCGAGTATGCCCGCAGTCAGCCAGTTGCCCTGATGGACGGCTTAACCTTCTATGTCCGCTGGGGGTATCTTTTTCCATGGCTTTGCCTTATCCTGACCGTGGCCTTCCTGTGGCAGCACTATGCAAGCAGAAACAACACAAATAAAAATAACGCTAAAACACAGAGACGCAACGTTGCCCTGTAGCGCAATAACGACACACCAACATTTTTATCGAGGAGAACACCATGTCTGCGGAACTCAAACAGAAAATCCAAGATCTCAAGGGGCGCCTCATCTCCCTGAAGGAGCATCTTTGAGGTAGATCACAAGAGAGAACGATTGCAGGAATTGGAACAGCTCACCCTGGCCCCGGGTTTCTGGGACAACCAGGAAAACGCCCAAAAGGTGCAGCGAGAACAAGGCGCTGCCCAGAATATTGTTGAAGAATGGGACACATGTCAAGCAGAGCTTGACGAAGCGGAACTCCTGCTTGAACTCGGCATGAGCGAAGATGACGAAGATACCCTCAAGGAGGTGAACCAATCTCTGGACGCGCTTCTTGATCGGGTCGGGACCGTGGAACTTGAGTGCATGTTCACCGGCGAGCACGATGCCAGCAACGCCATGATCACCATCCATGCCGGCGCGGGCGGCACAGAAGCTCAGGACTGGGTGAGCATCCTTTTACGCATGTATCTGCGCTGGGCTGAGGCCAAGAAATTCCCCACCGAGATGCTCGATCTGCAGCCCGGGGACGAGGCCGGGGTCAAGAGCGCGACCATCATGGTCACCGGCCATAACGCATACGGGTTATTGCGTTCGGAGATGGGCATCCACCGGCTGGTACGCATTTCCCCCTTCGACGCCAGCGGGAGGCGGCACACCTCTTTTGCCTCGGTGTTCATCTTCCCGGAGTTGGACGACGACATCCAGGTGGACATCAACGACAAGGATCTGCGGATCGACACCTACCGGGCCAGTGGCGCAGGCGGCCAGCACGTCAACAAGACCAGTTCGGCCATCCGCATCACCCATCTGCCCACCGGCATCGTGGTCCAGTGCCAGAACGAACGGAGCCAGCACCGCAACAAAGACACAGCCATGAAAATGCTCAAGGCGCGACTGTATGAAAAGGAACGCGAAGCGCAAAAGGAGCAGCACCAGGAAATCTCCGGCGAGAAAAAAGAAATCGCCTGGGGCAGCCAGATCCGCTCCTATGTGATGCAGCCGTATCGGTTGATCAAGGACCACCGCACCAATTTCGAGGTGGGCAATGTAGACAGCACCTTGGACGGCAACCTTGATCCGTTTATCAAGGCCTATCTGCTGTGGCAACGGTGATGGCGCTCCCCATCTGGGCCGTGACATGACGAAACAACCCAGCCAGTGCGCAAAATGCGGAGCCTGCACCGTGGTCTGCCCGGTCTTTCAGGCCACGGGCCGGGAATCCCTTTCGGCCCGTGGCAGACTGCATCTTCTGGAACACCTGGACCCAGCCCGGGCCTCAGCCGCCTTTGCGGAAATTCTTTCGCAATGTTTGCTCTGCGGAGCATGCCGTTCTGCCTGTTCACGGGGGCTCGACCCACCCGCCCGTTTTATTGACGCCAGAAAACAGCTGGAAAAAACTGCGGGGCGCCATGTCTTGCTCAGGGCCATCACCCGGAAAGCCCTGAACAACCCGGCCCTCCTGGCAACAATCACCACCCTGGGACTTCCCCTGCTGGAACGACTGCCGGCTGACAGCGGCCTGCGGTTGCGCCTTGGTCTGCCACAAGATGGGATCTCCACCGGCTCTACCCTGTCGGAAACGCCGGAGAGCGAGTCCGCGCCGCCGGTTCTGGCTTTTTTCCCCGGTTGTTACGCCACCCATCTGCACACGAAAATCATCACGGCAACAAAACAAATAGCCGCAGCATTCACCGGGAATATCCCGCTCATACCAAAGCAACTCAGCTGTTGCGGGCTTGCTGCGGAAAATGGTGGAGACACTGCCACGGCCCAGCGGCTTGCCAAACAGAACATCATGGCATTTTCAGAAAACACCCTGCCCATCCTGACTTCCTGCGCATCCTGCTACAGCCAGTTACGCCGCTATCCGCAGCTTTTCGAGGATGACCCCAAGTGGCGCGATACAGCAGAGCGCTTTGCCGAAAGGCTCGTCGAATTTTCAACCTTTGTGGCCCAATCCATGAAAACTGAGCCGACTTTCCGCTTTGCCGATTCAACCGCGATGCGCACCGTTGTCTACCACGACCCCTGCCACCTGCGGTTTGACTCCCAAACCACCACCCCGCCCCGGGATATCCTCCGGGCCATCCCCAGCCTGCGTTTGGCCGAACTCCCCGACGGCCCGCAATGTTGCGGCCAGGGGGGGCTGTTTCATCTGGCCCAGCCGGAAATGGCGGAAAAAATCAGAAATCGCCTGCTCAACGTAGTGGAACAAACCGCGCCGGATCTGGTAACCACCACCTGCTCCGGCTGCCTCATCCATATCCAGCAGGGTCTGGGCCGTGACCCGGCACAGCCGGAAGTTCGCCACCTGGCCATTATCCTGGCGGAACTTCTCTAACTGAAATTGCAGACTGAAAATTTCTCCGCTTCCCCCCTGCTGATCCTTGCGTAATTTTTCCGGGCAATATAATGTATTCCCCTGACAGGATTTCCATTTCGCTTATCTTGATTTTTAAAAAAAGGAGATGTACACAATGCTTTTGACAGCACGACGTTTTTTCGGCTGTTTCTCTGTGATTCTCGCAACCTTTATTGTGACACCACCCTGCCAGGCCGGAGTTGACTGGGATGTGAGCAACACCCTGAAAACCCCAACCGCCCCCCTTGACATTGCCGCCTCGCTGGACGGCAAATGGACCTTTGTCCTGGCCGAAGGCGGCAAACTTCTTGTTTATTCCGACAAGGGCATTCTCGAAGAGACCATACCCGTTGACCCGACCATGGACCGCATCACTTCCTCCGGTCTGCAAGCGGCCAACATTCCCGACAGGATCTATTTGACCAGCAACAAAACCAAAACCGTCCAGACCCTCACCCTGGATTTTTCCGTGCCTTTAAACACCCAGGGAGACCCGTTTCTCGGTCCGGAGAATGCCCCGGTGGTCATTGTCGCGTTCAGTGACTTTGAATGTCCCTATTGCGGCACGGTGGGCACTTTGTTTGAAGAAGTGCTGGCCAAATACCCCAAGGACGTCAAGGTCGTTTTCAAACAGTTCCCCCTAGCCATGCACAAGCAGGCCCAGGGCGCCGCACTTGCCTCTCTGGCCGCACACCGCCAGGGCAAATTCTGGCAATACCATGACCTGCTTTTTGAAAACCAGAAGTCCCTTTCCGAGGCAAAATACACTGAGCTTGCCAAAAAACTTGGCCTTGATATGGAAAAATTCAGCAAAGACTCCAAAGCGCCAGCAACTCAGCAGGACCTAGAACGCGACATGGCTGACGCCCAACAAGCCGGAGTGCGTGGCACCCCGACCATTTTCGTCAATGGTCGCCGCCTGAAAGAACGGAACATCAAGGACCTTCAGCAGTTGATCGCCCAGGAACTGAGCAAACGCACTAAAGGTGGAGCACACCGTTGATCAAACGTGAAATCGCCCTTGCCGACAACAACACGGCTCTGCTCGTCTATGGCGATCTGAACAAAAATCTTACCGCTATTGAGGAAGGAATCGGGGTCAGCATCCAGGTGCGGGGCAGCCAGCTCACCGTGAACGGACCAAAACACGAAGTGGAGCTGGCGGTCTCGGCCATCGAAAAACTCCAGGAGCTGATCCGTTACGGCTATCCGCTGTATCCCTCGGATGTCGCCTACGCCCTTCGCATCCTGCAGGCATCTCCCAAGGCAAACCTCAAGGAAATATTTCTCGACAAGGTTTACATCACCGCCGAGCAGAAGGTGGTTTCGCCCAAAAGCATCAACCAGAAGCTCTATATCGACAGCATCCGGACCAACGACATTGTTTTCGGCATCGGTCCGGCCGGCACCGGAAAAACCTATCTTGCCGTGGCCATGGCGGTTTCCGCTTTTGTCAGCAAACAGGTCCGCTCCATCATCCTGGCAAGACCCGCAGTGGAGGCCGGTGAGCGCTTGGGCTTTCTCCCCGGCGACCTGGCCCAGAAGGTCAACCCCTATCTGCGCCCCCTGCACGATGCCTTAAATGCCATGTTGGGCCGGGGAAAGGTTGCGGATCTGATCGAAGAAGGGTTGATCGAGATTGCGCCCCTGGCCTTCATGCGCGGACGCACCCTCAGCAACGCCTTTGTTATCCTGGACGAGGCCCAGAACACCACGCACGAACAGATGAAGATGTTTCTGACCCGTCTGGGTTTCAACTCCCAGGCCGTAATCACCGGCGACATCACCCAGATCGACCTACCGGACCGCAGGCAATCCGGTCTCATCGAGGCCGCCAGAATTCTTAAAAATATCAAAGGAATCGCTTTCAATCATTTTTCCGAGGTGGACGTGGTCCGCCACCGGCTGGTGCAGGAAATAATCCTCGCTTACGCAGAAAAAGAAACACTTCCCCCGCCCCGCCGGACAACCACCAGAAGACACTGAGAATACAATGCCCGTACTCATCACCAGCCAGACAGTCACCCCCCCGCTCATCAACCTGAAACAACTCAGACAGAGGGCCGAAATGCTGCTGTCTCTCTGTGGCCATGCGCAGAGCGAACTGAGCATCCTGCTTCTTGATGATCCCGACATGGCACAGCTCAACGAACAGTACCGTAACAAAAAGGGACCAACCAACGTCCTGGCTTTTGCCATGCAGGAAGGAGGCGGGGAGCATCTGCCCGCAGAACTTCTCGGCGATGTGATCATCTCGCTGGATACCGCATCCCGGGAAGCTGCCAGTGACCGGGTGACCCTCCACCAGCGGGTGACAATCCTTCTGATCCACGGCCTGTTGCACCTGCTGGGCTACGACCATGAACGCTCCCCCGGTGAGGCACAGGGTATGGCCGAGCGGGAAAAACACCTTTTGAACCAATTGTTAACCGAAGAAAGGAGAGGAAAAATGGTCAGTCTTGCCATCAATGTCGATCACATAGCCACCTTACGTCAGGCACGGGGTATTGCCGAGCCGGACCCGGTCCTCGCCGCAGGCATCTGCGAACTGGCCGGAGCCCAGGGGATCGTCGTCCATCTTCGGGAAGACCGCCGCCATATCCAGGACCGGGATGTGCGGCTGCTCAGACAAACCGTAAAAACAAAACTCAACCTGGAAATGGGAGCGACCGAGGAAATCATCGGTATCGCCCTGGAAATCAAACCGGACATGATCACCCTGGTTCCGGAAAAGCGCAAGGAACTCACCACCGAAGGCGGGCTCAATGTGGCCGGGCAGAAAAAGAAACTCCAGGAGGTCATCGCCAGAATGCACAAGGGAGGGATTCCGGTGAGTCTGTTCATCGACCCTGACTCCCGGCAGATCAGCGCATCCCACGAGGTGGGCGCGACCTTTGTCGAGATTCATACCGGGCGTTACTGCGATGCTGTAACGGAACAAGCGCGGGACAAGGAATTTTCCCTCATCGCCACTGCAGCGGAAGAGGCGTATGAAATGGGTCTTCGGGTGAATGCCGGACACGGCCTCAACTATCTCAATACCCGCCGGGTGGCCGGACTGGGAACCATTGAAGAGTTGAGCATCGGCCATGCAATCATGGCCAGGTCTATCCTGGTCGGGCTTGATCAGGCGGTACGGGAGATGCTGGCCCTGCTTCCTGCCGGGTAGCCAGCAATTTCTTGGACTGT
>VMSS01000066.1 GCA_013791995.1 Desulfurivibrio sp. | reverse complement strand
TTGGAAAACCTGCGTTCTCCCTCTTTCATGGCGATGCAGACAACGACAGGGACGACTCCTGAGCAGGAAAATGAAACTGCAGACACTTCTGTTGCGCCGATGATCACCCCGATCCCGACCATGGCTGCGCCTTCTGTCGCTGTCCCGGCAAAGCCCCAAGCCGCCACAGCCCCGCCCGCACTGGCTGTAGCACCGGAAACGAAGCCGCCCGCGCCAAACGTCGTTGCGCAACCCGCCGCACCGCCTGTCGCCACTCCGGCCCCGGTTCCGGTTCCAGCCCCAATCAAAGCACCGGAAGTTGCAAAAACTCCTGAAGTCCCCAAGCTTACCGACCTGGAGAAGCTCCTGCAGGGCAACCGCTGTGTTGAATGCGACCTTACCGGCCTGGATCTCTCCGGAAAGAAACTGGAAGGAGCCCATCTGGAGCGCAGCAACCTCTCAGGGGCGAACCTGCGCGGCGCCGACCTGGAAGGAGCCAACCTCAAGGGCGCGAATCTTTCCGGAGCCAACCTGGAGAATGCCAATCTGGAGGGAGCTGATTTTTACAAGGCCGATCTGAGCAACGCCAATCTCAAGGGGGCAAACCTCAAGGATGCCGTCGGCCTGAAGCAGGCTGGCCCCCAACCGGCAGAAACAACTGGCACGGGTTTTTTCTCTAAATAATCTTGCCGGAACATCCCCGGAAAGGCTTGCCTAAATCATTTGCTGCCGGGTCCGAGCATATTGCTTTTCCATCAGTGATACCGGTCGGCAACAGCTTCGTGCTCCTCCATCTGTTTCAGCATCTCGCCCCGCACTACTTCGTGCAATTGCAATGCTGCCTGCCAGTCATCTCCTTGCGCCGATACCGGCGCACCGATCCGAACCTGAAGCTTGCTGAAACGCGGCCATACTATTTCCCCCGGCAACAGAGCGCGAGTTCCGGAAAGGGTAATCGGCACCACGGACATGCCGACTCGCGCGGCAACCACAAACGCCCCCAGCCGGAAAGGCAATAATCCCGGCTCACTTCGGAAAGTGCCTTCGGGAAAGAAAATTAACGAATCACCGGCACGGGCACGCGCCTCCAACTCCCGGGTGTCTTCGGCGCCACGCGCACTATCAAAGCGCTCGACAAAGGTGCAGGCAAGCCTGCGCAAAGGAATGCCCGCAAACGGCTTGCGCAGCAGCTCCTGCTTTGCCACGTATGCGAACCGGGGCGGCAGCACCGCGGTAAGGATCAAGGCGTCCAGATAGCTGGCATGATTAACCGCCACAATCACCGGATCACGGCCGGCAAGGTGCGGTAGACCTTCCACCCGCGGCATCAACCCGGTCAGTGACAGGACGAGTCGCGCGCTTGCTCTGGCGAAACGGCGACGCAATCGGAGCGTGGGCAATACCACGATCATACTCCAGGCAAAGGGTACGATGCAGCCGAAAACCATCCACGCCCAAACGCTCCACATCCATCCGACACCGTGACTGACCCGCCGGCGGACCGAAGCCACAACACCTGTAAGCGCTAAGCGCAGCCATTGCCGCCACGGGGCGCTCCGTCCACTCATCAACTCTCCGCGCTCGTACAACTCGCGGCAGGCAGCACGACGGATCTTGCCGCTGGAAGTCTTGAGCACGGTGCGCGGCGGCGCCAGCACGATATCATCAGCCGGCATGCCGATCAGATCAATGGCAAGGCGGTTGATCTCTTTTTCAATGCGGCCGCGCGTTCCCGCATCTCCCTCTTCACGCATCTCGGCCAGTACCACCAGCCGCTCCGTGCCGGTGCCCGCGTCGGTGGCCGGAAACACCGTTACTCCGCCTCGGCGTACGCCGACCAACTGATTCACCGCTTCTTCCAGTTCCTGCGGATGAATATTATGGCCACCGCGAATGATAACATCCTTCTCCCTCCCGGTAAGAAACAACTCCCCCTCCGCGAGATATCCCAGATCACCGGTGTTGAGCCATTCCCCTTCCATAAGACGTTGTGTCGCCTCAGGATTGCGGAAATAGCCGCTGGTCGCGGACGGGCCTTGAAACTGCACACGACCCTGGGTGCGTTCGGCAAGTCCCAATCCATTGGCGTCAACGATTCGAATGGCGTGACCGGGCAGCGGTCTGCCGCATGAAACAAAGCGCTGGGCATGGGCATCGTCGTCCATTACGGGACGTGCGATCCCGAGGCGGGAGAGCACGAGACGATCCACCCGGTCGATCCATGGTCCGCGCCCCAGCGGCGGAAAAGCGAGCCCGACCGAAGATTCCGCCAGACCGTAGACCGGCGTCATGCCCTCGGGATTAAGCCCATAAGGAAGCAGGCGCGCACCAAACCGCTCGATGGTGGAAGCGCTGACCGGCTCGGCCCCATTGTAGGCAAGGCGCCAGCAACTCAAATCCAGGCCGTTGAGATCCCGCTCATCAAGCTTGTTGGCGCACAGTTCATAGGCAAAGTTGGGCGCCGCGGAAACCGTACCCCGATGAAGGTGAATCCTCCACAGCCATAATGCGGGTCGGGCGAGGAACGCCAGCGGCGACATCAGCACCAGCCGAAAACCGATATACAGGCTGCCCATGCAGGCGCCGATCAGCCCCATGTCGTGATACAGCGGCAACCAGGAGACGAAAATATCCTGCGCTGTAACGCCTGAGGCTTGCTTCATCGCTTTGAGATTGGCCATCAGATTGGCGTGGGTCAGCACCACTCCCTTGGGATTGCCGGTGCTGCCGGAGGTATATTGCAGAAAAGCGATATCCTGCGGACCGACTGTCGGCAATATCGGCGCCGCGCCATGGCGCGACAGCTCGGCAACGGTGGTGACACCGCGCAGCGAGGCGCATTGTGCTTTGAGCAGGTGGCCAAGCAGCCTGGCCCTGTCATCGGTAACAAGCATGACTGTCCCGGCATTGGCAACGATACCGGCGATGCGTCGCATGTGGTCCTCGATCTGCGAAGGACGAACCGGCGGGTACAAAGGAACAGGCACGCATCCGGCGTACAGCGCGCCGTAAAACGCGGCGAGAAATGCTCGCCCGGTGGGCAACATGACGGCAACCCGGTCACCAATGCTTACTCCTTGCGACAGCAAACCTGCTGCCAGCGACTGAGCCTCCGCTTGCAGCATACGATAGGTTATTTCCTCGGTATGTTCCCCTTCGACATAGAGGGTGATATGCACCTGATCGCCGTGGCGGTCTGCATGCCAGTCCAACAAATCGATCAAAGTGGCAAGGGTTTGCGGCGGAGACTCGAATTCAGCTTCTTTCTCGGGTGTGGTTTCGAGCGGGACAGAGTCTTCGGCAAATCCTTTGCTTCCCATCAGCCGCAACAGATCGCGTACCGTTTCGGCCTCGGCAAATGCTGCTTCAGCCAATCGCACTCCCATTTCACGATCAACGCGCACAAGCAACTCCACCCGCGCCAGACTGTCGAGACCGAAATCACGCTCCAGCCCGTGATCCAGAGTCAAGTGATCCACTTCCCCTGCCCGCGGCCGCAACTCATGCGCAAGTTCGCGCACGATCTGTAACAATCGTGCACCCTCTGAAGAGGATTCAGCTTGACGCGGGGAAGGCGGAAGATTCATGCGTGCAGTCCTGCTCCTTTACAATCTCAATCAACCTGCTGAGCGAAACTGAACCGCTCCGAGCGCAGGGCCGCGCGACGACCGCGCACCGCCCGCACACCGGAAAGCAGGATCAGCCCGACAACAAAGTAACTGCCGACAAGAAGCAGCGCCAGCCGATGATCGCCGCCGGTGAGCCAGGTGGTGACCCCATAGGTAAGCGGTCCGGCAATGGAAGCGAGTTTTACCGCCAGCCCCCAGAATCCGAAAAATTCCGCCAAATGGGAAGGCGGTGCCAGCACCCCCACCAGTGCCCGTCCGGCAGACTGCGACGCGCCCAGGCACAGGCCCGCGACATTTGCCGCCAGCCAGAACAGTCCCGGCGTGTGCGCAGCCCAGGCGAGTACAATGGCCACGATCCACCCTCCCAGCGTCAAAGCGATGGCAGGCACATGGCCTATCCGGTCCTGCAGATGACCGCACAACAAAGCGCCGACTGCCGCCGTGATGTTTACTACCAGCACCAGCAACAGAATCTGCCGGGTATTGAATTGCAACGCCTGATCGGCATAGATGGCGGTCAGGGTGATCACCGCCATGATTCCCGCCTGATAAAACAGGCTGCAGAGAAGAAAACGGCGCAGGTCGGGAAATTGCCCGAGCCTGGACGCGGTTTGCCACACCTCCGACCATGCCGCCCGCAGCCGCGCCTTTTTCCCGACCACAGGCACTGTCCGCTCCCGAAGCAGCAGGAACATGGGCAGGCTGGCCAGGGCAAAGATTCCTGCGGTGATCAGCATGGTCACCGGCACGAACTGGGCGGCTGCCCGGCCCTGCGCTTCGGCCCAGGCGACATACAGCAAACAGAGACCGAGGGTAACCAGCCCTCCGAGGTAACCCAGGCTCCACCCCCAGCCGGATACCCTGCCCATGGCGCGCACCCGGGATATTTCCGGCAAAAAAGCTGCGATCAGATTCTCCCCGCTGCCGAAAAAGAAATTCGAAACGATCAGACAGCCAATGGCGAACCACAGTGTTCCCGGCTGAGCGAAATACAACAATGCCGTAAACAGAACGCAACCCGCAGTGCTTGCTGCCAGGAGTTTTTTCTTGGCACCATGCTGGTCGGCATAGGCCCCGACCACCGGAGCGCTGAGCACCACCAAAAGATAGGAAAAGGACAGCGCCGCAGTCCAGGCGAAGGTAGCCCACAGCGCATCCCGTGCCACCACTGCGACAAAATAGGCGTTGAACACAGCGGTGATGACCACCGTGGTGTAGCCGGAATTGGCAAAGTCGTACATCGCCCACCCCCACAGCTCACGCGGCCGGACATCATGGTGCAGTATTGTTCGGGAATATGTCATCCCAGCCTCACACAATTCTTCGGCGCTGCAAGTGGTGCAATATCCTGTATCCCGCCAGCGCCGCAACCAGATGCTTGATGGTGTGGCCGCTGATCAGACCCCCGCTCAGACGAAAAACCGGACGGTCGCTCACATCAAACAGCAACGCCAGCACATACAATCCGATTATAATCAGAATATCACGATCGCCGCTGTAGCGCGACGGATACAGGATAAACAGCGCCGGAATCAGCAGCATCGGCAAACATTGCATCAGCGCGTAGAAGCGCAGGTCGCCCGCGCCCCGTGCTTCGCTCAGGCCCCAATAAACGACGCTGCCCAGCCCAGCTAAAACGAGCAGCGGCAGCAGACGCAGCCCTGTGGTGAGACTCACGCGTTCGCACATGATTGCTGCGAACCAGGCCATGAGCGCCAGAGCAATCCCCGCCCTGTCCCATACCAGGCGTCCGTTGTCCGGGGCCAAGTGATACACACCCGAACCGAAACCGACCAGAATGATGGCGACAAAAAACAGGGCATAGGGAAGCGATTCGCGCGGCTCAATAAAGACCCGACGTGCGGAGGAACCCAATAAAAAGCGCAGGCCTGCCAGACCCACCAGCACGAACAGCACATTGGAAACAGTATCAAGGAAATTGGGCAGGCCGAAAAAACCTCGTTGGTCGGCAAACCTGTGATATTCCAAAGGCTGCGGAATGGGCGGCAACTCCAGGGTGAAAGCACCCAGCGCCGCCACCAGCAATAACAGGCCGAACACCTTCAAACCAGAACGCATGGCGCGTAACCCGCTCATGCCCTCTCCGCAGAGGCTGCTTGCTCCTCCTTGAGTTTCCTGCGCAAGATCTTGCCGATGGGCGATTTTGGCAGCGAATCTCGAAATTCCACCTGTTTCGGGATTTTGTACCCGGCCAGGTTCGCCTTGCAATGGTTGATCACTGATTCGACGGAAAGCGCCGGGTCCTTCTTGACCAGATAAATCTTTACCGCCTCGCCGCTTTTTTCATCGGGCACACCCACCACCCCCACCTCCTTGACGCCGGGGAGCATCATCATCACTTCCTCGACCTCGTTGGGCCACACCTTGAAACCGGAGACCACGATCACATCCTTGCTGCGGTCGATAAAACGGATGCTGCCGTTTTCGTCCATCAGGCAAATATCCCCGGTGGAGAGCCAACCGTCTGCGGAAAAAACCCGGGCTGTTTCTTCGGGCATGTTCCAGTAGCCGCGCATCACCTGCGGTCCCTTGACGCAGAGTTCGCCCTCTTCACCCGGAGGCAGATCGTTTCCTGCCGCATCACGGATTTCCACCTGGGTGGAAGGCAGCGGCATGCCGATGGCTCCGCTGAACGATTTGTTGTCAAGGGGATTGACACAAACAATGGGAGAAGCCTCAGTCAGCCCGTATCCTTCGATCAGGGGAACACCCATCGCCTGCTGCCACCGCTCCGCCACAACACGCTGCACCGACATGCCTCCGGCCACCGAAACCTTGAGCGCCCCACCGTTGGCCTGCGCCACCTTAGCAAACCCCGGCGCGTTGAGCAGCATATTGAACAAGGTGTTGACGCCGGTGATCACGGTAAAGCGTGTGGCGCACAGCTCTTTAATAAATCCGGGAATATCGCGGGGATTGGTGATGAGTATATTGTTCGCCCCCCATTTCACGAAGGTGAGCAGGTTGGCCGTGAGCGCAAAAATGTGATAGAGAGGCAGCGGCGTTACGACCACCTCCTCGCCTTCCTTGAGCGTGCCGCCGATCCAGGCCGAGGTCTGCTCGACGTTGGCCACCAGATTGGCATGGGAGAGGATCGCCCCCTTGGCCACCCCGGTCGTACCGCCGGTATATTGCAAAAAAGCGATGTCATCAGCCATAACCGCCACATCGTGCAGGCTGTGGCGCGCACCGCGCTTGAGCGCCTCGTTGAAGCCCATACTTCCAGGCAGATGCCAGCGTGGCACCATTCGTTTGATCCACTTTACCACAAAGTTGACCAGCCATCCCTTGACCGACGGGAACAAATCGCCCACCTGCGTGGTAACGATATGGCGCACACCGGTGGTCGCCACTATCTCCTCAAGCGTGTGCGCAAAATTCTCCAGGACCACGATGGCCACCGCGCCGGAATCGACAAGCTGACGCTGCAATTCACGCGCTGTGTAAAGCGGATTGACGTTGACCATCACCAGACCGACACGCAAGGCACCGAATAGCGCCACCGGATATTGCAGCAGGTTGGGCAGCATGATGGCCACGCGCTCGCCCTTCTGCAGCCCGAGTCGCTGCTGCAGATACGCGCCGAAATCCCGGGATAACCGGTCAAGCTCGTCATACCGCATACTGACGCCCATGTTGGTGAATGCCGGACGCGTGCGAAATCTTTCACAGCATTGCTCCAGCATTTCCTTGAGCGAAACGAAACGATGGATACCGATCTCCGCGGGGACGCCTTGAGGATAATGTTTCAGCCAGATGGGCTCCATGGGTTTCTCACTGTTAAGAGTTGATCATGGGACAACGGTCCGGCGCAATTCCGCTCCCTTGCGGAACAGTTCGAGAAAAAACACACTCAAAGCAGGCAACCAAAGCCCAGGGGGGCCTGTTTATGCCTTGCCCTTGTTGATTTTGATCTGCTTTTTTTGAGTTTTTGCCGTCTTGGGCAAGGTAATGGTAAGCACGCCCTTGTCGAATTTGGCATCAATCTTGTCCTCAAGCACCTCCACCGGAAGGCGAAATGAGCGGTGAAAGCTCCCGCTGTATCGCTCCAGGAAATAATGGTGTTCGTCCTTTTCCTCTTTTTCCTTTTTCTTTTCACCTTCAATGGTCAACAGGTTTCCGGAAAGGCTCAGCTTGATGTCTTCCGGTTCAAGACCGGGCAACTCCGCCTTGACGATCAGTTTGTCCTTGGTTTCCGAAATGTCGGCCATGGGCGCCCACCCCTTGGTGAACATGGTGGGCAAAGGCCAATCATCCAGGAACCGGTTCCACAGCCGATCCATCTCGCTACGCACGGTGCCGAGTTCTGAAAATGGTTTTTTGGGAATAAGATCCTTCATGGCACACCTCCTGTGGTTAGTCTCCCCTGGACTTTATTGGTTTTTTTTCCGGGCCGTGCCCGTTGACAGCTATTTTTTTCTCAAGGACCCGGACAAGGGCCTCTTCCAGATCCTCCACGGAAAACGGTTTTTCGATGAACTCATTCACCCCGAGCCGGAACGCCTCGGAAATAACCGCTTCGGTCATGTAGGCCGTGAGCAGTATTTTTTTGAACCGGGTGTTGATACGCTGCGCCCTTTTTAAAAATTCAAGGCCATCCATGCCTGGCAGACGATAATCGGTGATGATGATATCGCATCCCTTGCCCCTGATAATCTCCAGTGCGTCTTCCCCGGTTTCAACCGCCATGAGCGCGCAATTTTCATTGGCAAAAAAACGCCGCAGCGAATCCCTGATCCACTGGTCATCCTCCACCAGCAGCACCTTCATGCCCTGCAATCGCTGAAATAGTTCCATACCACCCTCTTTGCTTGGCAGAGCCGAAAACTGAACAGCCCCGCACTCTTTTTGAAAAGCACAAAGCATACCACAGGTACAAACAAAGCAACCCACTGGAATAATGATAGAAAAATAGGATTCCAACTGAATGGTTTTCTCAAAATATCAAAGAAAAATCGAACCATTGAGAAAAGAAAGGCAGGTACAACTCCGGTTTTACATTTTTTTCCTGCGGTACCGGAAGGTATGATGATTCATCCGCAGAAGCCTGGCCGCCATGGATTCGTTCCCCCCGGCATGGCGCAACGCCTCCTCAAAAAAATGGCGTTCCATGTCATGCAGGGCGGCTTCAAGATCGAGCCCTTCATGGGTAAGGGGAGGATAGCATTCCTTCCCCCAGGCAGCGCTCGTATCGGCAGCCGCCATCTCCGGGCCGGAGATATCCGCTGCCTCAAGGACCGGGCCGCAACTCATCAGCACCCCCCGTTCGATCATGTTTTTCAATTCCCGGACATTGCCGGAAAAATGATATTCCTGTAGAAATCGCCGGGCCCCAGCGGAGAGACCTTCCACCTGCTTGCCGAATTTCACGCAAAACCGTTTCAGAAAAAACTCTGCCAGGGGCAGGATATCGTCCCTGCGCTCGTTTAAGGAAGGAACCTGAATCGTGACCACGCTGAGCCGATAATACAGATCCCGGCGAAACTGGTTGCGACTGACCATCTCCTCCAGATCATGGTTGGTGGCCGAGACAATCCTGGTCTGCACCCGGGTGGCCTTTCCTGCGCCGATGCGGAAAAATTCTCCGGAATCAAGAAAACGGAGCAATTTTGCCTGCGCCTCGGGCAGGAGATCGCCTATTTCGTCGAGAAAAAGCGTGCCGCCCTGGGCCTCTTCGATAAGGCCTTTCTTCCCGGAAGGGCGGGCGCCGCTAAAGGCCCCTGCCTCGTACCCGAACAACTCGCTCTCGATCAGTTCCTTGGGAATAGCAGCACAGTTCACCGGCAGAAACACCCCCTGGAAATTCGGGCTCCGGTAATGGACCGCCCTGGCCACCAGTTCCTTGCCGCTGCCGGTTTCACCGACAATAAGCACCGGAGTGTCCGGGCTTTTCGCCACCATGGCCACCCGCGCCATAACCTCCTGCAACCCGCCTTTTTCGCCGAGACAACAGGGGATATCTTCCTGCAGGCAGTGCTCCTGCAAGGCAAACAGCTCCCTCCGCAGCCTGACCCGCTCCATGGCATTGCGGATGGCCTGCAAAAGGACTTCGCCGGTAAGGGGTTTCACCACATAATCATAGGCCCCGTGCCGCATGGCCTGCACCACGGTCTGCACATCCTCGTAGGCGGTAATCATGACCACCGCCATCTCGGGGAAACGGGATCTGATGGCTTGCAAGGCTTCCAGGCCGTTCATCCCCGGCAAGCCGATATCAAGAAGCACCAGATCCGGACCGCCACCGTCCATTGCGGCGATTCCATCCTCGGCCGTGGCAAATACGGAAACCCTGTACTGGGGTTGCAATGCCAGCCGAACGCTCTGCCGAATGCTTTCTTCATCATCGATAACGTAGAGACTACAGGGATTCATCTCTTCTCTCCGGCTCAGGCTTGAGGGTAATGACAAATTCAGCGCCGCGCCAAACGCTCTCCTCCACGACCAGGGTGCCGTGGTGATCACCGATGATCCGCTGGCACAGGCTCAGACCGATGCCGGTCCCGTCATTCTTGGTGGTGTAAAACGGATCAAAAACCTTGTCGCGCAATCCTTTCGGAATTCCCGGCCCCGAATCACCCACCCGGATCACCACCGCCTCCTTCTCAAGACCGGTGCGCACCGAGATCTTTTTTGCCTTGGCAAGACGCAGGGACTCTGCCGCATTGGTCATAAGGTTAAGGATAACCTGCTCCAACAGAGCGGGATCGAGAAGACAGCGGGGCAGATCGCAGGCCAGATCCTTCTCCAACCCCACCCCGTCCCTGCGCAGGGAAGCGGCGCAGAGAGCAAGAGCGTTTTCCACCGGTTGATTGACGTCAACCATCACCTTCTGCGGATGCCCCGGTTTGGCAAAATCCATAACCCGCCGGATCACCGATTCTATTTTCCGGGAAGCACCCTGGGCCTGGGTGATGATCTCGCCCACCGTCTCCAGATGCTCGCCGCGGCCATACATCTTGGCCAGCGTGTCGAGATAGATGTTGATGCCAGAAAGAGGATTGCGTATTTCATGGGCAATGCCTGCAGCCACCCGCCCAAGGGAAGACATCTTGTCCTGAACCCGGACAATCTGTTCCAGCTCCCTGTTTCTGGTAATGTCGAGCATGCTGATCAGTATCGTTTCCCGCCCCTGATACTCGATCCGGCTGGCCCGGCAGAAGACCCATTTCATATTCCGGGTCGCACCCTCTTTGGCCTGCGGATAAAAGCGAAAATCAACATCCACCGAAACCGCTTCGCCGCGGCTGACCCTGCCATAGGCACTCTCAACCTTTTCCAGATCGTCAGGATGAACCCCGAGGAAAGCGTCAGGTCGGAAATCGGCGGGAAGAGGCCCGAAAAGTCTTTTCTGTTCGGGATTGCGGTAGATGATGGCATTGTCTTGAATCAGGAGAATTCCTGCCAGTGAATTTTCCACCAACTCCCTGAACCTGCTTTCAGTAATGGCCCGCTGCGTCTCAAGCTCCATAACATAGAGAGCCTGCCCCACATCCTGGGCTATCTCCAGAAACAGCACCTGCTCTTCACGATCATGTTCCCGATCCGACGAGGCGGAAACACTCAACAAACCGTATGCCTGGTCGTGATGCGTAAGCCCTGCGGTAAAACAAACCCTATCCGCATTGTCCGTTGCCAGGATGCAGCCCGGACACCGTGCGGCCGGATCGCTCACCGCCAACCCTTCTCCGGACAGCGCCTTTTCCGTGCAGGCGGGAAAATGTCCCTTTTCCATGCCCTGCCGCACCCGGCTGAATCTCTCCCCCAGGCCGACCTCTGCACAGCAGACCAGTTCCGCTTGTTTGTTTATGATGGCAAGCCAGGCGCTGTGATAATGTCCTTCGTCCACCAGAATGCGGCAGATGCCCTCGACAAGCTCCTCACGGTTCTTCCGCTCGGCCAGCAACAGATGTATCCGGCGCATGGTCCGCACAAGCAGGGCAAGATTTTCCTCCCTCTCCCTGCTCTTGCCCCGTTGCAACACCCAGATTCGCGCAGATACTCCGCAGATGCCGCCAAACAGCAACAAAAAAGTAGTTTGCAGAATATAGTCGGACTCGCCCCGCCCTGTTTGCAACAGGGAAAAAAGGGACAACAGCATCCCCCCTCCCAGAAAAGCCAGGATATTCAGTATGCTTTTCCGCATCCGTCCGGAAAAAATCCCTGTATTGCTCAATTATTGCCCTCCGGCATGGCCACACCGATATCAAGCAGATCACATACCTCGATATTTGGGACATTACGCAATCATCTTCAAACAGAGTTTCGGCGGACACACAATCTATTCAAGCAATATCCGTTCGCCCTGAGCCCGTCGAAGGGTGCTGTTGAGACTCCATCAGAGTTAATTGTAGCACATCGCACCCCACCGCCAAGGCGCTAAAATGTCGACATTCCGCTCCATTCCTGGAAGCGGTACAGCCAGTACCGAAACGGAGAGTCTTCGGAAAACTCCTTGAAATCAATGGAATAATTACCATCCCGATTTCGCCAGAGCCGCTCGAAATAGCCGGTTGCCTCCCGCATCACTTTCGCATCTTTCGGTCCGGCCACCTCCAGGCAGGTTTCCAGATTCAGGTCGTCAATATTCCGCCGGGTCAGATTGGCTGAGCCGCCGATGAGCACAGTGTGTTCGGGTTGGGAAATAATGGTCAGCTTGCTGTGAAACTGCTCACCATGCGTTTCGTACCAGCGCACCTGAATCGCGCCCTCGGATCTCGCGACAAGTTCACTGGCCACCGGACGGTTGGGGATGCCGTTCTTGCTGCGGCCAAAAGCATCCTTGTTGGGATCGAGCAGCAGACGCACCTCAGCCCCTCTGTCCGCAGCATCGAGAAGCCCTTCGACGATGTCGCGGTCAGAGAGGTAAAACATGGCCATCCGCACCGAACACCCTTTGTTGCAACGGCCAAGTTCCTGCAACAGCCGCGACTTGATTTTACCTTCGGTGAGCAGCCGCACTTGTAGATCGCCGGATTTCCGGGAAACCGACATCGCCCATCTAGGAAGAGTTTCCCCGGAAAGATTTGCCACTGCAGCTTCCGAATCGACAATATCCTGCAGCACGTTGCCTTGAACGACAAAACCGATGTTGGAATGGTAGGCACTGGCGTCATGGGGATTGCCCGAGGTGATGAGCGCCTCTTTTTCATTGGCCGCAACCTTGCGGTGATTGGCCTTGAAGTTGAGAAGGCTTAAATACCCCCGCAGGGTCATGGCCGGGCCGTTCGCTCCAAAAGGCGACGGCAGCCAACCTTCCCCCTGTGTACCGAACCATTGACAGAAAATCCGCCACCAGGCCGAATAGAGGAAGTTGGAATCGCGCAGCATGCCGGTATCGGTGTAGATGATCCGAATACCGCTTGCCCGCAATTTCTTAAAATGCGCCGACTCTTGCGCACCGTAACTCCGGTTGATTGCATCGGTGATAAGCACGATGTCCACTCCGGGCACCTGCTGTTTTTTCGCAACAAGCCTTCCGGTCAGCTCCTCGGCCAGGGCAGGGAATTTATCCCCTTGTCCGTGAACGCTGTTGAACAAAAAAAGGTCAAGCAGAACAAACCGCTCGGCTTCTTCGACGATCCGACACATCCGGTTGAAAATAGCTTGCTCATGCACCGGTTTGCCATCCCGCTGAAAGGTATAATCGGCCAGAAATTCGACCTCCCCCACGGAATGCTGGAAACCCTCCAGCGAAAGCCCTTGGGGCAAAGGTTTACTCTGTCCATACGCCATGAGGACCAGCCAACCGCCAATCATGATAATTGCCAGAATCTTCACGAACTTCCCCCTCCCGAATCTTGCCGTACCATACGTGTCTTTGGAATAATTACATCACAGGGAATTGAGGCTTGTCAATCATGGCGATCTTGAAGCGAGGGCTGCGGCAAAGAATTTGTTTGGGGAGAAACGAGGACGAACTTGCGAGAATCTCGCGAAAACAGGAATAACGGCACTCTGTCTAGTTTTCACATGAAAGGAAAAACAACAATGCTCACACCGTTGCCAGAAAGATATCCACCAGATTCGGATCAAACTGGGTTCCAGACAGGGAGCGGATGTGCTCGGCAACCTTTTCCTGGGGCCATGCTTCCCGGTAGCGACGATCCGAAACCAGGGCGTCCCAGGTATCGGCAATGGAAAAGATCCGGGCGGCCAGGGGAATCTGTTCGCCTTTCAAGCCGCGCGGATAGCCGGTGCCGTCCCACCACTCATGATGGCAATATGGGATATCAAGGGCCGGGCGCAGATAATGGATCGGGGAAAGCAGATCAAAGGCAAAAGCCGGATGCTGCCGCATGATCTGCTGTTCCTCATCGGTGAGCGGCCCCGGCTTCATCAAAACAGTGTCTGGCACCGCCATCTTGCCGATATCATGGAGCAGAGCACCGCGGCGGACATGATCCAGCTCGTCCTCCCTAATACCCAGAGCACAGCCCACTTTCAGGGTAATCTCGGCCACCCGCTGGGTATGACCCTCGGTTTCCGAATCGCGCAACTCCAGCGCCTTTGCCCATCCCTCAATGGTGGTGTCGTAGGCCAGGGTCAACTCAATGTTCGATTCCTGAAGCTTGCGAAACAGCGTTGCATTGTCGATTGCTATGGCCGCTTGGACAGCCAGGGCCTCAAAAAAGTCAGACCATTCCGGGTCCCCCTCAAACCGCTGCCGGCAAAAGATCTCAAACACACCTTTCACCTGCCCTTTGGCTATCAATGGCACCGCGTAATAGGTGATAAATTTCTCTTTCTGGAGCAATTCCTGCCGGACAAACGGATTGGGCTGCTCGGTAAGATCGTCAATATGGACGACCCGCCGTTCATAGGCGGCAAGCCCGGCGCTGCCTTCGCCAAGCCGCACCTTGGTCTGCCGGATGCCCATCCCCTCAAAACCCCAGTCCGCCCCATGATCCAGGGTCTGGGTATGGGTGTTGAGCAGAAGGATGGCCCCGGCATCCATGCCCAGTTGCGCCACGGTCTGCTCCAGAAAAAGCTTCATGGTCAGCCGCAGATCAAGGCTCGCGGTAATCACCATGTCGATGCCGTGCAGGGTGGTCAGATGCTGGAGCCTCACCCTGGCGCGCCCTTCCGCCTCAAGCCTGGCCTCGATTTCCTGTTCAAGCTCCGTATTCTTCTGAACAAGAACAGTGTTTGTCCGGATGATTTCCAGGTCCGCCTCATGAACCTTCGAAATGGTGAGCTTGGACAGACCGATAACCAGGAAAACGAAAAAGGAGCCCCCGAGAAACACAATTCCGGTGACGATTTCCACTGGAAAAACAAGCTGCTTGATCTGAATAACGATAAAAAAGAGATACCCGACAATAAAGAACACGTTCAGACCGGACAGGGCTCGCCATTTCCCCACACAGGAAAGGGGGACTTGCCGCCGGGTCTGCATGCAGAGACGCGCTGCAGCAACAAGAAAAAATATCCCCGGAATCACCAGGATGATGGAGAGCAATTGACTCGATGTCATACTGTTTCCCTACAGCGCAAGGATTTACCTTGAGACTTCCCGTTTTTCGCAAGTATTTCCCGACCACCCTGCACTCAGTTTACAAAGGGGCGAAACTAAAGTCAAAATCTCTGAACATCACCGATTGCAGTATGACTACGACCAATGGGGCCATTGCTTTTCAGAATGTTTTCCCCTAACATTATAGGAGTGTTCTTCGTCACTGATGAAACCAACACCCCGCCTGGCAACAACACAGGAGTAAACAACGAATATGCAGCCATTGGTCATCGAATACCGTTTCCGTCTTGAGGACAACAGCGAAGAGCTTTTTACCATCCGCCTCGATCCGCAAACCCTTGAAACCCTGCCCGATTCCGCTCCCGATCCTTTGCCGGACTGGACAGCCCTCTCTTTCGCCCAATGCGCCAGTTGCCCATTGACTGCAACATCCTCTCCCCACTGTCCGGCAGCGGCCAATCTTGCCCCCATTGTTCAACGCGGGGAAAAACTTCTCTCCATTGATCTGGTGGATATTCAGGTTACAACCGCCGAACGAATAAGTCTCCAGAAAACCACGGCACAACGGGCGCTCTGTTCGCTGATGGGTCTTGTCATCGCGACAAGCGGCTGTCCGCATACCGCTTTTTTCAAACCCATGGCCCGGTTTCATCTGCCGCTGGCCAGCGAGGAAGAAACCATCTTCCGCGCCACATCGACGTACATGCTGGCCCAATATTTCATAAAAAACGAGGGTGGTCAGGCGGACTTCAATCTGGAAAAACTGACCAATCTATACCAGACCATGCAGGAGGTCAATCTGGCCATGGCAAAAAGGGTGCGGAGCGCATCAAAAACCGATTCATCCCTCAATGCCATTGTGCTGCTGGATATGTACGCCAAAGCTCTGCCTTATGTGATCAAGCAGTCCCTTGACGAACTTCGCTATCTGTTCGACCCGTTTTTAAAAACTGTCGGATCTTCGGGGAAAACTTCATCTTCGTGACATCACCTTACAAAACCAACCAAGACTTTCAAGCTTCATCACCTCGGCAAAAGCCGGGGGCCAGAGCCCAAACGTCCTGGATTCGGGCTTTCGCCGGAATGACGGGGAAACACCAGCAATACTATGCAAACTTTCATAGATAGCCCCTAACGGCTGCGGACTCCCCCGAGCGCCCTGGCCCTGGCAGCTGCCGACCTGCCCAGGCTGCCGCCGGAATCAGCCGATGCCACCTGACCATACAAGGCTTGAGCCTTGGCAAATTCCGATGTTTTTTCATAGCTTTCGGCAAGGAAAAAAGCGGAGCCCAGAGTAGGCATCAGCTTCATGCTTTTTTCCAGATGCTCCTTGGCCAGAGCGGGATTGTTCTCTTTCAGATACAGGTAGCCAAGGCCGAAGTGACTCTCGAAATATTCCCCATCCAGCTGCACAGCTCTGTTCAGCCGCTTTTTAGCCTCATCATGATTGTCGTTTTTCAAATACGCTATCCCCAAGGCATTGTGCAGCAACCCCTGATCCGGAGCTTTCCGAATCGCCTGCTCATACAGGGCAATGGCCCCGGCCATATCCCTGGCCCGTTCTTTCTCCCTGCCCTTATCGTAATCAGCGTATGCCTCGCTGGTTTTCAGCAACGGTTCCATCGCCCGTTTGAAATCACCATCCCCGGAGACGTAGGCCTCATTGTTCATCGCCCAACTGTATCTGCTGTCGATATAGTATTGATTATCCCGCATCCGTTCCCTGGAAAACGGATGGGTGCGGAACAATCCCTGAAGCCACTGGGCCTCGCCTTCGCCACTTTTCTTGGCTAAAAACTCCTGCAGCTCAACCGCTCCCTTGGGGCTGTACTGCGCTTTCACCATATAGTCGATGCCCAGTTGATCAGCCTCGCGCTCCTGTTCCCGGCTGTAGGAGCTGTCCAGAATCGAACCGGCAACCTGCCCAGCCTGCCGCGCCACTCCGCTGTAGGAAGTGCCGCTGCTCTGATAGGACAAAATCTGCATCCCGATATTGAGCAAGATCCCGCGTTGCAGGTTTTGCATCGAATGTCGGGCCGTGACATGGCCAAGCTCATGCCCCAACACCGCGGCAAGCTGAGATTCGCTTTCCAGAGCGACCAGCAATCCGCGGGTAATGGCGATATTGCCGCCGGGCATGGCAAAGGCATTGGGGCTGGAATCGTTGACGACCTTAAAGGAATAGGACAGATGGGGCCGGTGGCTGACCTGCGCCAACCGCATCCCTATGGCAGTGACATACTCCTTGAGGCGCTGGTCATGGTATTCTCCCTGCATCCGCTGGATCGCCTCGGGAAAGGCCTTGCTGCCGAGAGAAACCTCTTCCTGCTCACTCATGCTGTAAAAAGCCAATTCCGATTTGCCTGTGACCGGATTTACCGCACAACCGGAAAGGCAGGACAGAGACAAAACGAGACTGGAGAGGATCAGCCATTGAATACGATGCATATGAGGGTACCTGTCAGATGAATGCCGTACAAGGCGCGAAAACAAAAAAGAGACAAATCCTTGTTGTTTTATGGATGATACAAAGGATTGAATATTGGGTATTCCGGTTTGCTGCCAAGACCACCACAATCCTTCGACAGGCTCAGGGCGAACGACCACGACCAACTGCGTGACTATATCCGTTCACCCTGAGCCTGTCGAAGGGCAATCGGAAAGATTGCATTTTATTCAATTCCCCAGTCAAACGCAAGCAGGGTTGAAATTTCCAAAATCCATAAAAAAAGGGTGGCCAAACGGCCACCCTTTTTTTAACCAAACAGTCTTGCTCTCGCGTTAGAAGCGAACGTCGAGCAGAAAGTAGAGATTGTCAAGTTGAGCGGTGGAATCGCCGAAATCACCGATGTGCAACCCGCTATTGCTATAATTGTAGTTAATATGGGTGTACCCCAACCGGCCAAAGAGATTATCATTGAACGGTTGAATGTAGTAGAAATCATACGCATCGCCACGGGTGGCCAGCTTATTGTACAATTCAGCGCTGCCCCAGGTGAAGTTAAACCAGTAGTCGCTGCCATGGTTGTATTCAAACCCGACCTTGGGGTTATTCCAAGGTTTGTAGGGGATGTTGTAGCGGAGACCGGTATGCACCGCCCAGCCTGTATGGCTGGTGGTCCCATCATTGTTCATGAGACCAGCGACTCCTTCAAGAGTAGCGATGGAACCATTTGTATCATAACCGATTGTTCCACTGGGACGGGTCTTGTTCAGACCAGTGGAAAGAAAAATATCAAAACCGGAATCGGCAACGTTGTTGGCCTGGGCATGAATGCCATAAAGATCCATGTCGCCGATGTTGTTCGAGCTGGTTGCCTCAGAATTTCCGAGATAGTAATTATTCGCGGTCAAATCGCTGGCACGCAGGGCGCTCAACACCAAGAGGCTGTCCCGCACACCCGGAATTTCGGTCTCGAAAAATACGGCGTACACATTGCTGTCATCCAACGCCTGGCCATAATTATCCATATACGCCACAGCGGTGTTGGTATCCTGATAGGTTTTGCCCCAGGCAAAGCGGATACCGGAATTCTTCCAGCCCAGATACCGCTCCAAACCAACTGTGGCCACCACGCCGTCCGCCTCGCCGTCAAACAGCAAAGAAGGATAGGTGGACTGCCGGAGTCGATTCTCTTTCAACTCGGAAGGAGGGCCCTCGGAAGAGGGATGACGACCAAAAGTCAGCGCCAACGGAAAGGGCATGCCCTCAGGAATCCAGTCCACATAGGCGCGATCCAGCTTCAAACCGCTGTCCCCAGGCACATGGGCCGCATTGGAGTCATTGGTATAAATGTTCGCCGCATCATTGGAGAAATTCTTGTAGGCGGTAATACGCCCGGTGAACAGGAGATTTTTTTGAATCTCGGAATCCAGATTCAACCGGAAGCGGTTGCTCCAATGATTGTCGTTATGCTCTCTTACTAAAGAACCCGGAGACAAGTTTGCGTTGTCCTTCACCTTAAAAAAATCCGCCCGGGTGCGCAGTTCGGCGCCCAAGTTGATGCGGTCTTTCAGGGTTTTGGTCTCAACCTTGTCCAGGGTATCGTAAATATTTTCCACGTCACGAGCCAGCTTGCCCGGCATGGCGGCGGAAGCGGCCTTGTCGGAAGGGCTGCCGGCTTTTTCCATCTGGTCAACACGCTTCTGCAAGGTGTCCAGACGTTCCAGAATAGCCTTATAATCTTCTGCCGGAATGGACACAACGCTCTGTCCGCCTGCTCCTGCGGCGGCAACGCTTGTCCAGGCAAGTAACGCACCTGCGGTCAATAATATTTTTTTCACTTCTTCTCCTCCTCCCAGTGAATATCTTTTTTCATCAGTGAATTATTTAGGAATAACCGCGGCTGCCGGCTGATCGCTGTCGGCCGAATGCGCCACCAAATATTTTATCACCGACTGCAGGTCTGCATCACTCATACCCATATCGCCAGGATGACGGCCACGGGCAAAGTATTTTTCCCACACAGTTCCGGCTTTATCGGCAGGGTTTATGATAGACGCCTTGCCTCCCTTCTTGTGACATGCGCCACAGCTCTGTAAAAAGAGCGCGTCCCCACTGGCCGCCAAAGCGACAGCAGGAAGCATAAGCGACATTGCTGTCAACATTGTTACGATTCGCTTCTGCACCAACTCACCTCCCTATTTAAAAATTGATAACAGAAATCCTGTTTCCTGAACGTTTATACCTGCTTACTTTCAAAAAAGTCAACCTGTCATCTCTGTTTTTCAAATTTCTTTTTCGGGAGCAAACCCATTATTGATGCAGGAATGCCGTCCCTTGTCTCAAATCAGCAAATCCTGGGAAGCTGCTCGCCCACCGGCATATCAACAATCCGTTGCGCCCCTAAGGCTGTACGCATGACCACCAGTCCTTGGTTGTCGGCAACCACTTCACCGATGATATTGGCCTCTCGGCCCATAGGATGGCTCCGCATGGCAGCTACCACCCTGTCGGCAACCTCAGCCGGAACAACAGCCACCAGCTTGCCCTCGTTGGCGACATACATGGGGTCGATCCCCAGCACCTCGCAAGCGCCCCGTACTTCGGGACGCACCGGAACGGCACCCTCCTCCAGCACGATGCCGACCCGGGAGGAAGTGGCAAACTCGTTGAGCGTGGTGGCAAGCCCTCCACGGGTGGGATCGCGCATGGCATGAATGCTTGACGAGGCCTGCAGCATCTTCTCCACCAAGCCATTCAAAGAAGCGGTGTCACTCTTCACCCGAGATTCAAAGGAAAGCCCCTCTCGACTGGTCAAAATCGCCATGCCGTGATCAGCAATGGAGCCGGAAAGAATAATCTTGTCCCCGCATTTAAGATTGGCAGCGGAAATGTTCACGCCTTCCGGCACCCGGCCCACTCCGGTGGTGTTGATGAAAAGTTTGTCGCAACAGCCCCGGTTGACCACCTTGGTGTCCCCGGTCACGATCTGCACCCCCGCAGCTTTGATCGCCTTTTCCATGGAGAGCAGAATGCGATGCAGGGTGACCATGGGCAACCCCTCTTCAATAATAAAGGCTGCGGCCAGATAAAGCGGCGTGGCCCCGCTCATGCAGACATCGTTCACTGTCCCGTTGATCGCCAGATCGCCGATGTCGCCGCCAGGAAAAAAAAGGGGATCGACCACAAAAGAGTCGGTGGTCAGGGCTAATCTACCATGGGGAAAATCAACAACCGCCTGATCCTCCAATCGGTTCAGGGTTTCATTGCCGAAACGCGGCAGAAAAAAACGACTGACAAGCTCGGCAGACAAACGTCCGCCGCTGCCGTGTGCCAATTGGATGGTCTCATATTCCGTGATGGGCAGGGGGCAACTAAAATTTTCAGGATTCAGAGTATGCATGGCACGTCCCGTGATTGCTTCGATGATATGTAACTATCCAGCTAAAGCCAAAAAACAGATTAAAACATCCACTCTGTAACTGTTCAGCAGCGCCGCTTCGCTGCTACCGCAGATGCGAGGAAGAGGTCTGCGAAGTGTGCGATTACACATGAGTAGGCCGCCGATGACAGCTAAGCGAGTACAGCGAGACTGCGAAGCAGATGTGGTGCTGTGGGACAGTTACGATGGTATCTATAGTAGGCGGCGCAAGCGCCCTCGCCGGAGACCATCGTCGCTCCCAGAGGATGCTCCGGGGTACATTCGCGGCCAAAAGCCGGACAGCTATCCGGCTTGATCAACCCCTGCAAAACATCGCCGCTTTTGCACAACTCCGATTCGCGTACACTGATGGTTTCCACCCCAAATTTTCGCTCGGCATCATAGGGCGCGAACTGATCTCTGATCACCAGGCCGCTGGCAGGCAGCACCCCGATTCCACGCCAGGCCCGATCTCTCACCGCAAACACCTCGTCCACAACCCGTTGCGCCGCACGATTGCCTTCCCGGCTCACCGAGCGTCCGTACTGGTTTTCGACCTCATGGCGCCCCGCCTCCAACTGACGGAGAACCATGAGCAGACCGGCAAGGATATCGACGGGCTCAAAGCCGGTGACCACGATGGGCACCTGGAATTCTTCGGCAAGGGGCTCGTATTCCTGCCAGCCCATAACCGTGCAGACATGTCCGGGAGCCAGATACCCTTGCACCCGGTTACCCGGAGAAGACAGCAAGGCCCGGATGGCGGGCGGCACCAGAACATGGCTGGCCAGCAGGCTGAAATTCGTCAAAACTTCCCGTTTGGCCTGCAGCAGGGCCATGGCATTGCCCGGAGCCGTTGTTTCAAAACCCACGGCCAGAAAAACCACCTCCCGGGCCGGATTCTGCCGGGCCAAAGCCACGGCTTCCAGCGGCGAATAGACCATGCGCACGTCGGCCCCGGCGGATTTAGCCATAAACAAGCTTGAGGCGCTGCCCGGCACTCGGAGCATATCGCCGAAGCTGGTGAAGATCACCTCAGGCTTGGCGGCAATGGCCACCGCCCGGTCAATGGTCTCCACCGGAGTCACGCAGACCGGGCAACCCGGCCCATGCACCAGCTCGATCTGGGCTGGAAGAAGCTGATCAAGCCCGTTTTTCATAATGGCATGGGTATGGCCGCCGCAAATCTCCATGATCACCCAAGGTCGGGTTACGATCTGCCGGATTTGATCAAGAAGACGCTTGGCCAGGGCCGGGTCGCGGTATTCATCAACAAATTTCATGGAGAGTCAAAAACCTCTTTATTTTTCCAACGGGTTCCCAAAAATGTCCGTTCCCTGCGCAGCTACGGCATCAACCAGTTCCCGCCAGGCCGAAAAACTCTGTTGCGCCTCTTCCTCATTCAGCACCGACAGGGCAAACCCGGCATGGACCACGGTGTACTGGCCCACCGCAATCTCAGGCACATACTCAAGGCAGATCTTGTTGACCGTGCCGCTGTAATCCACATGCCCCATGAGCAGCCCATTTTCCTGATATATCTCCACAACCTTGCCGGGAATCGCCAGACACATACCATCACCTTTTTTTCAGAGCTTGCCGACCGATAACCGCCTGTCCCAGAGAAATACAGCCATCATTGCAAGGCAGCTCTTTATGAAGCAAAACCTCAAACCCGACGCGGTCAAGGGAGACGGTCAGCCCTTCCAGAAGCAGCCTGTTCTGAAAAACGCCGCCGCTCAATACCACTGTATTAATTTTCTCCCGGAGCCGCGCCTCCTTGACCACCGATGTAAAAACCGCAACCAGCCCGGCGTGAAACCTGCGGCTGATTTCGCTGTACACCATGCCGGCCTGCACCGCTTGGGCCACTTCCCGGACCAACGAACGCACCGAGATTTTCAGCATAGCATTTTCTTCGTAAACTTCGCAGGGAAATACCTCCTCGCCAAGCCCCCCAGCCGCTTGCATCAGCTCAATGGCAGCCTGGGCCTCGTACTGGATGACCTGCCTGCCCCCGCCCATGGCGGCCACCGCATCAAAAAGCCTGCCGCAGCTGCTGGTCATGGGGGAGCTCACCCTTTTTTGCACCATGGACAGAATCATCCCGCACTCATGGGGCGCCATAAAAGGCAGGTCGGGCACATTTCCGCCATACGCGGCAAAGAGATAACTTACCGCGGTTCGCCAGGGTCCCTGCACCGCTGCATCCCCACCCGGCAGGGGCAAGGATTCCAGTCCGCCAAACCGTCGGTAGCCGGAACTATCCCCCAGCAGCACCTCGCCGCCCCAGATTGTTTGATCCGGTCCATACCCGGTTCCGTCAAGGATAATGCCGATGGCCGGGCCTTCATGGTGATTCTCGGCCAGACAGGCGGCCAAATGGGCATGGTGGTGCTGCACACCCAGGGTGGGGACAATCTTCTGCTCCTTGGCCCAGCGGCTTGAGAGATACTGGGGGTGCAGATCATGCACGATCAAGGACGGACTGATTTCAAAGAGAGAGGCCAGTTGGTCGATGCTCTTTTGGAAAACCCGATAGGCTTCGAGATTTTTCAAGTCCCCGATGTGTTGGCTGAGAAAAGCCTGATTTTCTTTCAGCAAACAGACGGTATTCTTGAGTTCCGCTCCCACTCCAAGGACCATATCCCCTGTTTCCCCAAGTTCGAGGGGTTTCGGGGCAAAGCCACGGCTGCGACGCACCTGACGGATCATGCCGCCCTGGAGGGCAACCACCGAATCATCACAGGGCAGATGTATCCCCCGATCATGCACAAGAAAACAGTCGGCGATTTCTGCCAGCCGCTGCTCTGCCTCACGGTTCTCAATGCAGATCGGCTCTTCGCTGCGATTGCCGCTGGTCATCACCAGCGCCCGCACCGGTCCCTGAAACAACAGGTAATGCAGCGGCGCATAGGGCAGCATAAGACCAAACTGATCGTATCCCGGGGCGACCTCTTCCGCCAACCCATGGCCCTCTTTTTGGGCAGCCAGAACAATGGGCCGCTCCTGACTCTCCAAAGCCTGCTCTTCCATGGTTTCCAAGCGACACAACTTCCTGGCCGCGGCAAGATCGGCAACCATGACTGCCAGTGGCTTGGCCTCCCGGTTCTTCCTCTGGCGCAGGCGGCTCACTGCCTGACCGTTGGCAGCGTCCACCGCCAGATGAAAGCCGCCGATCCCCTTGATCGCCACGATATCGCCTGCGGCCAGCCGAAGGATTGCCTCGCTGAGCGCCTCCTCCCGTTCTGCCAGCCTCTGCCCATTCGCCGCGACAAGACCGAGCTGCGGGCCACAATCCGGACAACAGTTGGGCTGGGCATGAAACCGCCGGTTGGAGGGGTCATCATATTCCCGCTGGCAGGCCGGACACATGACAAAATCACGCATGGTCGTGTGGGGCCTGTCGTAGGGGATGCGCTGGATAATGGTATAGCGGGGCCCGCAATTGGTGCAGTTAATGAAGGGGTAGCGAAAACGGCGATCGTTCGGGGAAAAGAACTCGGACAGACAGTCCTGACACACGGCGACATCGGGCGAGATCAGGGTGGAAACCGGACCGGAAACCGTTGAATGGCCAAGAACAAAATTATTGTCGTGGAGCAGGGGGATGGATACGACAACAATCTCGCCGACCTGGGACAGGGGGGGCGCTTCTTTGCGCAGGGCATCAAGAAAATTCCGGAGTTGCGCGGGCTGTCCCTCTGCCTCAATGACAACCCCGTCCGGAGTGTTGGTCACAAAACCGGTCAAGGCACGATCTCCGGCCAGACGGTACACAAAGGGCCGAAAGCCGACACCCTGGACAATACCGCCCACCGATATCTTCCAGCGCTCGGTTTGCATGAAACTCCTTCCGCCCGGAATCGGAAAACCGATCAGGGGGCATACCCTTTCGTTATAATCAGCAACCCTTATCCCTGTAATCGCTGCCCACGCAGCCATTCCAGCCAGGCACCCATCCCCTCGCCGGTTCGGGCGGAGATTTCAAAAAACTCCAGATGGTGATTCACCCGCATGGCATATTCCCGGCAGCGGGCCACATCGAAATCAAGATAGGGAAGCAAGTCTGTTTTGTTGATCAGGCAAATATCGGCCGCGTCGAACATGGCCGGATATTTGAGGGGCTTGTCCTCCCCCTCGGTGACGCTGATGATCACCACCTTGGCCGCCTCGCCCAGATCAAACATGGCCGGACAGACCAGGTTGCCGACATTTTCGATAAAAAGCAGGGAGTTCTCTGCCAATTCCATCTGGTGCAGGGCCTGATGCACCATGTCCGCATCAAGATGGCACCCTGCCCCGGTGTTCACCTGAACCACGGGCACGCCGGTGGCATCGATTCGTTCGGCGTCGAGCATGGTCTGCTGATCCCCTTCGATGACCGCCATGGGTATCTCGTCCCGCAGTTCCCGGATAGTCCTTTCCAGAATCGTGGTCTTGCCCGAACCGGGAGAACTGACCAGATTGAGCGCCACAACCCGCTGTT
>VMSS01000198.1 GCA_013791995.1 Desulfurivibrio sp. | reverse complement strand
CGCCGAGGCGCTGGAAATTTTACAAAAACACCTTGGGGCAGCAGAACCCTTTGCTCTTGCCATTGTCGATATTCAGATGCCGGACATGGACGGCTTCACCCTGATTGAAAAAATCCGGCAACACCCTGGGTTAACCCAGCTGCCGGTGATCATCCTCACCTCCGCAGGTCTGCCGGATGACAAGGAAAGAAGCCGCCGTCTCGGGGTTCACGCCTATCTGCTCAAACCCTGCCGGCAAAAGGATCTGCTCAAAAGTATCTCCACCGTTTTTGTGCAGGTGGAACACCCTGCGCCCCAACAGGAAAAACCTCAGGAGGAAAAGAAGGGAAAATTCCATATCCTGTTGGCGGAAGACAATCTCGTAAACCAAAAAGTGGCACAAAAACTGCTCGAAAAAGAAGGGCATTCCGTGGTGATCGCCAATAACGGTCGAGAAGCTGTGGAAAAATACGATGCCGAACATTTCGACCTGATTCTGATGGATGTACAAATGCCGGAAATGGACGGCTTCGAAGCAACCGCGGAAATCCGCGCCTTGGAACAGGGAACACCACGACACATCCCGATCCTCGCCTTAACCGCCCATGCCATGAAGGGATACAGCGAAAAATGTCTGGAAGCCGGCATGGACGGGTATGTCTCAAAACCCTTCAACATCAAAAATCTCGTGGAACAACTGCACGGTCTTTCTTTGTCTGATCGTCAGAATGACGACTGAACAAACCGGTGCCATCTGGGCCAAACCGTACCCGGGCGGTTCGCATTTCCCCCGTTTTTTAATCTTGTACATTTTATTTATCCTGTAGCATAATCATAGCGTACGATCAGCGATGGTGCCCGACTCCGCGAACCTCCTCAACTGATGCGAGGCTTTCCTTACTCATGAGCGAAACGCCCCCTCTCCAACCGACAGCCACCGGGCTTCCCCCCAACGGTGAAATGCTTGAAATGGTCACCCGACACATCGGGGCCGGGCTGGCGGTCATCTCCCGCGACTATACGGTACTCTGGGCCAACAAGATTCTGGAGGATCTCTACGGCGACACCGTTGGCAAGACCTGCTACCGCACCTTCCAAAAACAGGAAGGTGTCTGCGCATGGTGTGGAACCGGAGAAATCTTTGATCTGGGGTTGGAGCGGGTGGTGAGGGAGGTCGCGAGCCACGATAAAAACGGCAATCTCCTTCAGCTTGAAATAATCGCCACCCCGATCCGCGACACCCACGGAAACATCACCGCAGCCCTGGAGCTGGTCCTGCCGATCACCGAGCAGAAGCAGAAGGAAAAAGCTCTGGCCGAACTGCTCGCTTTTTCGCAAAGCCTGATCAGCACCGTTGATCTGAACAAACTGTTCCGAAAAGTCACCACCCTTTCCAAAGAGTTGCTGAATCTTGATTTCTCCACCCTGATGCTGAAAAGCGATGACCAACGCGGTCTTGTTATCAGAGACACCCTGGGGTTTCCAGAGGAGACCATCGGCCATTATGCCCTGCTCGATGGCCAGGGCCTTTCCACCCGTGTGGTGCATGAAAAAAAACCTGCCGTGGTTGTGGATTTTCAGTCCGAAACCCGGTTTGAGATTCCTTCCCTTGTTGTGGAAAAGGACATCCATTCCGCCCTCTGCGTACCCATGATGCTCGGCGAAGAGGTCTTCGGGGTGCTGATCGGCCATACCCTGCAGCCACGGGTCTTCAGCGAAGATACCATCAGCATCTATCAGAGTTTTGCCAATCAGGCGGCAGTGGCCATCAAAAACGCCATGCACATGCATTCCCTGCATGTTTCGGAAAAGAAATTCCGCACCCTGTTTGACAACACCAATGATGCGATCCTGATCTACAACCTGGACTGCTCGCTGATCGAAGTAAACCGGGCAACCTGTGAGCGGTTGGGCTACTCGCGGGAAGAACTCCTCGCCCTGCCGATTGGGCAGTTCATTGCCCAACCGTATGCCTCCATAGCCAAAGAGCGCATTAAACAGCTGAAAAAATCGGGCACAGCCATCTTCGAATCCGCCCATATCAAAAAAGATGGCTCTATTTTCCCTATTGAACAAAGCTGCAGCCTCATGGAGTTTGATGCACAAACGGTAATCCTCTGCGTGGCCCGTGATATTTCCCAGCGTAAAAAGCTTGATCAGGAACGCCTCCGGACCCAAAAACTGGAATCCCTCGGAATTTTGGCCGGGGGCATTGCCCACGACTTCAACAATCTGTTGAGTGGCATCCTCGGCAATATTTCCCTGGCCAAGGCATCCCTGCCGGCAACAGGGGAGGTGGCCGAACGTCTGATCGATACGGAAAAAGCCGCGCTCCGGGCCAAAAATCTGACCCAGCAACTGCTCACCTTTGCCAAGGGCGGAGCGCCCATCAAGACGGAGACCTCCCTGACCGAGATCATCCAGGATGCATCGGGCTTTGCTGTGCGCGGCACCAAGGCGGTGTGTGAATACGATTTTGCCGAGGACCTCTGGTTGGCCGAGGTGGACACGGGCCAGTTGGGCCAGGTTTTACAAAATCTGGCGATCAACGCGGTCCACGCCATGCCCGACGGCGGCGCCATCCGCATTGCAGCCCGCAACCTCACCGTTAAGCTGGATGAATTACCGCCCCTGGCTCCCGGAAAATACGCGCTGCTTACCGTCAAGGATCATGGGATTGGTATCACGCCGGAGCATCTGGCGCAAATCTTTGATCCTTATTTCACCACCAAACAAAGCAGCAGCGGCCTTGGACTCGCGGTGGTCTATTCCGTCATCGCCAACCACGGAGGCCACATTGCCGTACAGTCCGAACCGGGCAAGGGGACACTCTTTTCCATCTATCTGCCTTCGACCGGGAAAATTCCCCCTGCGGAAAAACCCGCAGAAATACAGGCTCAATTAACGAAAGGGTATGGCAAGATTCTGGTCATGGACGATGAAGAGCTCATCCGCAATGTTTCCACGGCCATGCTCACAAAGCTGGGCTATGAACCCCACACCGCCAGCGACGGCGAAGAGGCTATTACTCGCTATCTGCAGGCCCAGAAGGAAGGGCAGCCCTTTGATCTTGTGATCATGGACCTGACCGTGCCCGGCGGCATGGGAGGCAAGGAGGCCATTTCCCATCTTCGTAAACTCGACCCGCAGATACGGGCAGTGGTCTCCAGCGGATACGCCAACGACCCGATCATGGCAAATTTCAGCGAATACGGCTTTTGCGGGGTTGCTCCCAAGCCTTTCAGTCTCCAGGATTTCTCAAAATTATTGCAAACAATTTTAGGTAGTTAGCCATCACACCCTGGCCCGCCTCACTTGCCCCGCAAGCAAGTCACGTCCGGAAAACAAAAAAATAACGCAAAAACAAAGAGTTAAAAAAATCATCTATACTGTTTTTTTTCTTGACACTTTCCTGCGCAATGAGCATAAACTGGTTCTGTTACATTCGCAGAACCGTTTGTGGAGAGAAGCGGTATCGTTTTGAAATTATTCGGTCTTTTTATAAGATTCATCGAACATTCAGCAAGGAGATGAGCGATGCAGCAAAAAGTTCTGCTTATTGAGGAGCAAGAGGAACCTCCAGGTTGTAGCCACAATCCCGGTGCTTTAACGTTTTCCAGCCAAAACCCCTCCCTCACTTTCCGTCAACGGTATTTCCCCCTCGCCACAGAAGATGACTGGCACGACTGGCGCTGGCAGCTTCGCAACCGCATCACCAGCCTCAAGAAACTCGGTAAGTTCATAGACCTTTCGGACAGCGAACGACAGGCCATGGCCTTTAATGACGCGACCCTGCCCCTGGCCATTACCCCCTATTACGCCAGCCTCATTTCCCCTGACGACCCGCAGCAGCCGATCCGGCGAACCATGGTTCCCACGTTGAGCGAACTCCTGGTTTCCCACGGAGAGGAACACGACCCCCTGGGCGAGGACAGCCACACCCCGGTTCCGGGTCTGGTGCATCGCTATCCCGACCGGGTTCTCTTTCTGGTCACCGACTACTGTTCGAGCTACTGCCGCTACTGCACCCGCTCCAGAATGGTCGGCCGCCGCAAGAGCCACAGCCCGGCCCGCTGGCAGAAAGCCATCGCCTACATCGCACACAACCCGGCCATCCGCGACGTGCTGCTTTCCGGCGGCGATCCGCTGACCATGGCCGACGAGCAGTTGGACTGGCTACTTGGCCGTCTGCGCCAAATCCCCCATGTGGAGATGATCCGCATCGGCACCAAGGCCCCCATGGTCCTGCCCCAGCGCATCACCCCTGAGCTGGTCACCATGCTGAAAAAACATCACCCGCTGTGGATGAGCATCCACTGCACCCACCCCGATGAACTGACCCCGGAAGCGACCAAGGCCTGCACCATGCTCGCCGACGCAGGTATCCCCCTGGGTAGCCAGACCGTACTCCTCTCCGGGATCAACGATTCCGTGGAGACCATGCGCCAACTCATGCACGGGCTGGTCAAAATCCGGGTCAAGCCCTATTACCTGTACCAGTGCGATCCCATTATCGGCTCGGCCCACTTCCGCACCCCGGTTTCCAAGGGGCTCGAAATGTACCAGGGGCTGCGCGGCCACACCTCCGGCTATGCCGT
>VMSS01000184.1 GCA_013791995.1 Desulfurivibrio sp. | reverse complement strand
TGCACCTTCTGCAATCTTAATCTTCAGTGGCATGGTTACCGGGGCAAGACGGCGGCCCAGATGGAGCGTGAGGTTTTGCTTCTTTCCGAACGGCACTCCTCTCTTGATTTCAGCTTTACCGACAATGTTCTGCCGGCGCGGGATTCTGAAGTTTTTTTTCAAAAGATGGCTGCCGGGAAAAAGGACTTCCGGTTCTTTGCTGAAATCCGCGTCAATCAGCGGGGAGAGAGCCTCAAGACATATCGACGGGGCGGGTTGGTGGCTGTGCAGGCTGGGATCGAGGCTCTGAGTCAGGACCTTCTCGAAAAAATGCGCAAGGGTGCCACGGTCATGGAAAATCTGGCCCTGATGAAGGAGAGCGTGGCTCTGGGAATCCGACTGGACGGCAACCTGATCACCGGTTTTCCCCAGTCCACCGAAGCGCATGTGCAGGAAACCCTGGAGACCTTGGATTTTGTCCTTCCCTTTACCCCCTTGACCGGGGCGTCTTTTTTCCTCGGTTTTGGCTGTGAGGTTGCCTGTAAGCCTGATGATTACGGGATTCGCGCCATTGTTCAGCATTCTCACAACCGAAAGCTTTTTCCGCCGGAGGTGCTTCAGGGGCTGACCCTGCTGATCAACGATTATCGCGGGGATCGGGCTTACCAGCGCAGGCTCTGGCAGCCGGTGGTTGCAAAAATTCGCGACTGGAAACGGTTTCACGAAGCGCGGCGAACTCCGGCCTGTCTGGTGCCGCTTCTTTCCTACCGGGATGCAGGCAATCTCCTGATCATCCGGCAGGAATTGCCCGGGCAGGCGACATTGCATCACCGGTTACGCGGGACCTCCAGGGCCATCTATCTTGCCTGCGAAACGGTTGTCGAGTTCGATGAGCTTGCCCGCCTGTTTCCCAGGATTGGCAAGGCGCAGTTGGCAGCTTTTCTTGAGGAGCTTACGGTAAAACGGTTGCTCTTTTCCCAGGGAACAAGGTACCTTGCCCTGGCAGTACACACCGCCATGGGAAACGGATTATTATGATTAGTGAAGGGGGGAGGCAAATCCCCATGAAAAAATTGGTGATCGGCGGCTGCCGGAGCGGCAAGAGCCGCTACGCCGAGCAATGGGTTGCGGAAAATTTTTCAAATAAGGTTTTTGTCGCAACCCTTGAGCCCCGCGATGATGCTGAGATGGATCAGCGCATCGCCCTGCATCGGCAGAGCCGGGGCTTGGGCTGGCTGACCCTGGAAGAGCCTTTGGATCTGGTCGGGGTGCTTGACAAAAACGAGGCAGATGTTGAGGTTTTTCTGGTGGATTGCCTGACCATGTGGCTTACCAATATGATGATGCAGGACTTCAGCGACGAGAAAATCCAGGAGGAGGTTGCCCGGTTGTGCACGACCGTGGCCGGACTATCCGCCTCGGTTGTTCTGGTTGCCAATGAAGTCGGTTTAGGTATCGTGCCGGAATCATCTCTGGGTCGGCGCTTTCGCGATCTGGCCGGCTGGACCAATCAACAAATGGCTGTAGCCTGTCAGCAGGTGGTTCTGGTGGCTGCCGGCCTTCCCCTGCAGCTTAAGGGGTAAAAATGGATACCGGTAAAATCACTGCGCAGGGCGCCCATGGTGGGGATATTCTCTCCATGGCCAAACGACTGGGGTGTGCTGTAAGCGAACTTGTCGACCTGAGCAGCAATCTCACTCCGCTGGGCATGCCTCCGGGGTTGCGGGAAGCGCTGAGCGAACGGCTCCACGAGATCAGCTTTCTGCCGGAAAACGACAGCGAAACCCTGGTCGGTATTTTTGCCCGGAAATACGGCTGCAGGCCGCAGCAGGTTCTGGCCGGTAACGGCACCACCGAATTTATCTATGGTGTGCCGAACAGCGTTTCGTGTCAACGCGCCCTGGTTGTCGCCCCGACCTATGCGGACTACCAGACGGCAAGCAACTGGGCTGGACTCGATGTTGCCTTTTTCAGTCTCAGGGCTGATGAAGATTTTGCTCTTGATTACAACCGTTTGTCCGCCAGTCTCACCGGCGGAGAACTGGTGTTTCTCTGCAATCCCAACAATCCCACCGGCAGGGTCGTTCCCAGCCGGGAACTGCTCGAATTCATCCTGGCCCATCCTGCCTCGGAGTTTCTCGTCGACGAATCGTACCTTCCCTTTGTCAACGAACCATCCCTTGCAGGGTTGCCTCTGCCTGCCAATCTGCTTCTGCTCTGTTCCTCCTCAAAGATTTACGGTATCCCCGGGTTGCGCCTTGGTTTTCTCGTGGCCAATGAGGAAAAAATGGCCCGATTCGCGGCGCGGCGCAAACCCTGGGGCGTGAACCGCATGGCTCAGGTGGCGGGTGAGTTCCTTTTGGAGCATGGTGATGCATATGTTTTATCGGTGCGTGAGTTTCTTGCCAAGACAAGGCCGGAATTTGTCGCCCGACTGAATGCGCTGCCGGGTGTGCGGGTTATTCCCGGAGCGGCGAATTTTATCCTCTGTCGCTTGGACGGACCAATGACTGCAGCCCGGTTGCGGGAGGGTATGCTTGAGCAGCGGATCATGATCCGGGATTGCAGCAATTTTATTGGTCTGGATGGACACTATTTCCGGGTTTCTCTGCAAGCTCCCGACCGCAACGAGAGATGTCTTGCCGCCCTTGCCGGGATTCTTGAGGAAAAGGCATGAGAATCGCCATCATTTCCGACACCCATGACCACATCGTCAACCTGCGGGCTGCGGTGAAATATTGCAACGCCTACAGTGTGAGCATGATTATCCACTGCGGCGACCTGATTTCTCCGTTCATGCTCGACGAACTTGCCCGATTCAGCGGAGCGGTGCATCTGATTTACGGCAACAACGTCGGCGATCAGCATGTGATCTCCCAGTCATGCGGGCTGCGGTATCCCACTATCAGTCATCATGGAATTCTTGGCGCGGTGGAGGCTGGGGGGCTTAAACTCGCCTTTACCCATTATCCGCAGATGGCCAGGGGAATCGCCTGCCAGGGGATGTTCGATGTGGTGTGCTGCGGCCATAACCACCGGTATCAGGTGGAAAAGGTCGGGAGCTGTCTGCTTGTCAACCCAGGCGAGTTGCTGGGCAAGGACGACCAGCCCGGTTTCTGTATTCTGCAGTGTGAGACGCGTGAGGTGGAAAGAGTGGAGATCGGCTCCGCAATTGGAGATGATTGAAATTTTTGTCCACGAAATCCACAAAAAGGCGTGAAAAAACATAGAAAGTAAAGGCGGTAAAATTTCGGGACATAGAGATTGCTCAGTTAAAATTTTGGGATTTTCCGAGGGGTCCGAAGTGAATAATTATAAAACACAACGTGTTGGTAAGGGTGATGACAATGACCGATGATGATAAAAGCTTTGCCGAGATGTTTCAGGAAACCGCATCCAGCACCAAGGACCGTTTGCGGCCAGGTCAGAAGATAGAGGCCACCGTGGTGCGCATTGCCAAGGAATGGATCTTTCTTGATCTGGGCGCCAAGAGCGAAGGGGCGGTGGCCAAGAATGAATTCATCGATGGTGAGGGTAACCTGACCGTGGCGGAAGGCGACCGGGTGCAGGTCTATTTCCTTTCCGAGAAGAATAACGAACGGTTGTTCACGGCCAAGGTGAGCGGCGGCGCGGTGGCAGGTCATTTAGACGAAGCCTGTCGAAATGGCATTCCGGTTGAAGGCACGGTGACGGGCGAGACCAAGGGTGGTTTTGAGGTGCGTTTCTCCGGCAGCGTCAGGGCTTTCTGTCCTTTTTCCCAGATGGAGATGCGGAGGATCGAAAACGCTGAGGAGTATATCGGCAAGAAATTCGCATTCCGGATCACCAAATTCAGCGAGCACGGCAAAAATATCGTGGTATCCCGTCGGGCCCTGCTTGAGGAAGAACGTGCCCAGCAGAAAGAGGCGTTGCAAGAATCCCTTGCCATCGGCCAGACCGTCAAGGGTATCATTACTTCCATCCGCGATTTCGGCGCTTTTGTCGATATCGGTGGCATTGAGGGGTTGATTCCGATTTCCGAGATTGCCTGGGGGAGGATCGAGGATATTCACGAGCGGATCAGCATGGGCCAGGAAGTAACTGTCACCGTGCTTAAGCTCGACTGGGATCAGGATCGCTATTCTTTCAGTCTCAAGGATTCTTTGCCCGACCCCTGGGAAGAAATCAGCGGGATGTTTTCCGAGGGGAACATCGTCACCGGCAAGGTTGTGCGTTTAACGGAATTCGGCGCCTTTGTAACACTTGCTCCCGGCATCGACGGACTGGTGCATATCTCCAAACTCGGCGCTGGGCGACGCATCAGTCATCCCCGTGAGGTTGTCCAGGTGGACGATGCTCTTGAGGTGAAGATTGACAGCGTGGATTCGGAGAAAAAGCGGTTGTCCCTCTCCCTGCCGCTGCCTGCCAAGGCTGAAGGGGAACCCGGCAAAGCTGGCAGTAAAAAGGATAAGGGCGCGGGTGGGGGCGAAAATCGGGACGATTTCCGCCAGTATATCTCGGAAAATAAGAAGGATTCCAAGCCCATGGGAACCTTTGCCGACCTGTTCAACAAGGGAAAGTAAGGAAGGGGCGCAGCCCGCTTGTTTCAGGGAGGTTGCTCCGTGTCATTGTGTGCATCCTTCGACAGGCTCAGTATAAACCTTGTCGAAGGATGCAAGAACGATTGCTGTCCATTTGCCCTGAGTGTGTCGAAGGGTTGCGTAAGCGCCTTTCTGATGGGAAATCGTAATGTGTGTTTTTCTCCCGGACCGGGAGAATGTTTCTCAGCGTCAGCAGCTGTCAGCTGACCTCTGGCTGCTTGCTGCCCATCGATACAGGTAATCGTTCAGTTTCATCTGCTGGTCCAGGCTGATGCCTTCCCAGGCGCCGGCCTTTGCACACTTGGGGGAGCGGGTTTCAAAAACCCGGTTCCATCCGGACGGGGTTTTTGATTCCACCCAGAGAAATGGGGCACCTTTGTCATTGTCGCGGGTGTGGCAGCCCTTGCAGACATCCT
>VMSS01000039.1 GCA_013791995.1 Desulfurivibrio sp. | reverse complement strand
ATCAAACCGCCGCCGCCTGTAAGCCTGAAACCCCTCCAACTTCATCAACCAGAGACCAAACTGCAACCGCAGCCATGCCGGATAGCACTCTGAGCGACCTCTATACCGAAATACAAGGCTGCCAACGCTGTTCACACCATCAAAGCCGGAACAGAGCAATCACCGGCACGGGCGCGACCAAGGTCAAACTCCTGATCATCACCGATGCGCCATCGGCCGAAGACGATCTTTCCGGCATTCTCATGAGCGGTGAGCCGGGGTTGCTCCTCGACAAGATGCTTGGGGCCATCGGCCTGAGCCGGGATACGGTCCATCTGAGCCTGCTTACCAGATGCCATGCTGCTGATTTGCCGGAGCCGGATGCCGTCAATGCCTGCCTGCCTTTTCTGCTCAGGGAGATCATGCTCGTTTCCCCCAAGGTGATCTGCACCATGGGAACGCTCACGGCCCAGAAGCTGCTCCATACCAACAATCCCTTGAGTAAATTGCGCGGCAGATTTCACGAATTCCAGGGCATTCCGCTGATGCCCACCTTCTCTCCCGAATTTCTTCTAAAGAATCCGGAGATGAAAAAAGCGACCTGGCTCGACCTGCAACTGATTCAGAAAAAATGTGACGGAAAATAATCATGTCGGCCTTGTCATCCAAACACAAAAACTCCGACTATCCGCCTGCCCTGCTCAAACGTTTTCTTATCACCTACCTGCCCCTGCTCCTGCTTCTGCTTGCCATTGCCGGCGCCTTGTACAATACCGATCATCAGGCCCGCCGCAGGACCTTTGAACAGCAGGAACTCATAAGCATCAACCAGCAACACAGATTAATCGCCAATGATATCAGGTCTATTGCCGGTGATTTACTGGTGCTGGCAGACCACTATCATCTTCATGCCGACCATGAACATCAGCAACACGACGAAATGTCCACCGTTGGCGAAGAATTCCGACTTTTTGCTCTCCACAAAAAGATCTACGACCAGGTGCGTTTTCTCGACAGCAACGGCATGGAAAAAATCCGGATCAATTACAACGCGGGCCACCCAACCATCGTGCCGTCGGAAGGATTGCAGGACAAAAGCAAACGTTACTATTTCAAGGACACCATCTCTCTGAGAAAGGGTGAGGTGTTCGTTTCTCCCTTGGATCTCAATATCGAACAGGGCGTTGTCGAGCAGCCGCTCAAACCGATGATTCGTTTCGGCGCTCCTCTTTTTTCTCGGGAGGGTTCCCCTTTCGGCATTGTGATGCTCAATTATCTTGCCGAAGAAATGCTCAATGACATCGACGGATTAACGGGAAACACCGCAGACCGGCTCATGCTCGTCAACCGGGAGGGATACTGGCTCAAGGCTCCCTCCCCCGAGGATGAGTGGGGTTTCATGTTTCCGGAAAGAAACGATCGTACCTTTGCCAGTCGTTTTCCCCTGGCCTGGCAAAAGATCTCTGCCGACGATTCAGGCCAGTTTTTCGACGACACAGGCATGTTCACCTATGCCACGATCAGACCGCTCGACGTGGGACTGCATTCAAGCACCGGTTCTGCCGAGGCGTTTTCCGCAAGCAGCAAACGCCTCGAAGCCAATGAGTATGCATGGAAGATCATCTCCTTTGTCCCGACAACGGAACTGGACCGCTACCTTCAACCTTACCGGACGGCATCGCTGTTGGTGACCTTTTCCCTTGCCCTGCTCCTAGGCCTTGGTTGCTGGATAGGCGCCGAAAGCAACGTAAAACGCACCATGGCAGAAGAGGCTCTGCACAAAAACGAAGAGAAATTCCGGACCGTGGCCGAATTCACCTACGACTGGGAGTCCTGGCTAGGGCCGGAGGGCTATTATCTTTACACCTCCCCGTCCTGCGAACGCCTCACAGGATTTACTGCCCAGGAATTTTATGCCGACCCCGGCCTGCTCCTCTCCATTATTCATCCGGAGGATAAAGACCTTTTCCGAAGCCATTTGCGTGACGAGACAGACTCAAATCATATCTGCGAGATGGATTTTCGCATTATCACCAAAAGCGGAGAGGAAAAATGGATTGCCCACAACTGCCGCCCGGTATTCTCGGACAACGGTGAGCAGTTGGGGAGACGGGCCAGCAATCGGGACATTACCAAACGAATCATGGCGGAACTTCGACTCAAGGAGATGGCGAGCCACGACACCCTGACCAGACTGCCCAATCGCACCCTTTTGCTTGACCGCCTCATTCAAGCCCTGGCCAGAGCAAAACGCAGCACAACCAGAATGGCCGTCCTCTTCCTTGACCTTGACCGCTTCAAAGAGATCAACGACACTCTTGGCCATGGAGCCGGGGATCAGGTTTTGCAGACCATTGCCAGACGAATGACGGCATTGTTGCGGGAGGAAGATACAGTCGCCCGGATGGGAGGTGACGAGTTCGTTATAATTGTCCAGGATTTAAAGGAGACGGATGAAGCGCTGACAATAGCGAAAAAGCTTCTTGCCACCATCCAGGAACCGATCAATATTGAGATAGACGGCGCATCGCAAAAACGGGTCGTGGAGGCGAGCATTGGAATCAGCATCTTCCCCGAGAACGGCAGCGATGCCTCCGCTTTGCTCAGCCAAGCAGACAGCGCCATGTACCAAAGCAAACAGGCTGGCCGAAACTGCGCAACCATGGCAGGGGCAAGTAACACCGCATCCTTCCAGGCATGACAGCCCTATAAAATTTCCGGTGTAAAAGCCACTACCTGATCGATGCGCTCCGCACCACCAAAAAGCATAATCAGCCGGTCCACCCCCAAGGCAATCCCCGCAGCAGAGGGCATGGCCCCAAGAACATCAAGGAACCTTTCCGGCATGGGACCGGGATCGCGGCCCAGCAGCCGGATTGTCTCCTGCTCCGCCAGGAATCGGGTCCGTTGCTCCACGGGATCGACCAGTTCGGAAAAACCGTTGGCCAGCTCCAACCCCGCCACATAGAGTTCGAAGCGTTCGGCCACTGATGGGTCTGTCGGAGAGAGCCTGGCAAGCGCCCCAAGTACAGCCGGGTAATCGCAGAGAAAAGTAGGGGTCGCAATTCCAAGATGCGGCTCCACGTACTCCACCAGCATCTCATCGAATTGGTCTTGGGCCAAAGCCTCCTCCACCGTACAGGGCGCATAGCGGTGAAAGGCCTCGGCCACTGTAAGCCGTTCCCACGCCCCAGAAAGATCAATCTTGCGTCCCTGCCATTCCAGCATCCCGCCCTTACCCATGGCCGCTGCCAGGTGACGCAGCAGCGCCTCGCAGTCCGTCATCAAGCCGCGGTAGTCGCTGTCGGCCGCGTACCACTCCAACATGGTGAACTCGGGCAGGTGACGGTCGCCGCGCTCACCCTTACGGAAGCATTTACAGAGCTGAAAAATCTTGGGGATGCCTGCCGCCAGCAACCTTTTCATGCACAGTTCCGGTGAGGTTTGCAAAAACCAATCCTCGCTGGTCAACGGCACGATATGGGCTTCCGGGGCAGGGGCAGGGATACGAACGGGGGTTTCGACCTCGAGATAGCCTCGGTCAATGAAAAAGGCTCGCAGAGCCTGAATGAGAACGGCCCGCAAATGCAGGCCGCGAATAGGAATCATAGGTAACCGTCCAGCAGCACCGCATCTGCTTTGTCATCGGCTTTGTCCGCATACCGTGTGTATGGCGGACAAGCCTCTTTCGCGCACCTGCAGCACTGCTGAACGGTTACAATCATAATCGTTGTCGAGCGATATCGAGATTTTTTTGGCCCTGGTTTTCCATAACCATTCGCCTAGAACGAAAGCATCAATCCATCACTGCAATGTAAACGTCCAGCAGTGCTGCAGATGCGAGGAAGAGGCCTGCAAAGTGTGCTATTGCACACGAGCAGGCCGATGACACAGCAGATGCGGTGCTGCTGGACGTTTACAACTATTCTTTGACTCGGGTGACATACACCCCGGTCCGGGTGTCGATCTGCAGCTTGTCCCCTTCTCCGATAAACGGCGGCACCTGAACCACATAACCGGTTTCGAGAGTCACGGGCTTGGAGTCGCTGCCGCTGGTATCGCCCTTGACCCACGGGTCCGACTGGGTAACCTTGAGATTGACGAAGTTGGGCAGGGTGACGCCGATGGGCCGACCATTGTACTGAAGAACATCCACATCCATGTTGTCGGTGAGGAAGTTGATGGCATCGCCCAGTTGTTCCTTGGATATCTCCAACTGCTCAAAGGAGACATTATCCATGAAGATATAGTCCTCACCCTGACAGTAAAGATACTGCATGGTCCGCTCCTCAAGAGCAGCCTTTTCCAATTTGTCGTTGGAGCGAAAGGTCTTTTCAAAGGAGTTGCCGGTGATCATGTTCCGCAACCGGGCTCGATACAGAGCCTGTCCTTTGCCGGGCTTGGAAAATGAAAAATCAGTCATAATATACGGTTCACCGTCGATCTGAACCTTTAACCCTTTGCGAAAATCAGAAGCGGAATACATACTCGTTTTCTCCCTGTGGCAGTCTCGTCAAAAAAAACACTGTGCGGCACTTTACTAACCGGATTCCCGCATTTTTGCAAGGGTGAAGTTTACACGTTTGCCCGTGATTAATCCCTAGGCCAGCATCACTTCCTTCTTGCCGATGGCCTCGGATTTTATACGGTCAAGGAGGTCACCCAGCACCGGTTTCACATTCTCACGAATATCACCGGCCACGATGATAAACAACAGATCGTCTCCCGGTTGAAAGCTGCCGCTCCTGGCCTCGATAACGATATCGAAGATACCGGGTTTTTGCAAAAACTCCCGGCGGATAGCCTCGATCTTCTCCTGATCGGGGTTGACTTCTAGAGCCGTTACCCCTT
>VMSS01000010.1 GCA_013791995.1 Desulfurivibrio sp. | reverse complement strand
CCTCGGCGGGGTAGGCTATTACCCGAACGGAAACTTTGTCCATATTGATTCAGGAGCATTCCGCACTTGGTAGTTTGGCCCCACAAATCTTCCGCCCCCATATCGCTTGGTCTGAACCTCTTTTGCTTCCTTTGCGGCGCGCTTCTTGTTAGCCTGCTCGCCATGCCGGCAGTGGCATCACCTGACTCCCCGGCTTACGGGGAACTCTGCGTGCTGCCCGCGCTGGAAAAAGCGCTGTCCCGGTATCGACACATTGACGCCCAGGGCGGCTGGCCACAGGTTCCTGCCGGACCCACCTTGCGCGCAGGAGACAGTACCGAACGCGTATCATTTCTGCGGAAACGCCTTGTCGCGAGCGGAGATTTGCCTGAACCAACTGGCCAGTCGGATTATTTCGACGAAATGCTCACAACGGCGGTGCAGCGGTTCCAGGCCCGCCACGGCCTTACAGCCGACGGGCTTGTCGGCCGAAAAACCCTGGCCGAGCTGAACGTCCCCATCACCGAGCGCATCCACCAACTCGCTTACAGCTTAGAACTATGCCAGCCGTTGCCGCAGCTTCTCGAGCGCCGCCATATTCTGGTGAACATCGCCGATTTCACTCTCAAACTTTTCGAGGATGACAAGCTCCTGCTCTCCATGCCCGTCATTGTCGGCAAAACCTATCGGCAAACCCCGGTTTTCAATGGCCGTATCTCTTCGCTGGTTCTCAATCCGAGTTGGGAGGTTCCCCACAGCATTGCCACCCAGGATATTCTTCCCAAGATACTGAAAGACCCGGGCTATCTGAGCCAATTACACATCCGGGTGTTGCGGGATTGGCAAACCGGCGCGGAGATTGATCCGGCCACCATCGACCGGAAAAACCTTACTCCAAAACGATTTTCCTACCGGCTGCGCCAGGACCCGGGGCCGGTCAATGCCCTGGGCCACATCAAGTTCCTCTTTCCCAACCCCTACGATGTTTATCTGCACGACACCCCAGCCAGAGATCTGTTTTACAAAGACGAGCGCACCTTCAGTTCCGGCTGCATCCGACTCGCAAAGCCCCTGGAGCTGGCCGTGTACCTCCTCAAAGGCACTCCGTTGGATTCCATGGATGCCATTACCGCAGCGATCTCCCGCCAAAAAACGAAGAGCATCATCATCCCTTCACCCATCGCCGTCCATATCGTCTACATGACCGCTTGGGTTGACCACGAAGGCATTGTCCAGTTCCGGCGCGATATCTACAGCCGGAATCCGACCCGGTAATTCCATTCCCTGATTACAACGCGAAGAGAAAGAGTGCCCGAACTGGAGCGGAAATGCAGAGGTGCGGGGTTGGGCTGCGATTCAGCCCCTGCTTGAGATGATAATTCCCAGCACAATAAGGACCAGTCCGGCAACCTTGTACAGGGTGACCTGTTCGCTGAGCAGGATGGCGGAGGCGAGGAAGACAAGGACAAAATTGAGGCCCATGAAGGGATAGGCATAGCTGAGATCAAAAGCGGTCATGGCGGCCATCCAGCAAAGCGAAGCGAGAAAGGCCGCGATAAAGCCGCTCATGATGAAAGGATCGAAAAACAGCTTGAGCAAAAAGATGAGCTTGGGGAGCATCTCGCCGGGCAGGCTGCCGTGAAACGGTATCCGCCATTTGATGATCAACTGGCCGTAAACAGTGAAGAGTATCGTGCCGAAGATGTAAAGATGTGCCATCAGTTTTTCCCGCTCCATTCCGTGATTTTCTCACAAACCGTATCAATCTCTTTTCCGGTAATGCCATAAAACAAAGGCAACCGAATGAGCCGCTCGCTTTGACTGGTGGTGTAAATATCCCTGCCGGAAAAACGCCCGTATTTCAGGCCGGCCACCGCGCTGTGCAACGGCACATAGTGAAACACCGCCCAGATGACGTACTTTTTGTACAGCTCCAGCAGCGCGGTGCGCTCCTCCAGGTCCTTAACCTTGATATAGAACATATGGGCATTGTGCTGGCAGGTTTCCGCGATCACCGGCAGTTCGATGACTCCAGCCTCCGCCAGGGAGGTTAGTTTATCACGGTAGGCCAGCCAGCTTGTGAGCCGGTCATTGTTGATCGCCTCCGCCATTTCCAACTGTCCCCAGAGGTACGCGGCCTGGAGCTCAGAGGCCAGGTAGCTGCTGCCGATGTCCACCCAGCTGTATTTGTCCACCATGCCGCGGAAAAACTGGCTGCGGTTGGTCCCTTTTTCGCGGATGATCTCGGCCCGCTCGGCAAAGCGGCCGTCATTGATGATCAGCAAACCGCCCTCGCCGCCGCTGGTGTAGTTCTTGGTTTCATGGAAGCTGTAGGTGCCGAGATGGCCGATGGTGCCAAGGGGCCTGCCCTTGTAACGGCTCATCATCCCCTGGGCCGCGTCCTCGATGACAAACAGGCCGTACTTCTCAGCCAGGGTCATGATCACGTCCATCTCGCAGCCCACCCCGGCATAATGCACCGGCACGATGGCCTTGGTCTGCGGGGTGATCGCCGCCTCGATCCGGGTTTCGTCGATATTCATGGTATCGGGGCGAATATCCACAAAAACGATGCGCGCCCCGCGCAGGGCAAAGGCGTTGGCGGTGCTGACAAAGGTGTAGCTGGGCATGATCACCTCATCGCCTGGCTCGATGCCGATGAGGATTGCGGCCATTTCCAGGGCATGGGTGCAGGAAGGGGTGAGCAGGGTCTTCCGGCAGCCAAGCTGCTCTTCGAACCAGCGCTGGCATCGCTTGGTGAACGGACCGTCACCGGAGAGCTGCGGGCTCTTCATCGCCTCAAGGACGTACTGCTCTTCGTTGCCGGTGTGCGGGGGCTTGTTAAAGGGAATCATCGCTCTACTCGCTTCATGAAATTAATGGCGTTCTTGCCCTGGTTAAACAGCAGGTCCACAATACTCACCCCGTGTTCAAAGGGCGGGAAGAGCTGGGTATATTCGGGGTAGCCGCTGTAATCCATCCATTCCACCGCTATTCCCGCCTGCGTAAACAGTGGGACATCAAGATAATCAGAAGCAGCAGGCCCACTCAGGTAGGTGGTCGCGCCCAGGCTCTGGCATAAGGCCAGCAGCCGCTCGCTCTTTCCCGGAGCCAGGGTGAATTCACTGGAACAGCGGATGGTGGTGGTGACACCAAGGAGCGCGTTGATGGCGGTGATAAATTTCCGGTTTATCTCACTGAGATAGACCTCGGTCCCGCCCAGGTACAGCTCTTCAAAGACATCCTTGTACTCCATGAAATGCGCAGCCTTGGCGTAATTCTGGGCCAGCGTCTTCCAATGCTGCTTGTGCCAGAGGGGGTTACTGATCTTGGTCTCCCTGATCGTCTGACCCAGGGTTTCCTGCCGGACCGGAATGGTGATCCAGGCCACGCCCTCCCGGGTCTTGATCTTGTTGCGGTTGCGCCAGTCGTTCTTGGTGTACTGCATATCATCGTAGAGCACGAACTCGTCAACGCTGCGGATGAGATCAAAATACCCCTTCCAGGGGATATAGTTGGACTGGAGTATGGCTATTTTTTTCATGGGTCTTACGCTTAAGGGACGGGATCGAGGTTGATGGCTTCCTGGATGATATACAGCGGTCTCCCCTTGGCCTCGTCAAAGATCTTGCCGATATAAAGGCCCAGAATTCCCAGGATGCCAAAGAGCAGGCCGAACATGAAAAACATCGAGACCATCAGGCTGGTCCAGCCCTCCGCGATGTCGCCGTAGAGAAAAAATCTCAGAAAAAGCCAGAGAGCATAGAGCATGCTGCCCAGAGAGATGAAAAACCCAAACTGGATGAAAAGGCGCAGCGGCTTGTTGGAGTGGGCCACGATGGAGTCGATGGCGAGATTGATCAACTTGCTGAAATTATAAGACGATTTTCCGTACAACCGATCGTCGTGCTCCACCGGAATCTGCGTTCTCTTGAACCCGGCGATTTTGACAAAGAGCGGGAAGGAACGGTTCTGCTCCCGGTAGCGATTCACATTTTGGATCACCTGGTGCGAAAAGATGCCGAAGTTGGCAATGGTATTATCGTGCTCCGTGTCGGTGAAATACTCCAGAACCCGATAAAACATCCGGGAGGCGAGTTTTTTAAAAAAACTGTCCTGCCGCTCCACCCTTTGGCCGAAAACGATGTCGTAGCCTTCCATGGCCTTGGCATAGAGCTTACCGATCTCCTCGGGTTTGTCCTGCAGATCGCAGTCCATCACCACCACCCAATCGCCCTGGGCATGATCCAGCCCGGCGGTAATGGCGTAATGCTGACCGAAATTGCGGGAGAGGTTGATGCCCT
>VMSS01000105.1 GCA_013791995.1 Desulfurivibrio sp. | reverse complement strand
TTTCAGCAGGAACTGCACTGTGCCCAACTAACCACACCTGGTTTGAAAAAACCAGAAAAAGCGTGACTGCATGGTCTGAGTCATTTGTCGATGAAGGGACCATCATGGAAACGCAGCCTCTTTTTTTTCTGCAGGATTTGTATGGTGGCAGCATTCGCGACCGACTCTCCATCGCCCATATTCTGTATCCTCATCTTGCCCTTGAACTGGCCTTCAACGAAGCATTTGCTCCGATGCTGGCCCAGGCGGTGATCTTTCAGAAAGAATTGGTTGGAATCATGGCTGCCCTTGACTTAGGGCCACTGTGCGCCGCTTGCGGAAGCAGGAGTGGAGGGGGGTGTTGCAGCAACTTTATGGCCGGGGAAAACGATGTTCCCCAACTGCTGCTTAATCTCCTGGCTGGGGTTTCGGTTGCGGTCCTGCGCGAGGACGATGAGTGCTGTTTTCTTGATACAACCGGGTGTTTGCTTCTTTTTAAGCCCATGTTCTGCTTGAATTATAATTGCCGGCAGATCAAACAGACCGCTGCTCCAGCCCGGATGGAGAGGCTGGAGCAAGCTGTCGGCCGCCTACTCCAGCAGCAGTATGCTCTGGAGCAACTGCTGCTGGGTGTTTTGCGGCAAGGTGGCAAGCTGGCCAAGGGGTTGTCCTCTTAGCAGCCCTCGATGGCCTTTTTCTTCTTGGCCGGAGCAGGAGCCGGGGCAGCAGGAGCCGGAACAGCCTTTTCACTCTGGATTGCCGGAGCTTCCGGAGCCGCGGCAACTTTGGTATGGCAGGCAGTGCAGTTGGTCGGACCCTTCTTGCCGTTTATCCCGGTGGTGTGGGAGGTCTTGCAACGGGCATGGAATACGTCCATGGGTTTTTGGAGTTTGGCATTGGCAAACTTTGCGTTGTGGCAGGTTGCGCATTGCAGACCGTTCGCATTCGGCAGGGCGGCGATGGCCGCTTCGTTCAGAGGCTGATGCTTGGTATCGTGATGGCAGGTTCCGCAATCAAGGCCAAGGGCTGTGTGTTTGACATGGCTGAAAATGGCGGGTTTCTCCCCTTTGATCACCAATTCCTGTGCCGGGGCCACGTTCTTTCCATCCTTTGGGCCAGCGGCCGCGCTCAGGTCATTCATGGTAACGCTCAGGCCGACCGCGCACATCATGGCAAGGGCAATCATTGTTTTTTTCATCGTACATCCTCCTCAGTTGGGTTTCTCTGGTTTTTCAGGGTTCAGTATCGGTTTCCGTTGAACCCGCTTCTTTTGTCTGTATCGTAGCCAGGTTGATGGGGTTTTTCTAGAGGACATG
>VMSS01000041.1 GCA_013791995.1 Desulfurivibrio sp. | reverse complement strand
CTACTTTTTCCCACTTGAATTAACGATGGCAGCCTCAATGTCGTTTGAATTGTTTGAGTGGGGAGCAGCCGAATTCTTTGGTGGAGATTTAGGCATAGCATATCTTGGAACACAAGGTGATGTTTGGGATGCCCACAAAGATATGGCGTTAGCAAGTTTTGGGGCATTCTTAGCTATGTGTACCACACTTTTTATTAATCTGCGTATCCAGAAAAACTTCCACAAAGAATGGCGAAAAAGCCTATCAATAAAGAATAAAAACCCACTTGGTGAAGACGAGATTATACGTTTAATTAATGATAAGGATTAATGATTTGAAATATACATAACCAATCAGTTGAGAGGGACTGCCAGCACAGACGCGCTGTCAGCCCCTCACTTCAATCGTTCACCCCTTGACGCAGTTGCTCGAAATAGCGGGAAACAAATCAGGTAGTGAACAACACCACCGCAGCCAACCAACCACAGGCCTCTCCCAGCTCACAGGAAGCCCCCAACACATCGCCGGTAACGCCGCCCAGTGCCTTGTTCGCCTTGAACCGGAGCCAAAAACCGGGCAGCATTGCCGCACCGAGGATAATCAAGCCAGCCGACCAATTCCACCAGATCAGTGGCGTTAGCAGAAGAACGCCCAGCGCCAGTTCCCCTCGGCCGACCTTACCGACAAAGGCATGACCGGTGCCGCTGGCCCGCGGGTATTGCACGCCGCAGGCCAGGGTGGCCATGGCCCAACGGGCAGCCACTGGCGCGGCAAACAGGGCAAAGAAAAGCGGGTCCTCACCGTTGGCAACAAGTACGGCAAGACAGGCAATCTTCAGCACAAGCAGCACAACCAACCCGATCACCCCAAAGGCGCCGGTGGCCGAGTCCTTCATGATCGCCAATCTGCGTTCCGGGGTCTGCCCGCCGCCCAGTCCATCCAGCAGGTCAGCCAACCCATCGAGGTGCAACCCCCTGGTCAGCCAGGCGCCAAGAGCCACCAGCAGCACCGCGCTCACCAACGGTGGCAGTCCGGCCCAGACACAAAGCCAGGCTTCCCCGGCCAGAAACCCACCGATCAGCCAACCAGCCAGGGGGAAAAAACCAGCACTCCGCCTAAGCCCGTCTGCGGGCAGTTCCGCCGGCAGTCGGGCAGGCAGGATAGTGAGAAAGGCAATGGCGATCCGGACGGCCAGCAGCATGGTATTCAATCGGCCTCGCTTACCCCGGCCTCGCCGAAGGTGGCCATCTCGTTCATGATCTTGAGCCCAGCCTCCACCAGATTCATGGTCAGCGCGGCACCGGTTCCCTCGCCCAGCCGCAGGTCAAGATGCAAGAGGGGGCTCAACCCCATCTTTTCAAAGAATATTTTGTGACCCTGTTCCGCCGACATGTGGCTGAAAAAACAGTAATCCAGAACATTCGGGGCAAGCCGCAAAGCGACCAAGGCCCCGGCGCTGGAGATAAAGCCATCCACCACCACCGGAATTCTGCTTATAGCCGCCTGCAAAATACAGCCGCAAATGGCACCGATCTCAAGCCCGCCCACCGCAGCCAACGCCCCAAGGGGCGAGTCCAGCCGCTCCCGGTTCACGGCCAGGGCCTGCTCGATCACCGCGATTTTGTGTTGCAGCATGGCATCGTCGATGCCGGTGCCCCGACCGGTTACATCGGCCACCTTGGCGGGCAACAGAGCGGCAAAGAGCGCGGCGGACGAGGTGGTGTTGCCGATGCCCATGTCACCGGTGCCCAGAATCTCTGCACCATCCTCAATGGCCTCACGGGCCATCTCCATGCCAACCGCGATGGCAGCCACTGCCTCGTCGATGCTCATGGCCGGACCCTTGGCCATATTGGCGGTGCCGGGTCGAACCTTGCATTGCCGCAACCCCTCTGCCTCAATCGGCACAGCCACGCCCACATCAACCACCCGCACCTCGGCTCCCACATGGCGAGCCAACACATTGACCCCTGCGCCTCCGGCCAGGAAATTCAGGACCATCTGCGGCGTTACCTCTTGGGGAAAGGCACTGATCCCCTCGGCCACTACCCCATGATCTCCGGCAAAGGTAAGAATAACCTTTTTCTCCACCTTGGCAGCAACGGTTCGCCGTATGGCGCCAGTTCTGGCTGCCAGCATCTCCAGCTTCCCCAGACTGCCAAGGGGCTTGGTCAGGTTATCAAGCCTGGCCTGGGCCTGGACCATTACCGTACCGCTGGCAGGCTCAATGGCGGCGCATGCTGTCTGCAATTCTTCCGCTGTTCGTATCATGATTCCTTCTCCTTTATTTCTCCGCAGCCAACTTGCGGCGCGATATTGTCGAGACCCTTGCAAAATTCTTCCAAATTGACTCCCCCTCCCTTGACGGGAGGGGGCCGGGGGGTGGGTGAAGCTGCTACCTGCCGTTCTAGCTATTTCCCCCTCTCCCTAGCCCTCCCCCGCCAGGAGGGAGGGGACTTCTTTTCCTTTTGCAAAAAGCGCTGTTCTATTTTATTGCTGACTGAAAGGCTGCCACACTTCATCGAGAAGCGCCAACGAAGCCTTCAGATTTTCAAGACTGTACATCTCTAAGGTGACCACACCTTGGTACCCGGCTTCAGCCAGCCGGTTGCCCAGCATCCGGGCCTGATCCGCATCGGTCAGAGCCTGATGATCCCTGCCATCCTGAACGCCATGATAGTGAAGATGGAGAACCCGAGGCAGCAGTCCCAACCCTTCTTCCAGATCATGGCCGTAGCGGACAAGATGCCCGAGATCAAGACAGACGCTCAAGCCGTATTCTTCGACCAAAGGGGCCACGAACCCGTATGGATACTCGATATTTTCCACCGCAACCAGCCTTTTTTCTTTGCCCAAAGCACCGGATAATTCCCGGAGACTGGCAGCCAGATTATCGAGCCAGACCGCGTCAGACAGATTCGGCTCCCGGACCAGATGCAGGTCAAAGCTCAGCGGGGCAAGAGGCGCCAGACAGACCATGAGTCGGAGAATTTCGGCGATGCCCTCCTGCCGCTCACCCCTCGATGCCGCACCCAAGGCCAGGTCGGTGGGCAAATGCACGGTATAGGTGAGGCCATGTTCCTCGGCAAGATTCCGCAACTCCTGCACATCCAGCGGCTGGGGCAGGAGGCTATTGGCCGCACTTTCAAAAAAGAGCAGCTGGATATCATCAACCATGGGGGCCAGCACCCGGACATTGCTCATGATATCCGCAGGCAGCACGCAGGAGGTCGCGCCCAGCCGCCACAGGCGGCGACTATTAACCATCATCGCTCTGCCCTGGACCCGAGAATGACCACCTCACCCACTCGGTCCTGATGGGCAAGCGAGATCACGGGCACCGGGCAATCATCGCCCCGTTGCCCGCGAAGGCTTTCCAGAACAGCAGCCATCGCTTCCTGGGCAAGATGTGGGTGGTTGTTGGTCTCACTGATGTGCGACAAGACCACGTGTTCAAGGCCATCGTGGAGGATATCGCTTAAAAAACCGGCGGCCTCACTGTTGGCCAGGTGCCCGGTATTGCCCCGTACCCGCTGTTGCAGGAACGGAGGGTATGGGCCGTTGCGGAGCAGGTCCGGGTCGTGGTTGCATTCAAGCACCAACCCGTGACAGCTGCTCAAGCGGTGCTGCATGAGGCGGGAGACCACGCCGGTATCGGTGCAATACCCCATGAGCAGGCTGCCATTGTTTAACAGAAAGCCGACGGGGTCTGCTGCGTCATGGGAGATAGCGAAGGGATGGATCTGAAAATCCTGAAAGACGAAGGTCTCGCCCGTAACAAAGACTCGGGATTGCGGAAGGTTATCCAAGACCGTCCCGCCGGCAGCCAGGGTGGCTTCGTTGATAAAGACCGGCAGACGGTAGCGGCGGGCGAGAATAGCCGCCCCCTTGATATGGTCGCCGTGCTCGTGGGTGATGAGGAGGCCGGACAGGGTTTCCGGCTCAACGCCGATGGAAAGCAGCCGCCGCTCGATCTCCTTGCCGGAAAACCCGGCATCGATCAAAAGCCGCGTCTGCCCGAACTCAACAAAGGTCGCATTGCCCTTGCTGCCGCTCCCCAGAACACAAAATCGCATTATCTCCCCCAAAAGAGTAACCGCTCAGCAGCGCCGCTTCGCTACTGCCGCAGATGCGCGAAAGAGGCCTGTCCGCTATACATACGGTGCGGGCCAGGCTGATGACAGCTACGCGAGCATAGCGAGACTGCGAAGCAGATGCGGTGATGCTGAACGGTTACTAAATTCCGGTATGACCGAAGCCGCCATCCTGACGTCTGGTCTCATCAAGCCTGTCCACCACAATCACCGTGGCGCGGCAAACCGGGGCCAACACCAGCTGGGCGATCCGGTCGCCCCGTCGGATGGTGAACGGCTCGCGTCCCAGGTTGACCAGCCCGATCTTTACTTCCCCCCGGTAATCGGCATCAATGGTGCCGGGGCTGTTGACCACGGTGATCCCGTGCTTGATGGCCAGCCCGCTCCGGGGCCGGACCTGCAACTCATAGCCAGGAGCCAGAGCCACGGCAAAACCGGAGGGCAGCAAGCGGATCTCCCCTGGACCGATCACCACCGGCTCAACCACGGCCGCAGCCACATCCATGCCTGCAGCCAATTCGGAATGGTAGGTTGGCAGGGGCAGATCGGCATGGCCTTCCGGGTCGAGCCAAGACAAGCGAACAGTATGCGTTTCTTCTTTCAGTGTTTCCATCATCTTCTACTCCAAGTCGCAACCAGTTACCAGGAAAGGGAAAACCTTGTAAACGTTCAGCAGCGCCGCTTCGCTGCTGCCGCAGATGCGAGGAAGAGGTCTGCGAAGTGTGCTATTGCACATGAGCAAGCCGATGACAGCTAAGCGAGCGCAGCGAGACTGCGAAGCAGATGCGACACTGCTGAACGTTTACTCCAAATCAAGAGGGTGCCAGTCGATATCCTTTGCCTTGAGAGGGCCAAGAACCGTGGCGGACAGCGGCCTGCTGAAAAGAAGCGCGGCCAGATCGGAAATATCCTCCGGCCGCACCTGATCAAAACCTGCGGCAACCTCGTCAAAGGAGACATAGCGGCCAAAGGTCAGTTCGTTTCTAGCGATCCGAGTCATCCGCGACTCCATGTTCTCGGCGGAAAGGAAGATCCCGGCCTTGGCGTAATCCTTGGCTCTGGACAACAAATCGTGCGAAACACTGCTCTGCCGCAACCCCTTTATTTCCCTGGCGACCAACGCCACGGCCTTGTTCACCACCGCAGGGTCAACTCCGAGATACACCCCGAGATAGCCGCTGTCCGTGAAAGAGGACAGGTAGGAATAGATGGAGTAGGCCAGCCCAGCCTTCTCGCGCACCTCCTGAAAAAGTCGGGAACTCATGTTGCCGCCGAGAAGAACGTGCAACAGATACAGGGCATAGCGCTCAGGGGCCACGAGAGGCAGGCCGTAGGAGCCAAGCACCAGATGGGCCTGTTCCAGGTTCTTCTTGTGGAGCTTGCGCACCGGGGCAAGAACCGGCGGCGGCTCACGTCGGCTGCCCTTGTTCGACTCGGCCAGGCTGCCCACCTGCTCCTGCCAGAGGTGACAGAACTGCTCGTGGTTCACATTGCCGGAGGCGGCGATGACAATCCTCTCCGGCGTATACTCGCTCCGCATATACTCCCGCAGACCGGCGGAATCCATGGCTGCCACAACCTCCCGCCGTCCAAGAACCGTATAGCCGAGGGGATGCTCCCCCCAAAGGCCGCCGGTGAACAACTCATGGATCCGGTCGTCCGGGGTGTCTTCCACCATGTTCATTTCCTGGAGCACGACCTCCCGCTCCCGAACCACCTCTTCCTCATCAAAAAGCGAATTTTGGAAGATATCCCCCAACAGCCCGATGAGCCGCTCCACCTGATCGTCAAGGACCGTGGCATAATAGGAGGTGGTCTCGCCGGAGGTAAATGCGTTGGACATGCCGCCCAAGGTATCGAACTCCTGGGCAATCTCCTGGGCCGTCCGATTGGTCGTACCCTTGAAGAGCATGTGCTCGACAAAATGAGCGCTCCCGTTATTGTCGGGCTGTTCGTCGCGCGCACCCACATCCACCCAAATCCCTGCCGAAACCGTGCGGGAAGGAATCTTTTCGGTGACGATCCGGATGCCGTTGTCGAGAACGGTTCTCTGGTAGCTATTGGACACTTATTTTCCTAATGGTTACAGTACGATACAAAAAAGGGGAAAGAGGGCCACGCCCCCCTTCCCCTTGGAAGAATCCAAACATTACCCGAAGGCGGTGGATCAGGAACCTGACTCCTCCTGGAGGACAGCCTTGCGGCTCAGACGAATCTTGCCCCGCTGATCGATCTCCAGAACCTTGACCCGGACCTCGTCGCCTTCCTTGAGCACATCGGTGACCTTCTCTACCCGCTTGGTGTCAAGCTCGGAGATGTGCACCAGTCCGTCAACCCCCGGCATGATCTGAACAAAGGCCCCAAAATCGAGGATCTTCTGGACAACGCCGTCGTAAATCCTGCCGATTTCCGGATCAGCGGCGATCTCGTTCACCTTGGCGATAACCGCTTGGGCAACAAGGCCGTTGGGTGCGAAAATCGTCACCTTGCCAGAATCCTCAACATCCATCTTGATCCCGAAATCAGCGGTGATCGACTTGATCATTTTGCCGCCCGGGCCGATGAGGTCGCGGATCTTGTCGGGGTTGATCTGCAGGCTGAAGATTTTTGGCGCATGATCAGGCACATCTGCCCTGGGCTGCTCAATCGCCATCTTCATCTTCTCCAGAATATGGAGACGACCGCCCCTGGCCTGGGCCAGAGCGCTGGTCATGATCTCCTTGGAGACGCCTTCGATCTTGATGTCCATCTGCAGGGCGGTGATGCCCTCGTCGGTTCCGGTTACCTTGAAATCCATGTCGCCGAGATGATCTTCATCACCCAGGATGTCCGAGAGGATAACGATGGTCTCGCCGTCCTTGATCAAGCCCATGGCCACGCCGGAAACCGGTTTCTTGATCGGCACGCCCGCGTCCATCAGGGCAAGACTGCCGCCGCATACTGTGGCCATGGAGGAGGAGCCGTTTGATTCCAATACCTCGGAAACAATACGGATGGTGTAGGCAAATTCATCGCCTTTGGGCAGCACGGCGGCCAAAGCACGCTCGGCCAGGGCACCATGCCCGATGTCCCGACGGCTGGGACCACGCATGAAACGGACCTCGCCAACGCAATAGGGCGGGAAATTATAATGGAGCATGAAGCGCTTGAATGACATGCCGGTGAGGGATTCAACCCGCTGCTCATCATCGCCGCTACCCAAGGTGGCGGAAACCATGACCTGGGTCTCACCCCGGGTAAACAGAGCGGAGCCATGGACTTTCGGCAAGGCCGAGACTTCACAGCTGATCGGCCGAATCTCGTCAAAACGGCGGCCGTCTATCCGACACTGGTCCTTGACGATCCGGTCGCGCATCATGGTTTTATTCAGAGAATGGAGATGCTCCTTGGCCTCCTTGAGGCTGTCACCATACTCTTCGCCAAGGGCGGCAAGAGTTTTTTTCTGGAGTTGATGGTACAGCTCACTGCGCTGCTGCTTGTCGGCCATGGTGATAACAGCCTGCATTCCTTCGCGGGACAGCTCTGCCACCTTGGCCTTCAAGGCCTCGTTGACCACCGGCGGAACAACCGCCATCTTGGCCCTGCCCACTGCGGCACGCATCTCTTCCTGCATATCCAGGATGGGCTGCAACGCCTTGTGACCAAAAAAGATGCCCTCAAGAACCTCGGCCTCGGAGAGGCTGTCCGCCCCGCCTTCAACCATGACCACAGCATTCCTGGTGCCGGCCACGATGAGGTTCAACCGGGATTTTTCCCACTCTTCCGGGCTAGGGTTGAGCACATACTGACCATCAATATAGCCCACCTTTACCCCGGCCACCGGCGCGTTGAAAGGGATGTCGGAAACAATCAGGGCACAGGAGGCGCCGATCATGGCCAGCACATCGGGGTCGTTCTGCTGATCGGCCGAAAGAACCGTGGCGATCACCTGGGTCTCATGCTGATAGCCTTTGACAAACAGGGGCCGCAGGGGACGGTCGATAAAACGGGCGGAAAGGGTTTCCTTGTCGCTGGGCCGGCCGATTTCACGCCGGAAAAAACTTCCCGGAATACGACCCACCGCATAAAACCGTTCCTGATACTCCACGGTGAGGGGGAGAAAATCG
>VMSS01000139.1 GCA_013791995.1 Desulfurivibrio sp. | reverse complement strand
TTTTCAAGGAAGCCCCTAAGGCGTTTGACCATTATGCTGGTGCAAAAGTGTACAGGGTTCCCATGCTTGCCCGTGGCAGGAGCTCTCTAAGTTTGCTGTTCAATTACTTAAGTTTTGTATTGGGAGCATGTTTTTTTGGCCCCTGGCGTTTGCGTGGGCAATTGTTTGATATCATTTTTGTTTTTGAGCCTTCGCCCGTGACTGTGGGTCTCCCTGCTGTTTTGATTGGACGGTTGAAAAAGGCCCCTGTAGTTTTTTGGGCGCTTGATCTGTGGCCAGAGACGTTGGTTGCGGTAGGTGTTGTGCGCTCTACTAGGGTATTGGCTGCAATTGGCCACTTGGTTAGATTTATATACACCCGCTGCGCGTTGGTATTGGGCCAGTCGAGAGGTTTTCTTGAGAATATTGCCAAATATTGTGATGACTCGAGCAAGATTCGGTACTTTCCGAGTTGGGCTGAGGATGTGTTTAGCCAAGACGAACTCAAGCCTGCACCAGAAGTACCCCCGGCGGAAGGTTCGTTTAACGTGCTGTTTGCCGGGAATGTAGGTGAGGCGCAGGATTTTCCCGCAGTGCTCGATGCTGCGGAAAGTTTGAAGCACAATCTAGCCATACGTTGGCTGGTTGTGGGTAATGGACGGATGATGGACTGGTTACGTGTTGAAGTCTCGCGTCGTGGGTTGGAGCGGTGTTTTTTACTGCTTGGGCGGTTCCCGATGGAGCGGATGCCTTCATTTTACGCACACGCAGATGTTTTGCTGGTTTCACTCAAATGCGACCCTGTTTTTTCTTTAACGATTCCTGGGAAAATCCAGTCTTATTTGATGGCTGGCCTCCCTTTGTTAGGTATGCTTGATGGTGAAGGGGCGAACATTATTCGAGATGCTGAAGCAGGTTTGGTATGTCCGGCCGGCGATGCAAATGGTTTGGCTCAATCTGTTCGCCAGCTTGCTGCCATGCCAAGATTGGAGAGGTTGAGGCTTGGAAGCAATGGTCGCGACTACGCAAAAAAGGAGTTTAACCGTGAAGTATTGATGGACCGACTCGAAGGCTGGTTCGTTGAGTTGGCAAGAGTAAATCTGCGGCACCAAGGCGAGACTCAATTGTGATTTTGATTACCGGCGCCAACGGTTTTGTTGGTCTATCCCTGTGTGCAGCGCTCGCCCATTCGGGGAAGACAGTCATCGCTGCTATGCGGCACACTTCACCTGATAGTGTGCCTAATATAACGAACGTTCAGATCAGCACGTTGGCTGCCGATACCGATTGGCAGCATAGCTTACAGGGTTGCGATGCTGTAGTTCATCTTGCTGCCCGTGTCCATGTGATGACCGACACAGCTGCTGATCCGCTGACTGAGTTTCGTCGTGTGAATGTCGATGGTACTTTAAATTTGGCTCGTCAAGCTATTGCGGTCGGTGTGCGCCGCTTTATCTTTATTAGTTCCATCAAGGTCAACGGCGAGACAACGTGTTTGGGCCAGGCCTTCGCGGTTAATGATGTGCCTGGCCCACAAGATCCTTACAGCATAAGCAAATATGAGGCGGAACAGGGTTTGCGCAAGTTGGCGGAGGAGACGGGTTTGGAGGTGGTGATCATTCGCTCGCCCCTGGTCTATGGGCGAGGGGTGCGAGCCAATTTTCTGAGTATGATGCGCTGGTTAAAGTGGGGCGTTCCTTTGCCATTTGGTGCCATTCATAATAAGCGTAGTCTGGTGGCGTTGGATAATCTGGTGGATTTGATCATTACTTGCATCGATCATCCTATTGCGGCTAATCAGACCTTTCTGGTGTCGGATGGGGAGGATCTTTCCACCACGGAACTGTTGCGCCGGATGGCAAATGCGCTGGGTAGGCCAGCACGCTTGATTCCGGTGCCCGTTTTTTTGTTGGAAGTTGGGGCTGCGTTGTTGGGCCGACGTGATATGGCACAACGGCTGTGCGGGTCCTTGCAGATTGATATTTCTAAAGCCCGAACACTGTTGGGCTGGAAACCGCCAGTGAGTGTGGATGAATCCCTGGCGAAAACAGCCCGGCATTTTTTACAGTTGTAATTATAATGAGCTTTCCGCAGTGATAAGTTTAGCAATATGAAAAAAACAAAGGAATTCTCATGGAATTGAAGAATGTTCTCATCACCGGTGCTGCCGGCTTTATAGGGTTCCATCTTTCGCAAAGACTGCTTGCGCGTTCGATAAATGTGGTTGGAATCGATAACCTCAACGATTATTACGACCCAAGCCTGAAGCGAGCCCGGTTGGCGATTCTGAAATCCTCTCCGTTTTTTAAGCATGTCGATGCGGATATTGCTGATCGGAAGGGGATGGCCGACCTCTTTGCGGCGAATCAATTTGATGCGGTCGTTAATCTGGCCGCCCAGGCAGGGGTGCGGTATTCATTGGAAAATCCGCATTCCTACGTGGATACCAATCTGGTCGGGTTTGTTAATGTCTTGGAAGGGTGCCGCCATTCCGGGGTTCGGCATTTGGTTTTCGCCTCTTCCAGTTCGGTATACGGGGCCAACACCGTTCTTCCGTTTTCGATTCATCAGAATGTGGATCATCCTGTTTCTCTGTATGCCGCCAGCAAGAAAGCCAATGAGTTGATGGCGCATAGCTACAGCCATTTATTCGGATTGCCGACGACCGGCCTTAGGTTTTTCACGGTGTACGGTCCTTGGGGTCGACCGGACATGGCGTTGTTTCTTTTTGCCAAAGGCATTCTCGAGGATCGGCCCATCGATGTCTTCAACCATGGCAAGATGCAGCGCGATTTCACCTATATTGATGATATTGTGGAGGGGGTGTGCCGGGTTATTGACCTGCCTCCTGTTGCCAATCCCGCCTGGGACCGAGAGAATCCAGATCCTGGGACCAGTTATTGCCCTTATCGGGTTTACAATATAGGCAATAATCAAAAAGTCGATTTAATGCGTTACATAGAAGTGCTGGAGGATTGTCTTGGCAAGAAGGCGCAGAAGAATTTCTTGCCCATGCAGCCCGGAGATGTTCCGGCCACTTTTGCAGACGTTGAAGATTTGGTTCGTGATGTTGGCTTTAAGCCGAATACCTCCATCGAAGAGGGGATTCAGCATTTTGTGGACTGGTATCGGAGTTACTACCAGGCATAAGTTGCAACGGGTTTTTGTTAGGTGTTGTGAGGCGTTTGCCAAGGGGATGAGCAGGATATGAATATAGCGATCATTGGTTCGGGATATGTGGGGCTGGTAACCGGGGCTTGTCTTTCGGAATTTGGGCATCAGGTCACCTGTATGGATAAAGATGCCGGGAAAATATCGATGTTGCAGGAAGGTAGAATCCCCATTTACGAGCCAGGTCTTGAGGCCTTGGTCGCGAAAAACGTAAAGGGTGGGAGGCTTCATTTTACTACAGAATTATCCATAGCCATGGCTGACGCACAGGCGGTGTTTATCGCAGTTGGCACTCCCTCGCAACGACGAGGGAACGGTTATGCGGATCTCTCCTACATATATGATGCGGCCCGGGAGATTGCCGGTTTTATCAAGAAATATACGGTGGTGATTGATAAAAGCACGGTTCCGGTGGGGACTGGCAGGCAAGTCGAGCGGATCATCAAAGAAACCAGCCCGGATGCCGATTTCGATGTGGTGTCCAATCCGGAGTTTTTACGGGAAGGGGCTGCCATCAATGATTTTATGCGGCCGGATCGGGTCGTTCTTGGTACGGAAAGTGAGCGGGCGGTAGATGTGCTTAAGGAAATTTATAATCCGTTGTATCTTAATTCCACGCCGTTCGTGGTTACCGGTATTGAAACGGCTGAACTTATCAAATATGCCGCGAATGCTTTCTTGGCAATGAAGATAAGTTTTATTAATGAAATGGCCAGCTTATGTGAGTCGGTAGGTGCGGATGTCATTTCATTGGCCAAGGCGGTCGGGTTGGATGGGAGGATAGGGAGCAAGTTTTTGCATCCAGGGCCTGGTTACGGTGGTTCCTGTTTTCCGAAAGACACTCTGGCCCTTTTGCGGATTGCGCAGGAACACGGGAGTTCGCTACGCCTGGTTGAAGCTACCGTGGAAGTGAATTCCGCCCAGAAAGGCAAGATGATAAAGAAAATTCGCAAGGCACTGGGCGGTTCGGAGGTCGGTAAAACCATCGGTGTGCTGGGAGTTACCTTTAAGCCGGAAACAGATGACGTGCGTGATGCCCCTGCTCTCACCATTCTCCCTGCTCTCCATGAAAAGGGTGCCAAGTTGCAGGTCCACGATCCTCAAGGGATGGAGGAGGCTGCAAGAATTTTCCCTGAGTATACCTATGTCGGAGACGCTTATGCGGCCTGCGCGGGAGCTGATGCCGTGATTCTGCTCACGGAATGGAATCAATATCGAGCTCTGGATCTGGAAAGAATCAGGGACACGATGAAAACGCCCCTCTTTATTGATTTACGGAATGTGTATGACCCAGGGAAAATGCGGGAGTCCGGTTTTGTTTATGTGGGTGTTGGGCGGGGATTGAGCTGAATATGCAAAAGTATGCTTTATGACTTCCTCAATGATGGAACTATTGCTTCCTGTCATGATTTCTCTGGTTGTTGCCTGGGGCGTTGCGGCATGGGTGTGCAGACGAGCTGAATATTTGCGGCTGGTTGATCCGCCCAATCACCGGTCTTCGCATGTGGCGCCAACCCCCCGAGGGGGAGGGCTGGGGATTGTTTTGGCGGGGGTGGTTTCAGGGAGCTGGCTTGTGTTGGCGCAGGCCTCAGGAGATGTGCGTTTTTTTGTTGTGCTTGTGCTTTCGCTTCTGATCGCCGTGGTGGGCCTGTGGGACGATATTCGTTCTCTCCCCGCCATAGTACGTTTCGGCGTGCATGTGGCAGTGTGCGGCGGTTTGCTGGTTGTGTTGGGTGGCTTGCCAGTGGGTATCGTCTCTGATAAAAGTGCATTTTGGTTTCTGCCATCGGCAGATGGGGGAGTATTCGGCGGCTGGATTGTATCGGCTTTTTTACTGCTGGCTGGGGTGTGGTGGATCAATCTGTTCAATTTTATGGACGGTATTGATAGTCTTGCTGGTCAACAGGCGGTATTCATGCTTGTTGCGGCGGCCGTTTTGTCCTTTTTTGCGCATCCAGCAGCAGCATCGCATCCGGTTTGGTTGTGGATGCTCTGTCTGGCCGCAGCCACCGTTGGTTTTTTGTTTCTTAACTGGCCGCCGGCCAGAATTTTTATGGGCGATGTAGGCAGCACCTATCTTGCGTTCATGATTGTTTTTTTTAGTCTGGCCACGGTCCGTGCTGGGTGGCTGGGTTATCCGGCCTGGTTGATTTTGGCTGCAGTGTTTGTTGCGGACGCAACAGTGACCTTGCTCAGGCGCATGGGACATGGCGAGCGCTGGCATGAGGCGCACCGAACTCATGCTTATCAGCTTCTGGCCAGGCGTTTGGGTGGGCATCGCCCGGTGACTTTACTTGCGGTTGGGATTAATATCTTTTGGTTGGCGCCATTGGCTTGGGTCTGTCTTGATGTTCTGCCAGCATGGGAATGGGGGCTGGTGGGGTTGGCCTATGCGCCATTGGTTTTAGGATCTGTTTTTGTCGGTGCCGGGAGGCGTGAGTATGGGAGCCGGAGTTCAAAGGGAACCGGATGAAACATCAACTTCGTAAACTAAATTTTTGGATTGTACTCGGAGTTGACCTGCTGCTGCTGGTTGCCGCACATCTGCTGGCCTACGTTATTCGTTTTGATGGTGCTGTGCCCCAGGAACAGCGGGCCAACATCGCCACGGCCCTTGGTTTCCTTCTCCCTGCCAAGCTGGTGCTGTTTCATTTGTTTGGGTTGTATCGCGGGATGTGGAGGTACACTTCCCTGGCGGACCTGCTGAACATCCTCAAGGCTTGCGTGGTTGCGGGCTTTATAACTTTGGGCGGTATTCTGTTGTTGAACCGTTTTGAGGGGTTTTCCAGGTCGGTCTTTGTACTCGATGCTCTGTTAACCTTTCTTTTTATCGCCGGGTTTCGTATCAGTCTCAGGCTCTCTTGTCAGAGTGCTTTTTGTTTACCTTTTTTTCAGCCTGATGCCACCAAGCGGCAACGCCGCAAGCGGTTGCTCATTATCGGAGCCGGAGACGCCGCCGAAAAGTTGACTAGGGAAATCAACGACAATAAGGCCTTGCCTTACATGGTAGCCGGGTTTCTTGATGATCATGCCGCCAAGATCGGCCAACAGATCCACGGCATTCCGGTTCTTGGCCCCATTGCAGACCTCTCGGAGTATGTCTTTAAAACCAAGGCCAAGGAGGTGCTCATTGCCATTCCTTCGGCGAGCCGGGATCAAATGCAGAGGATTGTCGAATTCTGCCGGGCTTGTGAAGTTCCGTTCAAGACACTGCCAGGGCTGGGAGAGCTGATCAGCGACAAGGTTTCCATCAAAGCTATCCGCGATGTCTCGTTCAAGGACCTCCTCGGGCGGCCACCAGTGCGTCTTGAGTTGGAGCAGATCGGTGGGGTTCTGGCGGGAAAGACGGTTCTCGTTACTGGAGCAGGGGGGTCCATCGGTTCGGAACTCTGCCGCCAGATCGTTCGATTCCATCCAGCCAATCTGATACTCATGGATGCCAGCGAACAGAACCTCTATCAGATCGAGATGGAACTGCTCCACGAATATGGCTTCAAGAACTATGTGGCAGTGCTTGGCAAGGTGCAGGATAAAGTCTTACTGGAGTCTTTGTTTCCGCACTATCGGCCAACAGTGGTGTTTCATGCCGCAGCCTACAAGCATGTGCCCATGGTCGAGCGTAATCCCTGGGAGGGGGTATATAATAATATATTTGCCTCCAAACGGTTGATGGAAGTTTCCGCGCAGCATGGAGTGGAGCGTTTTATCGTGATTTCCACTGACAAGGCGGTGCGGCCCACCAATGTCATGGGGGCCACCAAGCGCATGACCGAGATTCTCATGCAGGGTTTTTGCGAAAAGAGCAGGGGGGACGGATCAGGAACCCGTTTTATGGCGGTACGTTTTGGTAACGTCCTTGGTTCCTCCGGTTCGGTTATTCCTCTGTTTCGGCGCCAGATCGAATTGGGCGGCCCGGTTACCGTTACCCACCCGGATATGACCCGCTACTTCATGTCCATTGAGGAGGCGAGTCAGCTTATTCTCCAGGCTGCGACCATGGGTGAGGGCGGGGAGGTTTTTATTCTGGAGATGGGGACGCCGGTGCGGATCGGACAGATGGCCCGTGATCTGATCCAGCTCTGCGGCAAGGAGCCGGACACGGAGATAGAGATCATTTATACCGGGCTTCGGCCCGGCGAAAAGATGTACGAGGAGTTGATCACCGAAGGCGAGGGGATAGTGAAGACCGGTCATGAGAAGATCATGGTGTTGCGCGGTAACAGCGCTTCATTGGGGGATTTGCATGAATCGTTGGAAAATCTCAAGCGATTTGCTTCAACCCATGATGCAGAAGGGATTAAGGCCGAGCTTGGTAAGGTAATCCCCGAGTACACATCCCAGGATGGAGAAGCGGTTTTGCCTAAGGGGTGAAACGTTGCATTCTGTGGGGCGTCTTTTGAAATTCTGCTTCCCAAGCAATCTCAGCAGCCAGAGGAATACGCTTCGATTTCTTGTTTATTTCTTTGCTTGCGCTGATTAGGAGAAATCCTCGCCTGTTTGAGAATGGCGCGGAGGGTTCCTTCTAGCATGTCACCGGGATGGTTTGGGATTGTGGTGTATTGATTACCTTTTTCAGTATACCGCAAAGCTCACTGGCGGTATTGGATCGCAGCGGAATTGCACTGTGAACCTCCCCCGGTTTAGTGGACATAAAAGTCTAACTAAACCGGAGGTGAAAAATGCCCAGATACAACAACCCTAAGAAACCCAGGCGCTACTCAACGGAATTCAAGATCAAAGCGGTACAACTCAGCCACCTGGATGA
>VMSS01000219.1 GCA_013791995.1 Desulfurivibrio sp. | reverse complement strand
CTGTACCGTGAATCACGCGGGATATTGCACAAATCCAGCCATGGATTTGTGCAATATCCCGCTGCCCTAATCACCAGCACAATTGCGGGTCCGTTACACCATGGCAGATGACACCGGCGCCACAACAGGACTGAAAGCAGTCAACTTCGAGATGTCGAGCCTCTTGGTAGCGCTCGGGGTAGTGGCCATCCTCATGGTCATGATCATTCCGCTGCCCACCATCATCCTCGATCTGCTCCTGTCCATGAACATCACCATCGGTTTGGTCATTCTGCTGATGAGCATGTACAACACCAATCCGCTGGATTTTTCCGCCTTTCCCTCCCTGCTGCTGCTCACCACCCTTTTCCGCCTGGCGCTGAACATCGCCTCAACCCGGATTATTCTTTTGCACGGCCATGAAGGTCCAGGCGCGGTGGGCGATGTCATCCAGGCCTTTGGCAACTTTGTTGTTGGCGGCAATTTTGCCGTTGGCCTGATCATCTTCCTGATCATGGTGCTGATCAATTTCGTGGTTATCACCAAGGGCTCCGGCCGTATTGCCGAGGTTGCGGCTCGATTCACCCTGGACGCCATGCCCGGCAAGCAGATGGCCATTGATGCGGATCTCAATGCCGGGCTGATCAACGAAGCGGAGGCGAAACACCGCCGTTCGGAAGTCAGCCGCCAATCGGAATTTTACGGAGCCATGGACGGTGCCAGCAAGTTCGTGCGCGGCGAGGCCGTGGCCAGCCTTGTAATCATGGTCATCAATATCATCGGCGGGTTCTTCATCGGCGCCATCATGCAGAATATGAAGGCTGTCCAAGCGGCTGAAACCTACACCCTGCTCACCATCGGCGACGGACTGGTCTCCCAGATCCCGGCCCTGGTCATCTCCACCTCTGCGGGTATCATTGTCAGCCGGGCCGCGTCCGATGTGAGCATGGGCAAGGAATTCATGAAGCAATTCGGACACCAGCCACAGGCCCTGGCGGTTTCCTCCGGAATCATCATTCTCTTCGGGTTGGTGCCGGGGTTGCCGCATCTCCCCTTTATCATTCTGGGCATAGCCATGGGCGCCATTTCGCTGATGGCCTTCAACAAAACTGCAGCCGACAAGGAAGAGCAGAAAGCCGAGGAAGAAAAAGAAAAGAAAGCGGCCACCCCGCTGCCCGGTGCGCCGGAAACGGTGGAAAGCCTGTTGCCCCTTGATATTTTGCAGCTTGAAGTGGGGTATGGCCTCATCCCTCTGGTTGACGAGAGCCAGGAAGGCGATTTGCTGGAGCGGATTCGGGCCATTCGTCGACAGTTTGCCATGGACATGGGAATGATTATCCCGCCTTTGCATGTGCGCGATAATCTGCAACTCAAACCCGACCAGTATGTTCTGCTCCTCAAAGGGGTGGAGGTCGCCAAGGGCGAAATCATGATGGGGCACCTGCTGGCCATGGACTCAGGAATGGCCAAACGCAAGATCGAAGGCATTCCCACCATGGAGCCCGCCTTCCAATTGCCCGCCCTCTGGATTAGCCAGGAAAAGAAAGACGAGGCCCAAGTGGCGGGGTACACCGTGGTTGATCCGTCCACGGTCATCGCCACCCATCTCACCGAGGTGCTGCGCAACCATGCCGATGAACTGCTGGGCCGCCAGGATACCCAGAAACTCCTTGATAATCTGGCCAAGACCCACCCCAAGGTGGTGGAAGAGCTGGTGCCGGGCCTGCTGCCTCTGGGCCTTGTCCAGAAGGTGCTCCAGAATCTCCTGCGGGAACGGGTATCGCTGCGCGACCTGCTGACCATCTGCGAGACCTTGGCCGACTTCGCTCCCATGGGCAAGGATCCGGACATCCTCACTGAGTATGTGCGCCAAAAACTTTCCCGCTCGATTGTCAGCTCTTTCACCGATGACCAAGGAACGCTTACGGTCCTCACCCTCTCCACTCAGGTCGAAGATCTGGTGCGCGAATCACTCCAGAAAAGCGACCAGGGCGTGTTTCTCAATCTGGAACCGAACCTGGCCCAACGCCTTCTGGCCTCGACAAAAACTCTGGTGGAAAAAGTTTCCCAGGAGGGCTACCAACCGATTATCATCTGCTCACCGATTATTCGCCGCCATTTCCGGCGGCTCATGGAAAGATTCATGCCTCATGTCATAGTCCTTTCCCATAATGAATTGACTGCGCAGACACAACTGCAATCCCAGGGGACGATAGAGCTCAACCCCAAAAAATAGAAGTGAGGAGCAGCGATGCGAATCAAGCGTTTTGAAGCCTCGGATACTTATAGCGCCATGGCCATGGTCAAGGAGGAACTTGGGGAGGATGCCGTTATTCTTTCAACCCGAAACCTTCCCGTAAAAAGCGGTTCGGCCAGAGGCGGCCCGAGAATCGAGATCGTGGCGGCCATGGAATATGATCCTGAGCCTGAGATTAGCTTGCCGCCCCAGGAATCCACCGGCAAGGAAGGTCGACAGCCCAAATCGGTAGGGTACGGCTATCACTCCGTGCGCCAGACCCAGGCAAAGGATGCGACACGCCATCCCCCCCAGAAACAATCTGCTCCTCAGCCCGGCTTTAACAGCAGACTTTCCGCCGAGCTTTCCGCCCGCACCATTCCGGCGGGAAAAGCAGCCAAAAGTGGTACTGTTCAATTTGAAGCCAATGACCTCCGGTTGCGCTTTGCCAATTTCTTGCGGCGTCAATACTGCGCCAAGGAAGAGCTTGAAAATCGTTCCACCTCGGCTCAAACCACCGGTGAAGCCGGACGGAAAAGCGTCCGCCCCGACCCGAAACAGGTTGCCCAGTGGCGGGACAAAATCATCGACCAGTTGCAGATAGCCCCTCTTTCCATCGGCATCAGCAAAGCGCCTACCGTCGTGGCCCTGATCGGTCCCACCGGGGTGGGAAAAACAACGACTGCCGCGAAAATCGCCGCCTGGTACAGCATCCATGAAGGGATGAAGGTGGCGCTTCTCTCCATGGACTGCTACCGGATCGGCGCCACGGACCAGTTGCGGACCTATGCCAAAATCATGCGGTTGCCCTGCGAAATCGCCCTGCGAAAAAAGGATCTGCAGATGGCTCTTCTCCGCCACCAGGACAAGGATCTGATCATCATCGACACCGCGGGAAAAAGCCCTTATGATCCGGATCACATCAGGGAGCTGGGCGAATGGTTTTCCCTGAAAAGCGGCATAGAACCGTATCTTATCCTCAGCGCCACCTGCAAGAAAGAAGACCTGCAACAGATCCTCACCACCTACGAGCCCCTGCGGATCAAAGGGCTCATTCTCTCCAAGCTCGATGAAACCAGAGCATACGCCACCTTGTGCCAATTGCTGGCCGGGACTGCGTTGCCCATTTCCTGCCTGTGCACCGGCCAGAGGGTTCCGGAAGATTTCCTTCTTGCCTCCCGGGAATTTCTGCAGACCCTGTTCGGACAGGGATGGCAGGCGGCCGCAGGCGAGTTAGCCACCGAGGCCCAATGCAAATGGACTCAATGACCACATTCGGGGAACTCGTAATCGTTCAACAGGAACGGAAAAACATGTCTCAATCTCTGAAGTGTAAACGTTCAGCAGCGCCGCTTCAGCTGCTGCTGCAGATGCGCGGAATAGGCCTGCGCGCTATAGTCAGCCTATGCAAGCAGGCTGATGACAAAGCAGATGCGGTGCTGCTGAACGTTTACGGGGAACTCTCATGAATCAGGCAGAAACACTGGAAAGGATTATGACCCGCTCACAGCCCCAGAAAAAAAGAATGCCGACGCATCGCGACAGCACCGATTTCCACCCACGGGTTATTTGCGTTACCAGCGGCAAGGGCGGGGTGGGTAAAACCAATATCACCACCAACCTTGGCTATTTCCTTGCAAAGGCGGGGAAGAAGGTGCTGATTCTTGACGCGGACCTGAATCTGGCCAATGTCGATATCCTGTTGGGGTTGACCCCACGCTACAACCTCCACCATGTCTTCATGGGCGAAAAAACGCTTGCTGAGGTTCTGGTTCAAGGCCCGGAAGGGCTGCTCATCCTGCCGGCCAGCTCCGGCATCATGGAATTGGCGGACCTTACGGAACAGCAACGGTTGTACTTCCTTTCGGAAATGTCCGCCCTGGCCCAGAAAATCGACATCATGCTGATCGATACGGCCGCAGGCATCAACAACAATGTGATCTATTTCAATCTGGCCGCACGGGAACGCATCATCATTCTGACCCCGGAACCGACCTCCCTGACCGATGCGTACGCCCTGGTAAAGGTTCTTTCCAGCAGACATGACGTAAAAAAATTCCGCATCCTCGTCAATCTTGCCCGTTCCGAGAAAGAGGCCCTGTCTGTTTTTCGGAAGCTGAGCATTGTGGCTGACCGTTTTCTTGATTCGCTTTCCCTGGATTATCTTGGCTATATCCCCTATGACAGCAAGCTGCCCACTGCGGTTCGCGAACAGCGACTGGTGTCGGACATCTTCCCGGATGCCCCGTCCAGCAAGATGTTCAGCAAGCTGGCAGGAAATATTTTCCAGGAAGATCCCGAGATGAAAGCCGATGGAAATATAAAATTTTTCTGGCAGGGACTCGTTGATCTGTAATATACTTTTTCATATTGCAGGCAATCAAACCCCTTCGCCCCTCTGGGTTTACCCGGTATGAACAAACAACCGTCACCCAAATTCAAGGATTATACGAATACCTTTTTCAGCCAGGCAGAACCGCTCAGCGCCGAAAAACGCAACGAGCTGATTCTCACCTACAGCCCGCTGATAAAGTATATCGCAGCACGCCTTGCAGCACGCCTTCCCGCACAGGTGTCGCTCGATGATCTCATCAGTTGCGGGACCATCGGTCTTATTGATGCCATCAACAAGTTTGATGTATCCAAAAATGTCCAATTTAAAACCTACGCAGAATTCCGGGTCAAAGGAGCAATGCTGGACGAACTTCGAGCACTGGACTGGGTTCCTCGCTCCGTCCGGCGAAAGACCACCGATCTGGAAAGAGCGTATGCCGACATTGAAAAACAAGTGGGCAGACCAGCCACGGATGAAGAAGTAGCAAAGACCATGGGCCTTGCCCTTGATGACTTTTACAAGCTGCTCGATGAAACCAAATCCGTCACCTTCATGGATATTGAGTTTCTCCGGCAAAAAACAACCGAAGCGAACGATCCCACATTGAGCGAGACCTTTGCCATGGATGACCGCGATCCTTTCACGGCCATCAACCTTTCTCAGATCAGAGAGATCATCGCCAAGGCCATCTCCGATCTGCCTGACAAGGAAAAACTGACGGTCTCCCTCTATTATCAAGAAGAACTCACGATGAAGGAAATCGGCGAGGTGCTGGGCTATACGGAATCGCGTATATCCCAGATGCACAGCAAGGCCATGTTCCGCCTCCGGGCCAAATTGAAAAAGTCCCTTGCGAGTTGATTCATGCCCGAGCCGCACACTTTTTTATGCAAAGTCCGGACACAAAAAAACCATTCGTATGGGGTGACTCTTTGCAACTCTCTTTTTTTATTTCCAAAACGAGTTGATACAGTTACAATAAACAAGATGCGGCTGATGTTCGTACACTACGAACATACTCCAGCCCACTCGCACATTAAGCTGTTAGGGAGGAAATATGGCTGCTGATCCTAATATGAAAATCCTCGTGGTTGACGATTTTGCCACCATGCGGCGCATAATCAAAAATATTCTCACCCAGCTTGGCTTCAAAAATATCATTGAAGCAGACGATGGCACCACCGCCCTGAGCGTCCTGAAATCAGAAAAAATCGGTCTTATCGTCTCTGACTGGAACATGCCGAAGATGACCGGTCTGGATTTGCTGAAAGCGGTACGAGCCGACGCCAGCATGGCCAATACGCCTTTCATTATGGTCACCGCGGAAGCACAGCAGGACAATATTATTCTTGCGGTCAAGGCCAAGGTGAGTCAGTACATCGTTAAACCTTTCACCGCCGAGACCCTTTCCGAAAAACTCAGCAAAATATTCTGACATAAAACATGGCTGAAGACCGCCCCCAGTCTGCCGATCAGTTCGCCAGCACGGATACACCCACTGACCAAGACGAAACAAACTGGGGCGAAGACTGGGAGTCTGCTTTTCAGGCCGAAGATGATGCCTTTTTCTCCGAAGGAAAAGAGGAAGATTTTTTCCTTGAGGAAAAGGAACCGACCGTCTCGAGCGGAGATGTCGGCCAAGGCCTTGACTCCTCCCTTGAGAAAGCCCTTTCCGGAATTCCGGATCACGATGCTGCTTCCGGCGTTCATCCAACAAAATCCTTCCCCGGCGCCGGAGCAATTACCGCCCTTCTTCTCTCCGGGAAAATCGCTGCACGAAAACAATTCGCCCGCCTCCAATCTTTTCCCATTTTTGTACGTATCCCACTGTATGCCCTCCCTCTACTCCTTATAACCGCCATCTATTTTTTGAGCGGCACATCAGCGCCCCCTCCAGCCCTTCGCCAGGCCACCACCTCATCCGCAGAGCATCCAGGATCAGCCTTCTCTCCCGACGCAAAAACAAACGGCGGAGGTTTGGTGGGAGAGAGCCAAACCAACCGTCTTCATCCCGGGAAAGTCAGGAAAAAATGGGCCTTCCCCGCTTTTATTATTCCGGTAAAAAACCCTGCCAGCGATCAGCCGATAACTTTTGTTCTTGTTGACATTACCCTGATCACCTCTCTTGCAGAGCAGGAAGACCCTCCTGCCGACAAAAAAATATTTGTCCGTGACATCATTTATCAATTTTTCCAGAACAAACCCCTTGATGAGCTACGCAAATATTCCCTGGCCCGTGGCGAAATGAACCGGGAACTACGCGCTTGGCTTCAAAAACAATGGCCGGATGCCCCCATTGAATCAATTATTTTTCACCAGTACAGCCTTTCCTGACCCTCTCTCCACCCCTGCCCAAAATGTATAAAAAATAACAAATTTGTAGTTAATTTGGGAAAATTCAACTTTTTTGTTATTTTCTCTCTGTGTCCACACCCTGATACAAATACAATACTTACGAAAAATCAGCACGTTGCGTTATTCCAACTCCCTGGCATGACAATTGCTTTACTCACATTCCGGATGCATATCACCCATTAACATACGAACAACACACAACCAGCACAGAGAGGAGACACCAATGGATACAGGTGATACTGCATTCATGCTGATCGCCACCGCCTTAGTCATGCTGATGACCCCGGGACTGGCGCTTTTTTATGGCGGCATGGTTCGCTCCAAAAATGTTCTCAGCACGGTTCTGCAAAGTTTTGTCTGCCTTGGCGTTGTCTCAATTATCTGGGTGATCTATGGGTATTCTCTGGCTTTTGGTCCCGATGTCAACGGATTAATCGGCAATCTCGACTGGGCGGGCCTTGCAGGAGTCGGCCTTGAACCCGGGAAATACTCCGAGACCATTCCCCACCTGTTATTCTGCGCGTTTCAGCTTATGTTCGCGGTCATCACCCCGGCGTTGATCACCGGCACCTTTGCGGAACGGGTGAAATTCCCAGCCTTTCTCCTCTTCACTATCCTCTGGAGCACCCTGGTCTACCTTCCCGTTTGCCACTGGGTCTGGGGGGGCGGCTGGATCAGCGGGCACGGCGGTCTTGATTTCGCAGGCGGCACCGTTATCCATATCAACTCAGGCGCGGCTGCCCTTGTTGCCGCTCTGGTTTTCGGAAAACGCAAGGGTTGGGGCAAGGAGTCCTTTCATCCGCACAACCTGACCATGACCATGCTGGGAGCAGGCATTCTTTGGTTCGGCTGGTTTGGCTTTAACGCCGGCAGCGCTCTTTCGGCAAATGGCGTCGCAGTCAATGCCTTTTTCACCACCCAAGTTGCCACCGGCGCAGCCCTGCTTTCCTGGTTGATAGCAGAATGGCTGGTGCAAGGCAAACCCACCACTCTGGGTGCTGCCTCCGGCGCCATTGCCGGCTTGGTTGCTATCACCCCAGGGGCCGGATTCGTCGGGCCCATTTCGGCCGTGCTCATTGGCCTGGTAGCCGGCGCCCTGTGTTACTTTGCCGTTCTCGCCAAAAGCCGGATAGGTTACGATGACGCCCTTGACGTGGTCGGGGTGCATGGGGTGGGCGGTCTTTGGGGCGCTTTGGCAACCGGCTTATTTGCAACCACCGCTGTCAACTCCGCAGGCAAGAACGGCCTCTTTTTTGGAAATCCGCAACTCCTCGGAATTCAGGCCATGGATGCCTTTACAACCATTGCTTACTCGGTTGTGGTAACATTTATAATCCTCAAGGTGGTTGACTTGGTGGTCGGTCTCCGAGTTAGCGAGGAAGAGGAAGTACAAGGCTTGGATCTGAGTCAGCACAGCGAAATAGGCTACTCACTCTAACAGAGTCAGCGCGGCGAGGACAGGCGCATCATCCTGTTAGCCCCACCGCTTAACGCTGCCACCGCGAAGAAAAGAGGTTATCCGGTTTAATGCCGGAATAGAGCAAAAAAACACGGACTGTACCTGTTTAGCAATGCCACAGATGTGCGAAAGAGACCGGCAAAGTGCTATTACACCTGAGCCGGACGATAACAACTACGCGAACACAGCGAGACTGCGAAGCTGATGTGGTGCTACTGGGCAGTTACAAGAAAAGGAGAATTTCATGAAGAAAATCGAGGCAATCATCAAGCCGTTCAAGCTGGACGAAGTCAAAGACGCCTTGAACGAAATGGGTATCAAAGGCATGACCATCTCTGAGGTCAAGGGCTACGGACGTCAGAAGGGCCATAAGGAAATTTATCGCGGCGCGGAATACATCGTCGATTTTATACCCAAGATCAAAATCGAGATCATTGTTGAAGCCGCCATGGTGGAGGCCGTGGTCAACCGGATTCGGGAAACCGCCAACACCGGCAAAATCGGGGACGGTAAAATCTTCGTCCTGCCGGTTGACGAAGTCATCCGGGTTCGCACCGGGGAAACCGGAAACGAAGCTATATAGACAGCTATCCCAAATGTGTCACCTTTGGAGCCGTAACGGCAGAAGAGCTAAAGGCGCAAGGAGCCGTAGCGGAATGATCAAAAAAAATACAGATGTTGTCTAACGGCTTCCCAGTGATGGATGTTGAACTACGGGCAAAACGGGACGCGCTTGAGTATCTCTGGCGTCAGGGGCTGGGCGGTGAAGCCCTGCTCCACAGGCACTCGCAGCTCATCGACGATTATCTGGTCTCTTGCTTTACCAACTGTCCGGAAGCAGCAGAGGGAATGAGTCTCATCGCCCTTGGCGGCTACGGGAGAAAGGAGCTGTTTCCTTACTCAGACATCGACCTGCTTCTGCTCCATACACCCGAGGCAGAAGATCGTCTCGAGGTAGTAACCGAAGCCCTGTTTTATCCCTTGTGGGACGCGGGCCTTGAGGTCGGGCACGGCGTAAGAACACAGGATGCCTGTCTGGCTGATGCCAGGCAGGATTTCTTTTTTCAGGTGGCGCTGCTGGACGCTCGCCACCTGACAGGGGCGCCACAGCTTTTCACCTCCTTGCGACAAGCTTTTCACCGGGAGTTATTGGCGGGGCACCGACAGGAATTCTTGAAAAACATGATGCAGCACCGCAATGAACGCCACCAACGGTATGGCATGCACAGCTACCAACTGGAACCACACATCAAGGAAAGCCGCGGCGGCTTTCGAGACATCCAGGCCATGAACTGGGTGAGCCACGCCCTCTTCGGTCTCCACGAACTGCGCGACTTCGAGGAAGCAGGGCTGATCTCGGCCCAGGAAAGGGAAACCTTTGCCCAGGCCAGGGACTTTCTGATCAAGATCCGCAACCGGCTCCACTACCTCAGCGGCCGAAAAAACGACCAGTTGTTCTTTGAATATCAGGAAGAGATGGCCAAAGCCTTCAGATATCCCGATTCCCGAGGTTCCCTTGGCGTTGAACGTTTCATGCAGGACGTTTATCGTCACCTGCAAACCATTGCCTCCACCACCGACCTGTTCTTTGAACATGTCGACGAAACCCTCGGCTCACCGCGCTCCAGTATGATCGAGCAAACCATCGAACCGGGGATCACGGTGCGCCAGGACCGGCTCCATCTGACCGATCAGGCGCTTATCGAAAAACGCCCCTACCTGCTGATGCGCCTCTTTGCCCATGCCGGGAAAATGGGGTTTGAAATCCATCACCGCAGCCGAAAAATCGTTACCGCCAATCTCCATCTGATAAACGACAGGCTGCGCCACTCAAAACGCATGGCCAAGGCTTTTTTCGATGTCCTAGAAAACGCACAAGACGTGATGGGCACCCTTTCGGTTATGCTGGACACCGGACTGCTCACCGCCTACATCCCCGAGTTTGAGCAGATCCGCACCTTGGCCCAACACGATGTCTACCATGTTTTCACGGTTGACCGACATCTGCTCCAAACCGTGGCGGAGCTGAAAAAAATCTCCCTCAGCAAAACTCCCTTTTCAGGAGTCGAATCCTCCCACGTTCTCTTTCTGGCCGCGCTCCTGCACGATATCGGCAAAGGGTACCACGAAGACCATGCCCAATATGGCAGCAAACTTGTAGCCGGGGTGGGCAAACGGCTGGGGCTGACCGAAGCGGAGACGTCCTGCCTGCAATTTCTCGTGGAAAAACACCTCTTTCTTACCGTGACCGCCATGCGCCGCGATCTTGAGGATGAGGCCTTTCTCGGTGAATGCGCCCGACAAATCCAGACCCCAGAGCGGTTGGCCATGCTCTATCTGCTCTCCATCGCCGATGCAAAGGCTACTGGCCCCACAGCCTGGAGCGAATGGAAGGGGGCCCTTCTTCTGGAAATCTCCTTGAAGATCGCCCACCAGCTGGAAAGAAAGGACTCGATCCTTCCCGATAAAAGGCAGGGTGCAGGATGGATGCTCGAACAAATCCGCGCACTGATGGGGAAGAGCTTCCCGCCCGATTGCGATATCCTGCCCGAGGAATACCTGCTGAGCTTTACCCCGGAAGAGGCGGCCCACCACCTCCGTTTGCGCACCAAACTGAACAACGAAGAACTGGCCCTCGCCGAACCATCCGATCACACCCATTTCTGGTCGGTCCTGGTCGTTTCCCGCGACAGCACCGGTCTGCTGGCCAAGATCTGCGGAACCTTGGCACTCCATAACCTGAATGTGATAGGCGCCCAGATCTTCACCTGGGAAGACGGCACGGTGGTCGATGTCCTCAATGTTCGACCGGCAGCGGAACAAACTTACGCTGAGCAGGATTGGCAAGCACTTGGCAAGGATCTCAACCTGGCCCTGAAAAACCGGCTTGGTCTCAGCCACCGGTTGGTCGACAAATTCCGCACCGCCTTCCGCAGTTCCGGGCAAAAAAACGTGCAGGCCTCCCCCCGGGTTGTTATAGACAATACAGCTTCGGAACAATTCACCATCATCGAGGTTTTCGCCAATGATCGGCCCGGAATGCTCTACGAAATAACCCGGACCCTGGCCGATTTTGAAATCAACATTCACCGGGCCAGAATAGGCTCCGACGGCGATCAGGTGGTGGATGTTTTCTATATCCTCGACTCCTTTGGCACCAAAATCAACAATCCTTCTTTCCAGAAAGAAATTTCAAGTGCCCTTCTCCATATTGCGGAAACCGACACGGGGACGGGAACAAGACTGCAATGGTAAAATATTAGCTTGGCAACAGCGCCAACCGTTCTCGGTCGGCTTTGACGAATGGCCACCCCCTTCTCAATCGGGCGTGGAAAATCTTCAACCTTACCCTTCAGCACCAAAAAATAAGGAGAAACACAAATGAGTGACAATTGCACCTGCGGTTGTGGCAATGACTACGACCAGACCATGATGACCGTGCCAGAGCTTTTCGGCACCAACGTGTTCAACAACAAAACCATGAAGGAAAGGTTGCCCAAGGAAACCTACAAAGCGCTGCAGAAGACGATCAACACCGGTTCAACCCTGCCGCCGGATGTCGCCTCCGTTGTTGCCAACGCCATGAAAGACTGGGCCATCGAAAAAGGCGCCAGCCATTACACCCACTGGTTCCAGCCCCTTACCGGCACCACCGCTGAAAAGCACGATTCTTTCATCTCCCCCACCGAAGATGGCGGCGTGATCATGGAATTCTCCGGCAAGCAACTGATCCAGGGCGAGCCGGATGCTTCGTCCTTCCCCAGCGGCGGGTTGCGCGTCACCTTCGAGGCTCGCGGCTACACCGCCTGGGACTGCACCTCCCCTGCCTTTCTGAAGGAAGACGAATCCGGCGATGTGACCCTCTGCATTCCCACCGCCTTCTGCTCATACAAGGGCGAGGCCCTGGACAAGAAAACCCCGCTGCTCCGTTCGATGAGCGTCGTGGCCAAACAGGCGCTTCGAGTTCTCAAAGCCATGGGCAACACCACAACTAACATTGTCAGCTCCACGGTGGGTGCCGAGCAGGAATACTTCCTGGTGGAAAAAGAATACTACCTGAAACGCCTCGACCTGATGACCTGTGGCCGCAGCCTGTTCGGCGCTCCCGCCCCCAAAGGTCAGGAGCTTGAAGACCAGTACTTCGGTGCTATCAAGGACCGGGTCTCATCCTACATGAAGGATCTGGACATCGAGCTGTGGAAGATGGGCATCTCCTCCAAGACCAAGCACAACGAGGTGGCCCCGGCCCAGTTCGAGATGGCCCCGGTATTCACCACCACCAACATGGCCACCGACCATAACCAACTGGTCATGGAAACCATGCAGAAGGTGGCCCTGCGCCATGGCATGGTCTGCCTGCTGCACGAAAAACCCTATGCGGGCGTAAACGGCTCCGGCAAGCACAACAACTGGTCACTCTCCACCGACGACGGCATCAATCTGCTTGATCCGGGCCAGACCCCAGAGGACAACGCCCAGTTTCTGGTCTTCATCTCCGCCCTGATCAAGGCAGTGGACACCCATGCAGACATCATGCGCGCCACCTGCGGCAGCTCCGGCAACGACCATCGTTTAGGCGCCAACGAGGCTCCGCCGGCGATCATCTCCATCTTCCTGGGCCAGGAGCTCTCCGATGTTTTGGAAAAGCTGGCCAAGGGCGAGAAGATCTGCGAGAAAGGCGCCTGCCAGACCTTGAAGATCGGGGTTGATTCCCTGCCCGAGCTGCCCAAGGACAACACCGACCGCAACCGGACCTCACCCTTTGCCTTCACCGGCAACAAGTTCGAGTTCCGCATGGTCGGTTCTTCCCAGTCCATCGCCGGACCCAACGTGGCTCTGAACACCATCGCCGCCGAGGCATTGGAAGAGATCGCCATCCGTTTGGAGAAAGCCAAGGACGTGAACAAGGAGATCCAGGCCATCCTCAAAGAAGCCATGACCAAACATGGCCGGATCATCTTCAACGGCAACAACTACTCCGCCGATTGGGCCAAGGAAGCCGAAAAACGCGGCCTGCCCAACGTCCGCAACACCGTGGATGCGCTGAAGGCCTTTGTTACCCCCAAAGCGATCAAACTGTTCGGCAAGTACAACGTGCTTTCCAAGGATGAGCTGCATTCCCGCTACGATATCTATGTGGAGCAGTATGCCAAGCACATCAACATCGAGGCTCTGACCGCCATCCAGATGACCAAGCGCCAGTTCATTCCGGCGGCCATCCAGTTTGTCGGCGAGCTTGGCGCCTCCCTGGCCGCAGCCGGCAAGTACGGATCGGTGCAGAAGGGGTTGCTGGCAGAAGTTGGCAAGCATCTTGAGTCAGCAGGCAAGAAGGTGGCCAAGCTGGAGGCAGAAACCAAGAAGGCCCAGGGTATCAGCGCGGTGGACAAGCAGGGTGCGGCATACCGCGACAAGGTGTTCCCCGCCATGACCGATCTACGCGCCGACATTGACGCGCTTGAAGCCATCCTCCCGGATTATCTCTGGCCGGTGCCGACCTACAGCGATTTGCTTTTCAAGCTGTAATCGTAAAACGGCAGGTAAACGGGGGTTGTTCCCGTTTACCTGCCGTGAAAAAGTCGATCCAAAACGAAGGGGAGTCAATTGACTCCCCTCCACATCACACCAGACAAGCAAGCTCCACCTCAGAGCAACCCATCCAGTGGGCTGATCACTCCCCGGCCGCCACGGTTCAAAACATGGGTATAAATCATGGTGGTGGAAACATCGCTGTGCCCCAACAATTCCTGAACGGTACGGATGTCGTAGCCGCTCTCCAGCACATGGGTGGCGAAACTGTGCCGCAAGGCATGGCAATTGACCCGCTTGGTGATTCCGGCTGAATGGGTCGCTTTTTTGATGCTCTTCTGCAGGCCGTTTTCATGGATATGGTGCCGCCTGGTCTCGCCGCTGCGCGGATCAACGGCCAACCGACCGCTGGGAAAAACGAACTGCCAGCCCCACTCCCTGCCAGCCTGGGGATATTTTCCGGCAAGCGCGTCCGGCAGCACAACCTCCCCCATCCCCCGAGCAAGATCCTCCCGATGCAGCCGCTGCACCCCCTCCAGATGTAAGGTCAGCGGTTGCCGCAGGCTTTCGGGCAAAGGTACCACTCGATCCTTCTGCCCCTTGCCGCCCCGGATCATGATCTGACCAAGATCGAAATCCACGTCCTGCACCCGCAGGCGGACACATTCCATCAGGCGCATCCCGGTGCCGTACAGCAGCGAGACCATCAGATGATGAAGAAAACCACCAGTCTCCCGCAACTGGGCAAGGAGACGACCAATCTCGGCCCGACTGAGGACCACCGGCATCCGTTGGGGCCTCTTGGCCCGGACAAAACCGCCGAGTTCGCCCGGCGCCCGCCCAAGAACCTTTCCATAGAAAAAAACCAGTGCATTCAAAGCCTGATGCTGGGTGCTGGCCGCCACCTTCCCCCGCACCGCCAAATCCTCAAGAAAGGTCGCCAGCTCCCGGGGTTCGGCCTCGGCTGCGTCCCGATCGCCGATGGTCTGCAAAAAACGACAGGCCCAGCCGAAATAGGCCTGTTCGGTTCGAATCGAATAATTCCGCTGGCGAATGGCGACGACCAACCGGTCCAGCACCGCCCCATGCCGCTCCCGCACCGTCTCAAATAAAGGCGCACGGCCCACCGGCCAAGCGCTGGGAAGGATTCCGCCCTCCCGAGCGATGGTAGGATGGTTTACGCCGAGTGCTTGGGCCGCATTCCTCCAGTATTCCCAATCCACCCCGGAGAGGCAGTCGGCCTTGGCGGTTTGCAGCAAAATCTGTGTAGCATCGACAACTTGGAGAAACTGCCAGTCCAGTATTCCGTCTTTCCTTCCCTGTTCCTCCAGATAGCGGTTCACCTCCGCGACACTATGTTCCTGCAACTTTTTACCCCCCGCCGCCCGGATAAACTCCTCGGCCCGCCGGACATACCACCGGCGAGCTGCCTCTTTAACCCCGCGTTGTACAAGGATTTCAAGGTAGCGGTTCCAAAAAAATTCAAAATTCCTGTTTGTTGTTGTGTTTGTCGTAGGCACCAAGTATCCTAACATAGTGTTTTGGCGTTAAAATGTGGTCGACAAATTAAGGATGGCAACCATATTTAACATCATACACGGAATAACACTGTGGTCAATAGGCGGAGTTATGTGTAGCACCATATTGGTCCATTCTGTCTAATACACTGACAGGTTCCGCCTAAAGGCTACACCTATCAAGGCGTTAGAGCCACTGCGCTTCTCAGAATTTATGTAAACAAGTTTACACAAATACCTCCGATGCTCGAGGCTCAACAGCAGCGATAAGGATACAAATTTGAAACGCTACATATCCACAACATTCTTATTTTTACTATTAAGTCTTACAGCGGGTACTTTTTTAGGTGTAGCGGAGTGTGCTGAGGAAGCTAATAAAAAATCGACTGAGAAAATATATATTTTAAAAGAGGAGAGTAAAAGGCCCTGGTGGTTGGGGGATATTCTTACCTTCGTGGGTATTGTAGCTGGCGGTTTAATTATTCTGTACCAAATTAATAAGCAACATAAAGGAGAGCTTAAGGTCCAAAAAGAAAACCACCGAGACAAACTTCGTTTAGAAATTTATCAAGAATTTTCAAGTGTATTGGATGTAGCAAACAACACAAATTCAGATGTTGGTATGTCTGTGTTTATGATGCCAGTCCATTTGAAAATTTATCGAGACCAAATCGCTTCTGGCCTTAACCCACTTCCCGTTAATAGTAGAGCTCAAAACTTTCTTCAACTCCACCAAGCTGCCAGCGACTCATGCATCAAATTGATTCGGCTTTTCGAAAAATACGAAATTATTAGTCCTGAGCTCGATATATTCAAAACGGCTGTAAATGTTGCATTACATGACATGAGGGAAGTTTTTAATAAGCTTCATTCGTGTATGTTGCCAATTCTGCCATTAGACATTTTAGACCCTCAGGGAAACACACAAATTGGGAATGTGATTACTCCAACTGAGCAACAAATTGGACAACTAGAGGAACTAGTAAATATCTATAAAAGTGCCAGTGACGATATGTGTGGCTATCTTTTCGATCTCAATGTTGAACTTCAAAATATATTCTTAAAAAAACTTTTTAACAATAAAGTGAAGAAACGGGAGCCATTAGACTCTTCAGTAAAAGTCATTACAACAGTGCCAAGCGAAGTAGAGCAACTCAAGAAGTACTTTGAAGATGAGACTCCCTGGGGTGAAATGAAAAAGAAAACAGAGGAAGATGTCCTAAACAATTTAAACAATCCTTAACCAAACGCTTGAGTGGACGCGAAGAAGTTCGGGTGGTTGAAATCTGGAAATTGGGGGACGCGCCACTCAGCTCCACGTTATGCGCTTCTGAATCAGTACTATGAGTGAGAGTCTTCCCATAGCGTTCGCGATCTACCCGCTGCTTCTTTCGGGTGCCGCTCTTATCTGGTTGTTCAGTACTAGGCATCAAAGTTGGCCGAATTGGGCAGTGTTGGTATTGGCTTGCGGCAGCATAGTTACCTTTGCTTTTATAACGGGTCCCTGGGCCTTCACAAGTTATTACTTGCGGTACGTTTTGCTCGGGCTATTCGCCGTAGTCGCTGCTTTTTCATACTTCCGAACGAAGCGCAGTGGCCCTCTTTCTCCAACGCACGATAGCAAAATCACGGTGCCATCTATCTTGGTTTTTCTTCTGTTTGCGGTGCTGGACGCTCTGGCCATCGCCTCGCACTACCCATCCGGGAGAACGTTTGACGTAACCTTCCCGCTCAGGTCGGGCACCTACTACGTTCTCCAAGGCGGCGCCAGCGCAGTCACAAACCCTTTCCACGCATTGGGCGGCAGCATGCTGGCTATAGACATCGTTAAGTTGAACTCGCTTGGCAATCGGGCAGACGGTATAGCCCCGCGAGCGCTAAGCGCCTATGAAGTCTTTGGCGAGAAACTTTATAGCCCGTGCGAAGGAAGCATTTTCAAGATTCGCGACAGCCTGCCAGACAATCCTCCTGGAAACCCCGATGTGGAGCATGCTGAGGGTAACTACATAGTGCTGAAGTGTACCGAGGCGGATATCTTAATGGCCCACTTGAAGCGAGGTAGCATTACAGTGGAGCCAGGGGAAATCGTGACTGTAGGACAACCGTTGGCTGAAATTGGCAATTCTGGAAATACACTTGAGCCGCATCTTCATATTGATGCAACGAAAGATGGTATAGAAATAGGGCTTAGGTTTAACGGGCAGTCGTTGTCGATCAACAGTGTGATAACCGGAAAGTAAGAAGTGCATAACAATGCCATAACCGGCGTGTAAAAGCGGCGCTTCGCTCTGTTTTTGCACGCCGGTTATGGCGAACATTATCTGTCTAAGTTGTTGAGGAAATTTATATGAAATCAAAACCTACAAAAATAATGCACAACGGAGTGACGGTTCATTTGCCGTTTATTGTTCACCAAGCAAGATCAACCAGCTTATACTCTCTCCTCGATTACGATATTGCTTCAAGCTTATGCGATGAAGAAAGTTTCAAACCAATTATCATAAGAATGCCTGACGGCGCAAGAAAAGCTGCAGGTGTTATTTCTGCCATTGAATATAATAAAACATCATTGGTTCCATATCGTGAATGGAGCTTAGGAATTTTCGTAATTTCAAAAACCCAAATTATTCCTGAAATCGAGTTTGCCAATGAAACCTCTCTTTTTTTTCAAAGCATTTTAAATGATGAAACTATTGGAAATTCTGTATTTTGTCCCAAGTTATTCCTAAACGAGATTTTGCCTACGGAGATCGGGGTAG
>VMSS01000001.1 GCA_013791995.1 Desulfurivibrio sp. | reverse complement strand
CAACAAGCACCATCCGGCTGATGCCCTGAGCTCCATTGAGTGTTTCCTCCAGAGTAACCTTGCCCCCTTGCTCAAGAGCCTCTGCCATCGCCGCAGTGGACAGTGGCGTGGACGTGTTGCCGAAATCAAGATCATCCAGCTGCGCAAACTCATCGTCCCCATCTCCTGCGACCAGAGCCGATTCCGCACCCCGCTCGTCGCTCAATCGGGCACCCTCAATAAGGATGAATCCCAACGGAGCGTCAATGGTCCGTTTCCGGTTTTGGCAGAAATTGTAGATCTCGATCTCCGCCTTCTCCCAACTGATAATTTCAAAGGCGGCGTCAAGTCCGGCAAGGGGTTCAACGTACGCGTTGATCAATCTGCCGCTCTCAAAAAAAAGCAGCCCGGTGCGGGAACCGGCCCGCGCCATGATGGTGCAGGTTTTCCGATCAAGCTCAAGAAGCTGCAAAAAAGAGGACAACGACACGCCGGAAACATGCCCCTTGGCACCCGCAGCCAGACCATCCTTGATTTTTTGCAGCAGCAGCTCGAAATCAACAGGCTTTTCGATGTATTGAAAGGCCCCCAGATTCATGAGTCGGTCTTCCATTTCTGGGGTACCGAAGGCGGTCATGGCAATGACCGGCACGGAATTGGTGAGTCTGCTCATCCGACTGACCAGCTCAAACCCGTCCATTTCCGGCATCTTCAAATCCGTGACCACAAGATCTATCGGCTGACTGGAAAGGACGGTCAGCGCTTCCTTCCCGTTCCCAGCGGTAACGATCTGAAATGTATCGACCCGCTCCCGACACATATCCTGCAAACTCAGCAAAAAACCATGGTCGTCGTCAACAACCAGCACTTTTTTCATAGAAACTGTCCCTGTGGCAATACGATTAGTGTTTCAGCAGAATCTCCCGCAGGTGAACACATGCCTCATACGGGAGTTGCCTGATCCCATGACCGGTTGCGTTTCACCCCGTTATTTAATACAGGCCGCCCGGACCTGCAAGAGGTCGGTCTGTCCAACCAGAACCTTTCGGATACCGTCCTGCTTGAGGGTAAGCATGCCAATCCGCATCGCTTCGTCACGGATTTCCGAAATGGGGCTGTTTCTGACAATGAGAAGCTTCAACGGATCGTTGACCGTGAGCAACTCATGGATGGCCAGTCGACCCAGATAGCCGGTTTTTTTGCATTTATCACAGCCCTTCGGAGTGTATAAAGTCGCCTGGCCAACCTCGACCATGGTCAGCGGGCTCAAGGGATGCTCCCCATACTCAGCGATTATCAACTCTTTTTCCGCCGCCTCAGGGGTGTATGCCTCCCGGCAATGCGGACACAGCCGACGCACCAGCCGTTGAGCCAGAATACCAAGCAGCGAATCGGAAAAATTAAAGGGGTCGATCCCCATGCCCAAAAGCCGGGTAACTGTTTCCGGTGCGGAGTTGGTATGCAGGGTCGAAAAAACAAGATGGCCAGTGAGTGCTGCCTCGATAACGGTTTCAGCAGTTTCCTGGTCCCGGGTTTCGCCGACCATAATGATATCGGGGTCAGCCCGCAAAAAAGCCTTCAGGATTTTGGCAAAATCAAGGCCGATCTTGTTTTCCACCTGCACCTGGCGCAAGCCGTCCTGAACGATTTCCACCGGATCCTCGACGGTCCAGATCTTTTTTTCCGGTCGGTTGACGTAATTGAGCGCGCTGTGCAGAGTGGTCGTCTTGCCGGAACCGGTGGGCCCGACAACAAGGACAAGGCCGTAAGGCAAATCAAGAAGGCGACGCAACTCGATGAGATTTCTTTCGGACAATCCCATTTTTTCAAGCGGCAGCGCAGACCCTGCGGCAAGAATACGCAGAACCATGTCCTCATTGCCCCCGTGGGTCGGGAGAGAGGCAACCCGAAGCTCGATTTTGCCGCGACGGGTTTTAAATTTGATCTTACCGTCCTGGGGCAGTCGTTTTTCCGAGATATCGAGCTTGGCCAAAATCTTCAGCCGGGAAATCAATGAGCGTTTATAGGCAAAAGGGATATTTTTGTAGTGTGAACAGATGCCGTCAATGCGAAAACGGACAGAGGTTCCCTTTTTGCCGGGCAACGATTCGATGTGGATATCGGAAGCGTTGCGGGCCACGGCGTCCTCGATGATCTTGTTGGCCATCTGCACCACAACTCCATCTGCGGCGCTGCCGATTTCCTCATCTTCATCATAACTACCGTCGGATTCCTCTACAATCTCGAGGTCTTCAAAAACATTCTGCCCCGCCTGATCCAGCGCGTATTTTCCGTAAAAAAAGTCGATGAACCTGTTGATGTCATCCTTAAGTCCCACGGCAAAACGAAAGGAAGCTCCCTGGAGAGCGGCCCGGATATTATCCTGCTTGCCGAGATCGTTGGGATTATCGGCAAGCACAACGATGTTGCCATCGTCCTGACTGATGGGAACAAAAACATTGACCCGGAAATAGCTTTCCTTGGCCCCCTGAATACAGGCAGGCGCTTCAGGCGCTTCCGTTTCAATAAACTCGACAAACGGACAGCCGTAATATTCGCTTAAGGATGCCCCAAGCTGTTTCCGGTCAATGCCAAAATCACCGCGCAAAACGCTTTCCAGGGTCTTGTTATGCTGCTTGGCCTTGATCCTGGCCGCATCAAAATGAGCCGGAGTCAGCAGTTTATTGCGGATCAGGCCGAAAAACTGGCCGTATTTGGTCGTACTCTGGGAGAGGGTGGTGAGTCGTTGCCTGGCGTTGCGATAGGCGGGATCAAGAGCGACCATTTCCTCCAACGTTTTAATAGTGGAGGGAATGGAACCGGTGCTTTCATAGGTAAGGGCAAGCTGGTCGAGAAGTTGGAGACGCTCGATCTTTTGACCGAACCCTCCTTTTTTGCCCACTACGGTCGCTGCCGCAGCTTCAAAATGCTCAATCGCCTCAAAGGGTTTGTCGAGTTGGAGACAGCACTCGCCGATTCGGGCATGAACCAAGGCTGGCCGGTATCTGGAGGCGAGCAACATCCGCAGTTCCTCCCCAGCTTCACTGTAAAACCCTGCCACCATCAACCCGGTACAATTCTCGAAACGATCGGCCTCGGAGACCTGACTGGGTATCGCGGAAGAAGTGCTACCGGAGGCGGCCATGCCCTGTTCGGTTTGCAGGACAACCAGCCTCTCCTCAACAATATCCCGGAGAATCGGCTCATTGTCACCAACCTGGGAGAGCAATGACTCACACAGCGCCATTGCCTCGCTGACAAGCCCTTGTCCTGCGTACAAGTCAGCTTCGGCAAGTTTTGCCTCGATAACTTCCCTGGTGGCCACGGTGGTTGTCATGCCCATGTCAACCGTTTACACACCCCTCAGGGTTATAACCGGGATGGTTTTCCCTTTGGCCGTGAGATTGCCGGCAACAAACGTGTGGGGGTCAGACACCGTCTCCCATCGACACCCGACAGTAGTGTCAAGCTGTTCCGTTTCTTCGTCAAGCCAGAAGGCCAGACCACTATTTTCTTTAAACAAAATGAGCAGGGGGTTGCCTGTCTTCAAGGCAGATTCTTCCATACCCGAAGACTTGGCCACCGGAATGGTCAACGTTTTCAGCGTGGCTTCATCATGAAAACTCAACTCGCCTTGGACAACAAAGCCGATTTTGCCGAATAAACCGCGTTTCAACATTTTTATGGGCAGAAACGACCCGCATTTCCTTACTCTGGCCGCCGGTTTGTCTTCGTAGACAATCTGATCCGGGAGAAAGCCAACGGTTTTCCCGCCCCAAGTACCAAGCGTCACCGTGTTCCAGGGGCAACTTCCTGATTGTGCGGTCTGCCCGAGGGGGGGGTCGACCGGAGCAGCGGCATCCGCCTGATAATCCGCACCCAGCGCCTTGATCAGATTCTGCTTTTGCCTTTCCAGACGTTCACGCAACTCGGTATGGATGGCATGCAATTTTTCATAACCGGGTGTTTTGGCAAAAAGATTTTCAACAGGGACAATTCGTTTTGCAATGCACTTGCCCAGTATAGTGAGGTGGGAGTTCACCGCATCAATCAACGCCGCGACCGATTTAGCGGGCGTCGACGCACCGGGAAGTTCCAGCACTAAATCCTCTTCTTCGGATCCTGACGGAGCCGGGGAGGCTGCTTGGGCAGGAGCAGCTTTCACGCCAGCAGCTGTTTTCTGCTCACGTCCGGCGACGCCGTGCGTTTTGGAGGCGGCCGTCTGGAAAAGCTTGCTGTAATCCTTGGGAATATTGGGGATAGAAGAACGCAACTCGGAAAGAGTTGGGTCAATCAGCGTCTGTTCAATGAGGGAAAGATTCTCGGCGCCCGCTGCTGCCCGAAGGGTTTGCAACCCTTCCTGCAAGGTCTTCGGAGCGGAGGTGGAAACGTTTTGCGGGGCAATGGCCATGGCCTCAAGCAGTCTGTCCATGAGGGAAAAAATTTCCGTCAGAGCAACAGCCTTGTCCACATCAAAATTGCCTTGAATGTCCTTAAGCGCGCTCCGGGCATTATCTATGTTGCTCGAAGATATCTCCCAGTCCAGGGAAAGCAGAGCTTCCTCAAAGGGGCTGAACGCATCCGCTCCATCGGAGGATAACATGCTGGCAGTCAAGGATTCGTCTTTTGTCGGAGTCGAGGCGGCCGGGGCTCGACTCTCCTGCTTAGCGGAGGGGGGAGACGCAGACTGGGGTTGTGGTGCCGCGGCCTGCGGAGAAAACAGATTGTCGATGGCGTCATCTATTTCGGCGTGGAAATCACGATCAGGTCCATTGTCAGTCATACACTCCATTCTCCTTGAGAAATCGCCAACCTCAAAACATCACGGCAGGCTTATTTCGTCTCATGCAGCAGATGCTTATTGGTGACATAACGAACAGTCTGCTTGCTGATTTCGCGCAAAGTCTCAAAAACCCCCATCCCCGTGACCGCAGAGGCTTCAAAGGTCTTCACCTTGAAGGCGCTGTTCAGATCGGCCTCAAGTTCTTCCACGGTCAGGGTGGGAATCGGGGTGTCAACAAGATCCCGCTTATTGTACTGAATAACAAGGGGCATGTCTTCCAGTTTGAGCCCGTATTCCAGAAGATTCGTCCTCAGGTCTTCCAGGCTTTCGATATTTCTTTCCCTGCGGACCTGAAGAGGGTCGGCCACGAAAACCAGGCCGTCCGCCCCTTTGAGGACAAGCTTACGGGTGGCGGCATACATGACCTGACCGGGCACGGTATAGAGCTGAATCCGGATATTAAACCCCCGGATCGTTCCCAGGTTCAGGGGGAGAAGATCGAAAAACAGGGTTCGGTCGCCCTTGGTTTCGATGGTAAGCATCTTGCCACGGGCATTATCCGCCATGGAACTGTGCACGTTGAGCAGATTGGTTGTCTTGCCGCAGCGGCCGGGTCCATAATAGACGATTTTGCAGTGGATTTCCTTTTTGCTGAGATCAATGAGCGCCATTGGTCATCCTTCAAAAATTTGCAGGAGGGTTTCAGACAGATCGGTCACCCGGCAGCGCACCAGACCGAGCGAGACATCTTCTCCGAAAATGGTGATGAGAATAAGCTCGTCGCCAATCCGGCCAAAATGGATATTCCCGTTTTTTCCTTTATGGAAAAGCAGGGAAAAATCCTCCTCGCCGATCAGCTTGGCGATCTGGGAGGTTGCCCCAAGGTTTGCCGCAGCCAGCGCAGCCAAGGAAATAGCGTCAAGATCATCGGCATCACGTCCGCAATTGGACAGAATATTGCCTGCCCCGTCAATGAGCAGGGCGGTTCGGACACCCGCCTGAATAAGCGAGCCTTCAATGGCATTCCTGGCTTTCTCCAGAATTTCCGCAGTCAGGATAAAATCTTGCATATCCCGTTTTCTCCAATGGCGAGGGTTAGGTACTCCATCACAGCAAACAGGCAAGGTTGCCGCACACAGAGGAGGCGAAGCACCTGCCACGGAGGGGCTTCGAAACCGGCTGAAACGCTGTGTATTTGCAGAATTTCCGGCAAAACGCGTCTCTATCGTGTACATGGAAAAAAAAACCGTGTCAAGCGGAAAGCTTGAACAAATAGTGTATTGATTCCAATAAAATATGATGCTCGCGCAGAAAAGAAACAATGGCACAAACCCACGGCATACGCCCAAAAAATACAAGCCCGCCGCTGTAGTATTCACGACTTTTTCAAGTCTGCGGTCTCAGCAAATATGCTGAATGCGAAAAACCTAAGAACGTGTTGGGCTGGGGAAGAAAAAACCTAGAAACCGCGACCGATTTTTTTAGGCTCTCATCCGCTTCTCCCCTTGTCGAACCTGCTGGACATGGAGTATCGTATCGGCTCTGGAAACCAGACAAATGCATCAGTGATTCGGCAGCAAGGTAAGGATATTCACCATGAACAAACCCGGTTATTTTGGACAATGGGGCGGCGCTTACATCCCGGAAGTGCTGTACGAAACCTTCCGGGAACTGAAGGAAATATACGCCAAGGCCAAGGCAGACCCGTCTTTTTGGCAGGAATACGTTGACCTCATGGGCTCGTACTCCTGCCGCCCCACGCCCCTCACCCATGCCGAAAACCTGACCCGTCACTTCGGCGGGGCGCAGATCTTCATCAAGCGCGAGGATCTCAACCACACCGGGGCGCATAAGGCCAACAACGTCATGGGCCAGGGGTTGCTGGTCAAGCGCATGGGCAAAACCCGGGTGATCGCCGAAACCGGCGCGGGCCAACACGGGGTTGCCTGCGCCACCATGGCCGCCAAGTTCGGTTTTGCCTGCACCATCTACATGGGCGAGGAGGATGTTCATCGCCAACGGCCCAATGTCTTCTGGATGGAAAAGCTGGGCGCCACCGTGGTACCGGTCACCACCGGCAGCCGCACCCTCAAGGACGCCATCAACGAGGCCTTCCGTGACTGGGTTTCCAATATGGACACCACCCACTACGTGATGGGCACGGTCTGCGGGCCGCATCCCTTTCCGGAAATGGTGGCCTGGTTCCAGTCCATCATCGGCCTGGAGGCACGGAAACAGATCATCGCATCCCACGGCACACTCCCGGCACGGGTCTATGCCTGTGTGGGCGGCGGCTCCAACGCCATGGGGATATTCCAGGGCTTTCTGGGTGATACCGAGGTTGAGCTGATCGGGGTGGAGGCAGGCGGCAAGGGGCTTGGCACCGGACAGCATGCGGCACGACTCGCCAGCAACGATGCCTCCCCCGGCGTAGCCCAGGGCTACAAGACCATGTTTCTCCAGGACTCCGATGGCCAGATGCGCGACACCCACTCGGTGGCCGCAGGTCTGGACTATATCGGGGTTTCCCCCCTGCTCACCGACCTGTGGGAAAAAGGGCGGGTCCGCTTTGCCGCGGCCACCGATCAGGAGGTCATGGCGGCACTGGATCTCACCATCAAAAAGGAAGGAATCATCCCGGCTCTCGAATCCAGGCATGCCTTTGTCCAGGCCTTTAAAGAGGCGGGAGAACTGCCGAGCGATCAGGCCATTATCATCAACCAGTCCGGCCGGGGCGACAAGGACATCTTCACCATTGCCCATGCCTTTGATGACCCGTCCTGGAAGGAGTTTATCCGGAAAAAAGGAGAGGAATATGCAACTCGCTGAGCAGATCCGGGAAGCCCGGAGCAAAAAAGAGATCCTGCTCATGACCCACCTGGTGCTGGGCTACCCATCCTTTGCGGTAAACCGGGAAGTGATCCGCCAGATGGTGGAAAACGGGGTGGACATAATCGAACTCCAAATCCCCTTTTCCGAGCCCATGGCCGATGGCCCCATGATCATCAAGGCCAACCAGGAAGCCATTGCCAACGGGACAAAAGTTGCCGACTGTCTTGCCTTTGCCGCAGAGATGGCCGCGGAGCACGACATCCCCTTCCTGTTCATGACCTATTACAATATCCTCTTCAAATACGGCCTGAAGGATTTCCTGAACAAGGCCAAGGAAATCGGGATCAGAGGGTTCATCATCCCCGATCTGCCGCCCGAGGAGGGAGAGGAATATCTCCGGCTGGTCAAAGATCTTGACCTTGCCCCCATCCAGATTTTCGCACCCACCAGCACGGAGGAGCGGATGCGAACTCTGGCCGACCATGGAGCCGGATTCATCTACTGCGTGGCCCGTCGAGGCGTCACCGGCAGCAAAACCGAATTCGACGCCTCTTTCGATGCGTACCTGGCCCGTTGCCGCAAAGCCACGGACCTGCCGCTTGCCGTGGGTTTCGGCATCAGCAACCGGGAAGACGTCCAAGTTCTGACCGGCAAAGCGGACCTGGCGGTGATCGGCACCGCCACCATCAGGCTGGTGGAAGAAAAGGGATCGGAAGCAGTGGGGCCTTTTATCGCAGGACTCCGCTGAAAAATGAAAGCCAAGACCACAACCGACAATGCACTGGTAAAGGAAACAGCCCGCTTCCATGAACTTGCAACCCTGAGCCTTGGATGGATATGGGAAACAAACGTCAAGGGCGAGTTCACCTATTGCTCACCAAGCTGCAAGGCTCTGTATGGGTATGAGCCGGTTGAACTTCTGGGACGCAACGCCTTAGAGTCGCTCATCCCTCCGGAAGACCGGAAGACTCAGTGGAAAATCATGGAAGAAATCCGCCTGAGCAAAAAGCCAATAAATGGCCTGCGTCGACGGGGAATGCGGAAAGACGGCTCCATAATCCCCGTCGAAACCCACTGCCTGCCTGTGCTGTCCGGAAAAACCGTAATCGGTTTTCGCGGTCTTTCCAGAGACATCACAACACTCCAGGAATTGGAACTCCACCTCGAACACAAGACCCGTGAACTCACCGAAGCCAACAACGCCCTCAGCCTTCTCCTGCATCAGGGCGCCGAAGCCAGGGCCGAACAGGAACGCAGAATCCACGACAATCTCCAGCGACTGGTTGTCCCCTATCTGGAAAAAATACAGGGGCGATGCAAGGACCAGGAATTGGAACTCTATCTGCGGGTGGCTGTGGCCAACCTTGAGAAAATCACCTCGACCTTCAACCTGACGCTCTCCGCGAGGCTGGGCGGACTCACCCCCCGCGAACTGGAGGTAGCGGAGCTGATCAAGCAGGGGAGATCCACCAAACAGATGGCCGCTATCCTCGATCTTTCCAGTCGAACCGTGGAGTTTTATCGCGACAAACTCCGCCTCAAGCTCGGCCTCAAAAGCAAAAAAGCCAACCTGCGCTCCTACCTTTCCTCTCTCACCTGAAGGCCATCCGACCAAACCCCGTATTATTTCCGTATTGCTATTGCCAGCCAACTCAATTATTAGAAAAACCACTGCCATACTTTGTTAATGGTATAATTTTCGATATATACTGGAGATAAACACTTTTGCTCTGCCACCAAACCGGGGGGAATGGTGACAGAAAAATAAAACCGCCGTCTTCCTGACACGGTTCGTCAGTAAATTACCTGCCTCAGCTTCCCGGTCGCGGAAAGTACGATAAGCAGAAAAATAACAGGAGTGCACGTTGGACACCCCCCAAACCCTTCCCCCGGACCTTCTTCTTCAGCTTTCCAACTCACTCTGTGACGAGATCTGTTGCGGGATTTTCGTTGTCGAAACATTCCGTGACGATTCGGGCAATCCGCAAAAGTTTATCGGAAGACTTGCCAACAAACCCTTTTGCGAACTGCTCTCCCTAAACGAAAAAGCGCTTCTGGGAAAGGAATTACCAAAGGCTCTCGTCACGGATTTTCCGTTGCGGGACATGCTTCTGGAAGCATCCGCCGCCGAATCCCGCAAATTCTTCAAAGCCCATCTTCCGGACTGCGAATCCCCTTGCAATATTCTTATTTATTCGCCTCTGCCGGGCTTCCAGGCTGTTATCATTAAAGGAGCGCAGGCAAAATCCGGGAACGACCGTTTGACCAATATGCTGTGCGGTCCGGACTCCATCCCTGACCAGGCGGAAGAAGTCCTTGCCAGCTTGGGAGAACTCTGCACCGTTATTGATGAAAATTTCGTTATCCAATACCAGAACGGCCTTGCCAGAAAATTCTGGGGAAACTGTCTGGGCAGAACCTGCTTTGACGCGTACCAGTGCCGAACCAGCAAATGTGACGACTGTCACGCAGCAAAAGTTTTCAACGACGGACAGGTCCACAAGGGAGAAAAAATAAGGCGCACGGAAGAAGGTGAAAAGCATCTGGAGATAACAGCCACCCCGCTCCGGGACGCCACGGGCGCAATCAAGTCGGTGGTTCTGCTCAGCAGGGACATGAGCAGTCACAAAATTGAGGAAAGAAGCAAGGAACACCTTATCAGGGAGTTACAGGCCTGCCTGTCCAAGACAAAACGGCTCACAGGACTGCTGCCTATCTGCTCCTACTGCAAAAAAATCAAGGACGACAACGGGACATGGCAGCAGATGGAGAGCTATCTCCGCAGTCACGCCGAGGTAGAGTTCAGCCACGGCATCTGCCATGAATGCGGCGAAAAACACCACCCGCAGGTATTTCCCAAGAAAAAATAATCGCCCGCGATTTCCGGGTTGCCTCTTTTTTTCACATTTTATTTTACAGTTCCCTGGCATACAGAGTAATTGTATGAGATAGGTAAGTGTGCAAACTTTTCCGGCACACCCGGACCGCTAACCGCCAGGAATACGACAGATGTCATGACCCCGAACAAAACCTTGAGTGAAATATTCAGCAAGGTCAACATGAGCGAGTTGCCGGCCATGTCCGACCATGTCCAGGAACTGCTCCGACTGCTGAATCGCGACGAGTCCAGCGCCGAGGAAATCGCCGAGGTTATCCTCAAGGATGCCTCGCTGACCACCAAATTGCTGCAGGTGGTCAATTCAGCCTTTTACAGCCGTGGTGGGGGATCGCCCATCTCCAGCATCAGCCGGGCCATCACCGCCCTTGGCCTCACCACCCTAAAGGAACTGGCCCTCAGCCTCGCCCTGTTTGAAGATTTCCTGAAAGCCGGAATAGAGAAGGAAGAAATCAGCAAACTTCTCGCCCTCTGTTTTTTCAGCGCCTCACAGGCAAAGATTCTCTGCAAGGTCAAAAAGATCAATGTGCAGGAAGAGGAAGTATTCATCTGCACCCTGCTCCACCAACTGGGCAAGCTTATCATTCTGGTCTATCTGCCGGAGCTCTACCGCAAGACCCAGGAGCTCATCGACCGGGGTTATTCCGATGAATTTTCCGCCAAAACCGTATTGGATGACCTCACTTTTTCCACTGTGGGCATGGAAATCGCCCGTTTCTGGAATTTTTCCGAAAAGATCATCCTGAGCATGGGGGATAACCCGCCCCAGCCGACCAGCAAATTCGACTCCCAACTGTACCTCCTCAATGTGGCTGCCTTCTGCAACCGACTGACCTGGACCATCTGCTATGGCTCGGGTCTGGACCTTGGCGAACTGCTCCTGCACTACGGGCCAATCATGGGCCTCAGCAAGAAAGAGGCATTTGGTCTAGCCAACAGAAGCCTGGATGTCGCTGAAAAGATACCGGATACCGTCATCCGTTTCGGTCTTTCCAAGCTCAAGCTCCGCGAGAAGATATCCCAAAAAGAAAGAGCGTGCCGCTAAATCCCCTTTTCTGGCGCGGGATTCAGGGCTCAACATGACACGAGGCACCCAACACCTCGCGATTCAGATGGTTTCCCCCGTGGCGATCGTCAACGAAAGAAAATCCTCAGCTTTTCGATCGGGCATCACCACGCAGTTGCGCCCGATCACGGCCTGGGGAGGCACCTCAGCCTCCTTGCCGATCATGGTGATCCCGGTATACAGGTGCTTCGGGTAAGCCGTGTTGGGTGTATCCTTGTCCTCGCCCCGACCTACCACCGCCCCCTTGCCGACCCGAACTCTTTTATCGAGAATGGCCAGATCCACCACGGCCCCTTCCTCCAGAACGCAATCATGCAGGATGATCGAATCCCTGATCCGGACATTTCTCCCCACCCGAACCCCGGGTGAGAGCACCGAATTGATTACCGCACCCTCAATAACGCATCCGGCGGAAATCATGGAGCCCTCCACCACGCAGCCTGCGGAAAAACGGGCCGGGCAACGGTCTTCAGGCTGTCGGTCCGCATAGGGATTGGGCCGGATTCCCCACGCCTGCGGGGATATCTCGGAATCGATCTTGAGCAGATCCATGTTCGCTTCCCAGTATGCCTGAACCGTGCCCACATCCCGCCAGTAGCCATGAAAGGGATAGGCAAAGACATTATCCCGCTCAATGGCCTTGGGGATGAGGTGCAAGCCGAAATCCACCTCCTCGCGGTCTTCCTCCAGAAGCCTGAGCAGATATTCGGTGTCAAACACATAGATTCCCATGGAGGCAAGATCTGTGCGGGGAACCTTAGGTTTTTCTTCCCATTCGACGATGCGGCCCTCACTGTTGGTGATGCCCGCCCCAAACTGGTGGATTTCGGAAAGCGGCACCACCATCATGCCGATGGTCACCTGGGCATTTTTTCGCCGATGAAACCGGAGCATGTCGTCGAGATCCATGCGGTAGATGTGGTCGCCGGAAAGGATGATCGTCTCGCGGGCAGGGTGGGCTCGAATAAAATCGATATTCTGGCGCACCGCGTCGGCCGTGCCCTTGTACCAGTCGGAATCCTGAAACCCGGTATGGGGAGGAAGGATCTTCACTCCTCTGGAGCGGCCCGTGAAATCCCAGGCTTCGCCGGTGCCGAGATGACGCATCAGGGAAAGCGGCTTATACTGGGTAAGCACCCCAACCTGGGTCAGCCCGGAGTTCATCACATTGCTCAAGGAAAAATCAATGATCCGGTAGAACCCGGCAAAAGGTACGGCAGGCTTGGCCCTGGTCTGCACCAGAACATTGAGACGGCTGCCAACCCCGCCGGCCAGCAGGAGAACCAGGGTATTATCGCCTTGGATCATCGGAGCACCTCATTGTTGCCGATTTCCCCAGCCATCTGCTCCGGGCGCAGATGGGGGTGCAGAGTGCAGCCGGAACCGATCACCATGCCGTCGAGCAGATGGTTGTTCCAGCCGATCACCGTCACCTTCTCGGCCAAGGGCGGACCAGGCTCGCCGATCCGTACCCTGGCCCCGAAAATCACGTTGACGTCGCTCACCACCGTATCGAGGATGGCGCCGTGCCCCACCACATTGTCATGGAAGAGCACTGAGTTTTTCACCTCCGCCCCGGATTTGACATGGACTCCGGGAAAGAGAATGGAGTTTTCCACCCGCCCTTCCACCACACAGCCGTTATAGACCAGACTGTTCTGGATACTGGCGCCGGGGCCGGTCTTGAGAGGCTGGCAATCCCGGACCGATCGGTGTTCCAGGTTGGTACGGATGCCCCAGTCTTCAAGGCGAATCTTCGGCTCCACCCCCAACAGATCCATATTGGTCTGCCAGTATTCGGCAACAGTACGGGTGTATCCCCAGTACCCGCGGAACTTGAATCCGTACACCCTGCGCTGATTCGCCATGATTCGGGGCAGGATATCCCGACCGAACTCAAAGGAATCATCTTCCCTGGAATTGGCCTCCAACGCCTCATAGAGCACGGAAGGCCGGAAACAATACACGGTGAGCGAAGCCCAGTTGAATTTTGGCTCGGCCGGTTTCTCGTGATATTGGAGGATGCGCCCCCCGCGTTCGCCGTCCTCGTCATCAATTTCCGCCACCCCGAACCGGCCGGCCTCAGCCATGGGCACCTGCAGGCAGGCAATGGTCAGGTCGGCATCCTTGTCACGATGGTACTGCAGGATCTCCCGGTAATCCATGTTGTAGACATGGTCCCCGGAAAGCACCAGGATGGTTTCCGGATCGTGGAACTGGACAAAATCGAGATTTTGATGAACGGCATCGGCAGAGCCGCGGTACCAACTGCTCTGGCCCGAACCTTGAGGAGGAGGGAGAATGGAAACCCCGCGATAGCGACCGATCATGTCCCAGGCTGCACCGACGCCGATATGACTGATCAGGGAAAAACTTCGGAACTGACTGAGAATAGCAACCAGCTCCAGGCCGGAGTGCATAAGATTGCTCAAGGCGAAATCAATCACCCTGGCAAAGCCGCCAAAAGGGACAGCCGACTTGGGCCGGTAAGCGGTGAGCACGTTTAATTCGTCGACGCGGCCCCCGGCAAGGATCATCGCCAGAACCTTCGGTTTCAGCTTCATGGAGTTCCTGAAAGAAGAGGGAAAGCCGCTGTAACGGCATAAAGAGCCGCAACGAAATGATCAATAGGCAACGAATATTCCGTAACGGCTCCGAAATCCTGCTGTGCTTCCTGTTTCATGTCCATTATGGGAAGGGTTGCACCAAAAAGCAAGCACAGGAACACGGGGAGAGAAAAAGATTTCCCGAAAGGTTGAAAAAACGCGAAAAGTGTCCTTCGGCGGGCTCAGGGCGAACGGATATCATCGTAACGTTGTTTGCCGTCGCCGCGTATACTACTTGTGCCGAGCATGTCGAAGCACTTGTATGGAGCATATTCTGTTTTTTGTAGAGTCGATCAGGATTACTGCAGATGCTTGACAGTGAGGCGCATCAGGGTTTTGGTTGAGAAATCCTGCATCTCCGCAGGCAGATTCCGAAGCGGCACCTCGGCCCTGGCTGCTTCCCGGTGCCCGCCGGCCGAGCCGATTTCATGAAACATCTTCTCCGCCAGACGTCCGGCATTTTTCTTGTAGCCGTCACAGCGAAAGATAACCACCAGCTTGTCATTATGCATGCCGGAAACAAAAACCCAGGCGACATCGTGCACCTGACTCAAGAAATCTGCAATGAGCACCAGGATGTCCGGACTGGGAACCCTGCCAAGATGAGAATACAGCCGCTGCTTGCTTACCTTCATCTCGTTTAAGGCGGTCTTGAAATAATTCAACTCGGAACGACGGAAGGAGGATTGCTCTATCTTACGGACCAGATTCGGGTTGGCGATATTGAAAAGGTAGCGGAAGGAAATGGCATCCGACAGGGTGACCTTTTTTTCGAAATTCCGGGTATCCACCTTGATCGCATAAAAAAGAGCCGTGGCCAGAGCAACCGAGGGTTTCAGATTGGCCGCCCGCAGGTACTCGACAAGCATGGAGGCGGTGGCGCCGAAATCCTTGCGAATATCTACAAAGGGAGCCACCCAGCCCTTGGCGGCAGGGTGGTGGTCAATAACCACGTCAAAGGTTATGTTCTCGAAACAGGGCAGATGGGAGGGCTGGGAATCAAGCATCACCTTTTTGGTGTAATCCCCGATTTTTATGGTATGCAGACGCTCCATGGGGATTTTCAGCAGATCAACCATGACCACGTTGTTCAGCCGCCTGATTTCGTTGGGGTAGGCAATGGTGACGCTTTTCACCCGATAGCGGAGCAGACGTTTTACCGCCAAAGCGCTGGCAATGGCGTCCGGGTCGGCGTTGATGACCACCAGGACCTCGTCTTCCTTGCAAAAAAGACCATACAACTCAAGCAGGCGATCCCTGGCGGTCTTCTTTTTGTTGGACACCTGTTTTTTAGGGGCATCCAGACTTCCGTTCCCGTTCACACCATTATCCCCGCCGTTCATGAAAACCAGACCAAAAACCGGTCTCCTTGATCTCTACTTCACCAGACAACCGATGCCCTATACCACATACCGACAAAAATTTCAAAGTTTTGCCCTTAGGGGTCTACTCCCCGTCAAAGAAGGGGACCGAAGGGAACAACGCATGGTCGGTGTGTGGTATAAAGCGAGAGCCGGAAAAACGAAGCATGAACTCATGATTGACGTTCAACTCGATATAAGTGATTTTTCTAACCAACTCCAAACTGCGTTCACGTGCCTGACTTTCAAGCAGTATCCGCTGAGCCCCGGCCAGGGAGCTATTGCCAACGGGCTCATAGATCGCAAGTGGCAGATCGGGCAACATCCCCAAGACAATGGCCTGCCGGGGAGAGATATGCCGGCCGAATGCGCCGGCCACATAAATGCGATGCAGATCACCAAAGGCGACGCCCACCTGATTGGTCAGCGTGGTGAGGATGGCATACATGGCCGCCTTGGAACGCATGAGCGCATCGAGGTCCACCTGTCCCAAGACCACCGGCTGACCATCCGCCGAATCCTCGCCCCCCACCACCACAAACTGCCAGCCCTCGTTTCCCTGAATCAGCCGATCTCCGGCAGCCTGGGGCCGAAATTTGCCGCGGATATCGATCTGCCGGGTCAGATACAGCTCCGCCACCAGATCAATGAGACCTGAGCCGCAGAGCCCCTTGGGCTTGGTGTTACCGATGGTTTCATACTGAATCTCCCCGGTGTCCGAATTGATCCAAACATGCTCGATGGCGCCGGGGCCGGCCCGCATTCCCATCCGGGCCACCCCGCCCTCAAGGGCCGGACCTGCCGCCCCGGCACAGGCAATAAGCCATTCCCGGTTGCCGACAAGCACTTCGGCATTGGTGCCCACATCAAT
>VMSS01000250.1 GCA_013791995.1 Desulfurivibrio sp. | reverse complement strand
TGGATTACACCGTCCTCGTTGTGACCGAAGGTAATGACCCGCCGGGTCTTGCTTACATCGCTCCTTACGCCGCGACCAGTATCGCGGAGCATTTTATGGAAGCGGGCAGGGATGTGCTGATCGTTTACGACGACCTGACTCATCACGCTCGCGCCTACCGCGAAATCTCGCTCTTGCTGCGTCGTCCGCCTGGTCGCGAAGCCTTTCCCGGCGACATATTTTATATCCACTCGCGGCTGCTCGAACGGGCCACGCATCTGCGCCCGGAACTCGGCGGTGGCTCCTTAACCGCACTGCCCATCATTGAAACCGAAGCGCAGAACATTTCCGCCTATATCCCGACCAACCTGATTTCCATCACGGATGGGCAGATCTATCTTTCGCCGTCGCTGTTTGAATTGGGTGTGCTGCCTGCGGTCGATGTCGGAAAATCCGTTTCGCGCGTCGGTGGCAAGGCGCAAAGGGCGGCTTACCGCGCGGTGGCCGGCGACCTCAAACTCGCTTACGCGCAGTTTGAGGAACTCGAAACTTTTTCACGCTTTGGCGCCCGCCTGGATGAAGACACCCGCAAGATCATCGAGCATGGAAAACGAATTCGCGCCTGCCTCAAACAACCGGAGTTCACCCCGGTGTCCGTGCCTGCGCAGATTGCTGTGCTGCTGGCTTTAACCGCGGAATTGTTCGACCGTGTGCCGCTTGACCGGATGATGGAGGCCGAGCGTGCCCTGCATGATGCGGCGGCGGATATCCCGGTAGAAGTGCGCGAGCGCATGGATAGCTCCGAAAAATTGAGCGACGAGGACCGTGAAACGATTATCCAAGTCGCTCGTCAAACGCTTGCTTTCTTACAGCCTAAACCTGAAACCAATGCTGATTCAAATCCTAAACCTGAGGAGCAGTAATGAGCGATACCATCGCGAACCTGCTCCGAAAGATTGAAACCGCCGGAGATCTCCAATCCGTTGTTCGTACGATGAAAGCTGTGGCCGCCTCGAGCATCGGACAATACGAGAACTCGGTGCGTGCGTTGGCCGACTACTATCGTGCTGTAGAGCTGGGGTTGAGCGCATGCTTCCGGGAAAGCGGGTCAATGCCTTCGCTTGCAGAACGGCAAGGCAAAACAGTTGCGGGTGCGGTTGGCGCGGTCGTGTTCGGTTCTGACCAGGGACTGGTGGGCCAGTTTAATGATGTGGTGGCCGATTATGCGGTCAAGACGCTGGCGGCTCTGCCGGGGGTGCCCCAGGTCTGGGCCGTTGGTGAGCGCGTTCATGCGCGGCTTGAGGACGCGGGCCTGCCGCTGATGGGACTCTTCACCGTGCCGAAATCCGTCAAGGCCATCGCCCCGCTCGTCGGGCGGATTCTCGTGGAGAGCGAGGCGCGACGTGGCCGGGATGAGGTCGCCGAACTCCACCTCTTTTACAACCGCCCAACGTCCGGGGCGGTTTATGCGCCCGTAAGTCAGCGGCTGCTGCCGCTGGACGAAAACTGGCGGCGCAAGCTGGCCGAACTCCCCTGGCCGACGGGAAACTTGCCCGAGGTCATGGGTGGCGGTACCACGACCTTACGGGCGCTCATCCGCGAATATCTTTTTGTCTCGCTCTTCCGGGCGTGCGCCGAATCACTCGCGAGCGAAAACGCGAGCCGCCTGGCGGCGATGCAACGCGCCGACAAAAACATCGACGAATTGCTGGAGGACCTCAACGGTACATTCCATCGTTTGCGGCAGAGTGGCATTGACGAGGAACTGTTCGACGTCATCTCCGGCTTCGAAGCGCTGAGCAGTGGAACGCCGCAATGAGAAATGCCGGGACAAAAAGGAAATGGCAATGACAACTGATCCAACGATTCACTTGACCGGTTTTATTGTCCTCGTGATCGTCGTGGGAATCAGTGCTCACTGGCTGGCATGGCGCTTCCGGTTACCCGCCATTCTCCTGTTTTCGCTCGCTGGCCTCGCAGTCGGGCCCGGGCTGGGATTGATCAATCCCGGGGAACAACTCGGAGCGATGCTGACTCCCCTTCTCGGACTGCTGGTGGCCGTCATCCTGTTTGAAGGGGGAATGAGCCTCAGGTTTCACGAACTCAAGGAAGCAGGGCCTGGCGTAACGCGACTGAGCACTGCGGGCGTTGCTATAACCTGGTTTATAGGAAGTATTGCAGCGCATTTCGTTGGCGGCCTTTCATGGCCGGTAGCAGTGCTTTTCGGCGCCATCATCATTGTCACGGGGCCGACGGTCATCATGCCCATGCTGCGCCAGGCAAGGCTCCAGAAGCGACCGGCCTCATTGCTCAAATGGGAGGGAATCATCAACGATCCCGTCGGAGCATTGCTGGCAGTACTCGTGTTCAAATATTTTCTATATTTGGGGTCGGGTGCTGCGCTTTTCCAAGTGCTCAGTGGACTGGCAACCGCGCTCGCCGCTTCAGCAAGCCTGGGGGTTGGCGGCGGCTACTTGCTGGGCAAAGCGTTCAACCGGGACGCCGTACCCGAGTTTCTGAAAGCACCGGTCACGCTCGCCTCGGTCCTTCTTTGCTACAGCCTTGCCAACCAGGCCCAGCATGAAGCGGGGCTTCTTGCAGCCACCTTTCTGGGAATGACCCTGGGCAATATGCATCTTCGAAGCATCGATGAGTTGAGGCGGCTCAAGGAGTATGTGTCCATACTTCTGGTATCCGGCATTTTCGTCATCCTGACGGCTAATATTGATTCTCATATATTGACCCTGCTTGACTGGCGCAGCGCAGCGCTGCTTGCCCTCGTCGTGTTTGCGGTGCGGCCGATCGCCGTTCTGTTGTCCACCGTGGGGCTTGGCATGATCTGGCAAGAGCGCCTGCTTCTTTCCTGGATTGCACCGAGAGGGATTGTCGCGGTCTCCGTGGCCGGAGTCTTCGCCTCGCGCATGAGCGAGCAAGGTTACTCCGGTGCTGATCTCCTGTTGCCCTTAATCGTCTCCCTCGTGTTGATCACCGTAGTGCTTCATGGTTCAACCATCGGTTGGCTGTCGCGTCGGCTGGGGTTGGCTGCTGCAAGCCAGAACGGCATAATTATTGTGGGCGCTTCCAACTGGAGCACTGAATTCGCCATCCGAATCAAGGACATGAATATTCCGGTGCTGATAGCTGATTCCGGCTGGGACAACCTGATTCAGAGCCGTCTGTCCGGCGTTCGCACATATTATGGGGAAATGCTCTCCGAAGACGCAGAAGTTTCTCTGGAACTCAACGACATGGGATTCCTGCTGGCCACTACTGCCAATGACGCCTACAACGTCTTCGTCTGCTCAAGATTTGCGGCCGATTTTGGGCGTACTCATGTATTCCAGCTCCCCATGCATATCGCTTCTGAGGCACACGAGAAACAGAGTATCAAACTTGCTCATCGCGGAATAATCGCCTTCGGGCCAACGGCAACCAGGGATGAATTGGAACGTCGGCATTATTACAACTGGCAATTCAAAACGACGCGATTTATAAAGGGATTTTCCTACGAAAAGCATATTCAAACGGAATCTGCCGATGCGCTGTTGATGCTGTTGCTGCGTCAGGATGGGACCCTTTTCATCCATTCCGAACAATTTCCGCTGGCACCGGTGGATGGCGACATTTTACTCAGTTATGTGCCGCCATTGCACGAGAATCGATAATTCGTGAAAAAGTAGGAACGAAAAAACACTTATTTTCAATTGTTTATCACGGCTGACATGTCAGGATTTTCCTGATATGTCAGCCGGCAGTCCCTTTCATAGAATGTTTGTTCCGCACCGCAATATCCATTTAAATTTCTATCATTTCAGCAGGATGACAACCGGAATCCTGGCAATAAATCACCTGGCACATATTCTGCTTTACTTGAGTCATGAGCAAACACCAAGACAAGGATCTGTTGGCTGCAATTATTGCATTCAAAGATGTTGTCTGTGTCGGGGTGTGTTTTGTAGTCGGATACTCCTACTCTTGCCTTTCTTGCTGAGAGTTCATGGTTGTTAGATAAAAAAGTACAGAAAACTTCCCATCTTGAAGCACCGCACATCCGCCTGAGGAGAAACACCATGAGAAAAATCGTTTCTGTTTTGTGTTTGTTTTTTGTCGTTTTTTCATGGGCGGGCGTGAGCCTTGCCCTTGACAATCTCGAGGTGAAGGTTCTCCAACAGACAACGAAGTTAAGTTTTCAACCCGTTGCCGAAGGCAAGATGCTGGTCTCTGTCCAGGATACGAACGGTGAGTTTATCAAGGGCTTAAAGAAAGAGGACTTTTCGATCAGGCAAGGCATCAAAACAGCCAAGATTATTTCGGTGGAAGAAGTCCAAGAGCAACGGAACATCGGCCTTAATATCGTTTTGGTGGTGGATAATTCCTATTCCATGGAACAGCGCAAGGCTGTCGAACCCCTGTTGGCTGCTTTGAGCAGTTTTCTTGGTCTTGTCCGACCCATTGATACTGTCCATGTCGTCACCTTTGTCGATCCGGGCGCGAGGCAGCCCAGAGTCTCCACCAAGACGTTTCAGGGAAACAATGTATCGGCCTTGAACCAATTTCTTCGCAGCAGTTTCTTCCCGGACACCACCGATGGCACCTACCTCTATGACAGCATGCAGAAAGGCCTTGAGATCATTCGCCAGATGCCTGCGGAAAGCCAGAAGTTCATGCTCGTTTTTTCAGACGGGGAAGATATCAATAGCAAGGTAAAGTCCGAGGAGGTTGGCTTGTCAGCCAAGGGCTTGGTCAATTTCGCCGCCTATGCCGTCGATTATATGGATAAGCCGGGTTTAGATCCCTTTT
>VMSS01000048.1 GCA_013791995.1 Desulfurivibrio sp. | reverse complement strand
GTCTTTTTGTATCGACGGATGCATCCCAATGTTTCGACCCTGGCGATGAGCAACGATGGTGTTTTGGGGTGCACCATCGATCACGGATTGCGGGTGTGCAGTCACATTGCGGTGATTCGTTTTGACGGCACACTGTTCTTTGCCAATGCCAGCTATCTGGACGAACAGGTGTTCCGGATTCGCACCGCTAATCCTGCGCTGAAGTTTATCCTTCTGGTCGCTGACGGCATCAATGACATCGATGCCTCGGGGGAAGACGCATTGTCTCTGCTGGTGGACAGGGTGCGTCGTGCCGGGATTGGTTTTGCCATGTGCCGGGTCAAGGGGGAAGTGATGGCGGTCATTGAACGAACCGGGCTTGCGGAGAAGATCGGCAGGGAAATGATTTATGCCGGTGAAGAAGCAGCCCTGAAGGAGATCATCGCCATGATTCACGGCATGACCAAGCGTAAAGCCTGTGGTGTCTGCCCTTTGATGACCCATATGCCGGCTCTTCCCGAAAGCGGCAGTAACTCTGCCACGACAACTGCAGTTTTGAAAGAGATGTTTGAGCAACGGTGTGATTCCCTGGGAAAGCTGCCCAGGAAGATTGTGGCGGCATTAGCGGCCAGTGTTTGAACGGAAAAACAGGAAAGAACCATATTTTCGAAGTTGAATTGAAACAATAATAAAACAGGAGAAACCGAAACATGTCCCGAAAAATGGTCACCATTGACGGCAATCAGGCCTGCACCCACGTAGCCTATGCCACCAGCGAAATTATCACCATCTATCCCATCACCCCGTCAACCTCCATGGCGGCAGAGTCTGACACCAAGGCTAATGCTAGCCAGAAGAACATCTGGGGCTCGATTCCCACCGTAAGCCAGATGCAGTCCGAAGCTGGTGTGGCAGGTGCTCTGCACGGCTCCCTTACCACCGGCGCCCTGTGCACCACTTTTTCTGCATCCCAGGGTTTGATGCTTCTTTTGCCCAATATGAACAAGCTTGCCGGTGAGTTGACCCCCACGGTTTTTCATATATCAGCCCGTGCCCTGGCCTACCAGGGATTGTCCATCTTCGGAGATCACAGTGATATCATGGCAGCCCGGCAGACCGGTTGGGCCATGCTCGGCGCTCAAAATGTCCAGGAAGCCCAGGACATGGCGCTCATCGCCACCCAGTCAACGCTCAAGTCACGCATCCCCTTTATGCATTTCTTTGATGGTTTTCGCACCTCCAGTGAAATCCAGAAAATCGAGCAGCTTTCTGAAGATGACATGCGGACCATGATCGACGAAGATCTGATTATCGCCCACCGTAAGCGTGGTCTTTCCCCGGATCGGCCGATGATTCGAGGCACGGCCCAGAACCCGGATGTTAATTTCACCGGCCGTGAAACAGTGAACAAATTCTATGAGGCAGTACCAGGCATTGTCCAGGAAACCATGGACAAATTTGCCGAACTCACCGGTCGGAAATACCATCTCTTTGATTATTTTGGCGCCCCTGATGCCGAGGATATCATTGTTGTTATGGCTTCCGGAGCCGAGACGGTGCGCGCCACGGTGGAATATCTCGTAGCCCAGGGACAAAAAGTCGGCCTTGTCGTGGTCAGGCTCTTCAGACCCTTTAACGCAAGCGCTCTTATCGGTGCTCTGCCGGACAGTGTTAAGCGCATCACCGTGCTCGACCGGACCAAGGAGAATGGCGCGGCCGGCGAGCCGTTGTATCAGGATGTTCGGACCGTTGTCGGTGAGGCTCAGGATGGTGAGGAGGCTTTAGAAAAAGTTTCGGCGTTAAAGCCCGATATTCTGCTCTTAGATATCACCATGCCTAAAAAAAGCGGCCTTGAAATCGTAAGCCAAGTCCAGCACGCCTGCGCTAAAACAAAAATTCTCATATTCCGGC
>VMSS01000042.1 GCA_013791995.1 Desulfurivibrio sp. | reverse complement strand
AGGTTCCGCAATCAAGGCCAAGGGCTGTGTGTTTGACATGGCTGAAAATGGCGGGTTTCTCCCCCTTGATCACCAATTCCTGTGTCGGGGCCACGCTCTTTCCATCCTTTGGGCCGGCGGCCGCGCTCAGGTCATTCATGGTAACGCTCAGGCCGGCCGCGCACATCATGGCAAGGGCAATCATTGTTTTTTTCATCGTACATCCTCCTCAGTTGGGTTTCTCTGGTTTTTCAGGGTTCAGTATTGGTTTCCGTTGAACCCGCTTCTTTTGTCTGTATCGTAGCCAGGTTGATGGGGTTTTTCTAGAGGACATAGGGTGATGTATGGCGACATCTGCTACAGGATAGGGGCTGGAGAGGACCCATGTCGAGACGTTCCTGGGTTTTGCTGATTTCCATTGCTCCTGCTTTGGCGACCGTGGTAGTCTGGGCGCCCGATGAAAAAGTCGGCAGTCCGCACTGTAGGCTCTTGCTAAACGGAAAGAGAAGATGACGCACCAGAAAACAAATAAAAAAACAGAACTTTTGGCCCCGGTTGGGAGCCTGGAGTCTTTTTTTGCCGCTCTGGAAAACGGGGCCGATGCCGTGTATTGCGGCTTGAAGGAGTTTTCCGCCCGGGCCAAGGCCAAGAATTTCACTGTGCCTGAGGTGGAAAGAATGGCAGCCCATGCCCACCAGCACCGGCGCAAGCTGTATATTGCCCTCAACACCCTTATTAAGGAAAAAGAGCTGCCCCAGTTGGTGGGGATTTTGGGTGATCTTGCCGGGGCCGGGGTGGATGGGCTTATCATCCAGGATCTCGGGGTCTGGCGTTTGGTCAGAAACTATTTTCCCCAATTGCCTCTGCACGCCTCAACCCAACTGGCGGTTCACAATGCGGCCGGCGTCAGAATGCTTGAGCAGATGGGTTTCACCCGGGCGGTTCTGGCCCGGGAGCTCTCCCTGGTCGAGATCGCGGCAATCCGGCAGCAGAGCACCATCGAACTGGAGCATTTTGTCCACGGCGCCTTGTGTTTTTCCATCTCCGGACAATGCCTGTTTTCTTCCGCCGTAAGCTCAATGAGCGGCAATCGTGGCCGCTGCGCCCAGCCCTGTCGCCGCAAGTATCTCAACCGGGAACAGCCCGGCTATCATTTCTCCACCAGCGATTTCTGCGCTCTGTCCCAGTTGCCGCAGTTGCTCAAGGCCGGGGTCGTCAGCCTCAAGATCGAAGGGCGGATGAAGAGTGCTGACTACGTGGCCCGGGTGGTGGCGGCCTACCGGTTGGTGCTGGACGCCCCGGAAAGCGGGCGCAAGCAGCCGATGCAGGAGGCCGAGGAGCAGCTGGCCCTTTCCTTTGGCCGTCAAGCGACCAAGGGGTTTCTCTCCGGTTCCGTACCGGCGGCGATTGCGGATTCCTCCAAACAAGGAACCCTTGGCAAGCATCTCGGTCAGGTGACTTCGCTGCGCGGAGGCATGATCGGGTTTGAGACCAGCGACCGGCTGCACGTTGGGGACCGGATTCGCGTCCAGCCCCAGAACGATCAGGCCGGGACCGGCTTTACGGTGCGAGAGCTTTGGATAGAACAGAAAAAACTTAAGGCAGTCAAGGCAGGGGATTTTGTCCGGGTACGGATTCCCGACAAGGGCGGTTTTTTTCAGGCGGGAGACAAGGTCTTCAAGGTGGGGGGCAAGGCCGCCTTTACCCTGAGTCCGGAGAGTTGTCGCACCACTCTTGAGCAGGTGGCCGTGCCGGAAAAGAGTCCGGCCCAGAAAGAGCGCTTCGACCAGGCTCGAATGCAAGCCCTGGCCAGTCTGCTGCCTGCGGCTGAGTCCCAGGCACCCTCTACTCAGACCCTGACCGTGCGGGGGCGGGGACCCCAGGATTTTCTTGTCCTCGATGAGCCGTCTGTTGCCAGCCTTGAGTTGCAGCTGACCCCGGAGACCATGGCTGCCTTAAAAAAGGTGGACCTGCGGCGTGCTGATTGGCAGGGCAGGATCATCTGGGAAATTCCCCCCATGCTTTTTGGGGCGGAATGGGACGAATACCGTCGGGCCGTTGGGATGCTGGCAGGGCAGGGTTTTCGCCGGTTCCGCCTCAATAATCTCGGGCATATGCCACTCTTTGCAGGGTTGTCGGGGTTGACCCTGCTGGGCGGCTTCCGCTGCTACACCCTGAACAGTCAGGCCGCGCTTGCCTGGCAGGAGCTGGGTCTTGGGGAACTCACCGCCAATTTGGAGGATGATCGCAAGAATTTGCAGGAGCTTTTTCGCCGGGGTGGCCATTTGCCCCCCTTGGCGGTTACCGTTTACGGACCCTTGCCGGTGATGCTCTCCCGCATCCCGGTCCGTGGGGTGCGGCCCGGTTCGGTGCTGCGAGCGGAAGGGGGCGAAGGGTATCGCGTGTTCCAGGACCACGGTCTCACAGAGGTTCTGGCGGAGCAGGATTTTTCTTTGCTGGGTTTTCTTGCCAAACTCAAGGGCATGGGGTGCGGACGGATCATCGTCGATCTGAGCCATTGCAGGGCAATGTCTGCAAGGGGAAAGCAGGTGCTGGCTGCTCTTGCCACGGATCAGCCCCTGCCGGAAACTACAACTTTTAATTACGAGCGCGGCTTGGCCTGAATTTCTCCTTGCAAATTCAAGCCGTTTTTTCTAAAGATACAACCCTGTTGTTTTCTGCCTGACATGCATGTTAATACGTTTATCCGTCGGGTACCTATCACCTGGCCCCGCCTTTACCCTGCGCTTGTTCCCCTCGCGTAAAGCTCCCTGACCACCTGATATCTACCCGGCGATACTTGTAACTGTTCAACAGCACCACATCTGCGTTGTCATCGGCCTGCTCATGTGCAATAGCACACTCCGCAGACCTCTTTCGCGCATCTGCGGCACTGTTGAACAGTTACATTCTGTGGTTTTCGTTCAGTTTCGGCAGGAAGCGGAATAGTTGCCGATACTGAAAAGTATTCTGGAGGGAATTATCCGATGAGTACCCGTTTGGTCCCTGAGTTTTTTTCTTGTGTCAAGGATGGGTTCGACCGTACGCAGCTTGGCAAGGAGGTCATGGCCGGAGTTTTGGTCGGCATTGTCGCCCTGCCGCTGGCCATCGCCTTTGCCATTGCCTCCGGGGTCAAGCCCGAGCAGGGGATATTCACCGCCATCATCGCCGGCTTTCTCATCTCGTTGTTGAGCGGCAGCCGGGTGCAGATCGGCGGACCCACCGGCGCCTTCATCGTGGTGGTGTTCGGGATTGTCGCTAAGTTCGGCTACGACGGTCTGGCCATGGCCACTCTGATGGCCGGGGTGTTCTTGATCGGTATGGGGCTGGCCCGGATGGGAGCGGTGATCAAGTTCATCCCCTATCCCATGACCGTAGGGTTCACCAGCGGCATCGCCCTGATCATCGCCACCACCCAGATCAAGGATTTTTTTGGGCTGACCATCCCCGCAATCTCCGGCGAGTTCATCCACAGAGTGATGGATTACGCCCATTATGCCGACACCCTGAACCCCTCGGCCTTGCTGGTCGGTGCTATCTCGTTGTTGATCATTGTCTTCTGGAGCAAGGTGACCAGGAAGATCCCCGGCTCTATCATCGCTATTCTGGTGGGCACCGGCTTGGTCCATTTTCTCGGCCTGCCGGTGGAGACCATCGGTTCGCAGTTCGGCAGTGTGCCCAGCATGTTGCCCATGCCGAGGCTGCCTCACCTGGACTGGGGGATGGTGCCGCAGCTGATTCCCGCCGCCCTGACCATCGCCCTGCTGGGGGCCATCGAGTCGCTGCTCTCCGCGGTGGTGGCCGACGGCATGACCGGGATGCGTCACCGCTCCAACATGGAGCTGGTGGCCCAGGGGGTTGCCAACATTGCCGTGCCTTTCTTTGGCGGAATCCCTGCCACCGGCGCCATCGCCCGGACCGCGACCAACATCAAGAACGGTGGCCGGACCCCGGTGGCCGGTATGGTCCATGCCGTTACTCTGCTCCTGATCCTGCTGCTCTTTGGCCGCTGGGCCGTGCTCATTCCCATGCCCACCCTGGCGGCGGTGCTGCTGGTGGTTGCTTTCCACATGAGCGAATGGCAGCATTTCGTTAAACTGTTCCGTGCCTCCAAATCGGATATTCTGGTGATGCTCAGCACCTTTTTTCTTACGGTTTTTGTTGATCTGACCGTGGCCATCCAGACCGGTGTTGTCCTTTCCGCCCTGCTTTTCATGAAACGCATGGCCCAGGTCACCGAGGTGCGCAATATTACGGCTGAGCTCAACGAGGAGTACGGCAAGGAAGACGCCCTGGCCATCGCCACCCGCGAGGTTCCCAAGGGGGTCGAGGTGTTCGAGATCTATGGGCCGTTTTTTTTCGGGGCTGTCGCCCAGTTCAAGGATACTCTGAACATCATCAAGACCCCGGCTAGGGTGTTGATTTTGCGGATGCGCCATATTCTGACCATCGACGCCACAGCGCAGCAAGCCATGGAGGAACTGTTGGCCAAGACCCGCAAGGATGGCACTGCTCTGCTTCTTTCCGGCGTTCGGCCGCAACTTCGGGTTTCTCTTGACCGCAATCGGTTCACCGGAAAAATTGGGCCGGAAAATATCTACGGGCATATCGATGATGCCCTGGCCGGGGCAAGAAAATATATCGAGAAGTCCGAGCAGGCGGGATAACAGAGAGAGGAAAGAAACAGGCGGCTCTCCGGAAGGAGAAACCGCCTGTTGTTGTATTGCGGTTATTGTGTGCGGAAGAAGTGGTTAGCGGAAGATAATCCGGGAGTTGTTGCATTCCCGGTATTTATCGGAGTGTCCCGCGCGTTTCCAGTGCTTCCGTTCATGGTGGTCACGCTCCCTGTGGCCCCAGCGGGGCGGCTCATGACGGTCGCGATCGATGATCACCATCTGGCTGACCACCCGGCCGCTGTCCTGAAGGACCCAATCACCGTTTTGGTAACAGGCGGTGCTGTATACCCGTTCCGGTCTGCCGTCCACCGTGGCCAGGACTTCCACCTCCCTACAGTCGGCATAGCGGTTCTCTTCATACTGCCGGACAACTCTGGTCGGCTGATATATCCGGGTTGGCTGGCCCTGTGTCTTGTCCATTTCATTGCCGACCATATAGCCGAGCACTCCGCCGATGGCGGTGCCCAGCAGCGTACCTTTGGTGTCGCGGCCGATGGCCTGCCCGAGAATGGCTCCTCCGGCCGCGCCGCCAATGGCTCCGGTCTGAGCGGCATCCCCGGCCTGGACGTTGTGACTCACGAGCAATATTCCTATACACGAGAAGAGCAGGGTTCGTTTCAACATATTTCCTCCTTGGTTTGCAGATACATCCCAGGTAACTTTCAATTTCACAGTACGCTAAAAAAATGTTTTTTCCAGCCGACATGGGGCGCGTTTCGGGCAATAACGACCCGATGTCGGGTCCCGAGACAGGGATGTCGGGTGGCCGGAGGGGAAAAAGTCCGTAATTGCCTCTTTGTTCGAAGCATGCTAGAAGGGAGAATCGATACCGTCTATCAGGACCACCATGCGCCGCCAGATCCTGTTGTCCATCACCATCCGTTTTCTTATCTATTTCACGCACTGGCTGGTGTTGGCCTATCTGCCCCTGCTCCTCAAGGGGTATGGCTTAAGCGACGTGCAGATCGGTATGGCCATCGGCCTTTTTTCCCTGTCCTCCATGGTGCTGATGCTGCCGCTCGGGTTGTTTTCCGATTTTTTTTCGCCCAGAAGGACCATGCTCTGTGGCGCGCTTCTCTATGCAGGATATTTTGCTGCTCTCCTGACGGCCCGTTCCTTTGGTTGGATTCTGGCTGCGGTTTGTGTCGGCGGGGTGGGGAGCGCTGCCCTGGTGGTGGTGAGCGAATCCCTCTATTTGAAAAATTTCGGCCAGGTTCAGCGGAGCAGGCGGGTGGCTACCTACCAGCTGAGCACCTATCTCGGCTTCGGCCTTGGCCCCCTGATCGGCGGTCTTGTGGTGCAGACATCGCCGACCCTGTTGTTTTCCCTGGCCATGACAGGTGCCGGGGCCATCTTTCTGTGTTCGCTGTTTCTGGTTGATTATGAGGCCATTGTCTTTTCCTTTAAGGAATACAGCGGGGATGTTCTCCAGTTTAAGCCCCTGCTGCTGATTGCCTGTCTTTTTGTGCTGGGCACCCATTTTGGGGTGGAGCAGACCTCTTTTTCCCTGCTGCTGAAAGAGAAATTCGGACTGCTTCCCCGGGAGATAGGGCTGGTCTTTGCCTGCATGGGGTTGTGGATGGCTCTGGCTGTTCCCCTGGTCGGCAAGTATCACGATAAACGGAAATCGGTGTTTCTTTTCTTTTTGGGGGGGATGGCTTTTTCCGCCTTGTTTCAGCTCGTGACCCCGCTGGCTGTTGATATCTGGAGTCTGGTGATCATCCGGTTGCTCCACACCCTGGGCGATACGGTGGCTCTGCTGGAACTCGGGGTGCTGGTGGCCTTGCTTTTTCCCTCGGGAAGGCTGGGAGGCAACTCCGGGTTGCTCTACAGCGCCCGGACCCTGGCCACCTTTCTTGCCGCGGTGGTCTCCGGGAGCCTGAACCGGGAATGGGGCTATGGCGCCTCTTTTTTTGGCAGCGGCCTTTTTGTCCTCTGCTTTGTGGCAGGGTGCTTTGCTTTTATCGGGCTGAGCGCAAGGCGAAGGCAGGCGGTGGGCTGGCAGAGGAGTGAATAATTCCTTAAGGTAAACCTTAGGCTTTGCGGGGGGCTCACAAAGTTTGGCGGTTCCGGAAATGGTTTTCGGAACACATGTCATTCCGGCGCAAGCCGGGATCCAGAAAAAAAGCACTGGTTTCCGGCTTGCGCCGGAATGACGACATGATGCACAAGGTCGTGTCTGTCCCCGGTTGCTGATTTTTTAAAATGATTTACCAAGGAAACCATCACTATGAATACACATCCAAAACGATTCAAGCTGGTCCTGGAGTTTGACGGTGGCCGGTACAGCGGCTGGCAAAAGCAGGACGATGCCAAAAGCATCCAGGGCAGCCTGCTCAAGGCCGCCACCGCGCTGTTCGGCGCAGAGGTGGATGTGCAGGGCAGCGGCCGCACTGATACCGGGGTGCATGGCCTGCGTTTTACCGCTCATCTGGAAACGCATACCGAACATAGCCCTGCGGAGATTGGGGCGCGATTGAATGAGATCCTGCCCAAGGATATCGCCGTTGTAGAGTGCAAAAGGGCTGGGGCGCGCTTTCATGCCCGGCATAACTGCATCGGTCGCAGCTATCTTTACCAGATTGCCAAACGCAAAACCGCTCTGGGTCGGGATTTTGTCTGGCAGGTGGAGGAGGGGCTGCACACGGGATTCATGCAGGAGGCTGCGACAATGCTGGTTGGGATGCACGATTTCACCTCCTTCACCGATCGGCAGGCAATCAAGAAGAAATCGCCGCTGGTCATGGTCAACAAGGTCCAGATTGTGGAAACGGAGGACCTTATCCTCTTCCGCATCGTGGGTTCCCACTTTCTCTGGAAGATGGTGCGCCGCATTGTCGGGGTGCTGGTCGAGGTAGGCAAGGGGAAGCTAACCGTGGGTGAGGTGGGTCATTTTCTGGAGGAGCCGGTGGTGCTTAAAGAATACACCGCGCCGAGCCAGGGTCTATTTTTTGAACGGGCTTTTTACGACCAGGAGGAGCTGGATGGGTTCCTGGCCGAGGAAACAATCCGATCCGCTTTTTTATGATAGTTTTTCCCCGGTGCGTGCTTATTGTCTGAAGAAAGAGCAACAATACCCCTTCGACAGGCTCAGGGCGAACGGAAGGTGTCTTAATGTATTGATGTTCCGTTCATGCTGAGTCCTTCGGCTAGCTCAGGAGAGCCCTGTCGCAGCACTTGGGTGACGCATATTTTTCTTTGTGGCAAGTTCATCATTGTTAGGTAAATCGGAAAAAATAACCGGAGAGGTGCTTGCATGAAAATAATCGGGCAGATAGTCGAGAATGCAGGATTTATTTTACTGGGCTTTGTCTTTGTGAGTCTATTGAGCGCACCGGAGTCCGGAGCCGCGGAAAAGACAAAAAAAGCGATCTTTGCCGGGGGCTGTTTCTGGTGCATGGAAAAACCCTTTGAGAAGCTGGATGGCGTATTTTCGGTGACTTCCGGCTATATCGGAGGGAGGACCGAAAACCCCACCTACCAGAACTATGGCGATGGCGGTCATATTGAAGCGATTGAGATCGTTTATGACCCCGCCAAGGTCGGCTATGCGAAATTGCTGGATGTTTTCTGGCGCCAGATTGATCCCACAGACAGCGGCGGCCAGTTTGTGGATCGGGGTCACTCCTACACCTCGGGGATTTTTTATCTCGACGAGGAACAGAAGCAACTGGCAGAAAAATCCAAAAAGGAAATGGACGGACGCAAGGTTTTTGGCAAAGCCATAGTGACGCCGATCATCCCGGCAACCACTTTTTTCCCGGCGGAAGAGTATCATCAGGATTATTACAAGAAGAACCCCATCCGCTACAGTATTTACCGCGGCGGTTCCGGCAGGGATAAGTTTTTGACGAAAATCTGGGGGGATGAGGACAGGGCTTCCAAAAAATGGAGCGAAACGGAGTTGCGCAAGCGGCTTACGCCCATGCAGTACCGGGTCACTCAGGAAGAGGGAACCGAACCGGCTTTTAGCAACGAATTCTGGGATAACAAACAGGCCGGAATCTACGTGGATATTGTTTCCGGCGAACCGTTGTTCAGCTCGCTCGACAAGTATGACTCGGGCACCGGTTGGCCGAGTTTTACCAAACCGTTGGTTCCTGAAAGAATCGTTGAGCGGGAAGACCGGAAGTTGTTCTCGACCCGGACCGAGGTGCGCAGTCGGGATGGCAACTCGCATTTGGGGCATGTTTTTGCCGATGGCCCGCCGCCCACAGGATTGCGTTACTGCCTCAATTCGGCGGCTCTGCGCTTTGTGCCTGTTGCGGATCTGGAAAAAGAGGGGTACGGAGAGTTTCTCCCGCTTTTCCAGAAGAAATAATTACATTTCCAACCAAGCGTTACTGGTCCCGTTAATGCGATGATGCGTGATTCCCCTCCCTTGACGGGAGGGGCTGGGGGTGGGTGAAGCTGAAGGTGTCGGATATCGGGAATTCCCCCCTCCCTGACCCTCCCCGCAGGGGGGAGGGGACTTTTTCAACTATAGCCTTCATTCTCTACGTGTGTTTTGGAAAAGGGATAGTGGCCGGACCCTATTCGTTGCAAACTCAATCGTGGTCGTGGTTGCAGCCGCATCCGCAGCCCTGCTGCGGCTCCTTGTGGAATTTTGCCAACGCTTCGGTGATCTTGTCCTTGAGCTCGGGCGGGGCGTTTTCCAGGCAGTAAATCAGGGCACCCTCATGCTCGTCGCTGCCGGGGGTGGCGGTCATGCAGATGTGCAGGGCTTGTTCAAATGATTCGAAATCCATGGTGTTTTCTCCAGGTATGGTTTCTGTAACTGGTTCTCCGCAGCCAGAGTTACCCGGTCTTTTTCCGGATTGCAAGAGAAGAAAATAGCTCGGGGGTGAGGTTGGGAAATACCCCCTTGTTTTTTCTTGCTTCTGGCATTTCCGCATTTTCCGGTGTATATCGCATGTCCACAGGGCGGCGTGATTCTTACCTGCCCAAAATTAATTTCTGCTGTGTGAGGTCATGGTGTTGGAACCCTTTATTTATCAGAAGAACAACAGTTATTTCGCCCAGGTCGCGGAGAATGTCGAGCCCCTTGCCGAACGCGAGCTTGTGGGCTTAGGTGCGACCCAGGTCAACCCGGTGTACCGGGGCGTGTATTTCACCGCCACGCCCGAGGTCTTGTACCGGATCGTCTACCAGACCCGGCTCTGCACCCGCGTTTTGGCGCCGCTTCTGCATTTCGACTGCCACAGCACCAAATATCTTTATAAAACCGCGCTGACCATCCCCTGGGTGGAGCTGTTCGACCGGGAGCAGACCTTTGTCATCACCGCCACGGTGAGCGACAGCTTGATCACCCATTCCCAGTACGCCTCGCTCTGCCTCAAGGACGCCATTGTCGACCAGTTCCAGGAGAAATTCGGCGCTCGGCCCAACGTGGACAAGCGCAACCCCGATCTGGTTTTCAACCTCCATATCCATAAAAACACGGCGGTGATCAGTCTCGACGCCTCGGGGTCCTCCCTGCACCGGCGGGGCTACCGGCAGGAGTCGGTGGAAGCGCCCATCCAGGAATCCTTGGCTGCATCGATCATCGATCTGACGGAGTGGGACGGCGAGCGTATGCTGATCGACCCGATGTGCGGTTCAGGCACCTTGCTCTGCGAGGGGCTGATGCGGTATTGCCGGATTCCCGCTTCGTATCTGCGGGAGAGCTTTGGCTTCATGCGTTTTCCCGATTTTGAGTCCGAGACCTGGCAACAGGTGAAGGCTGAGGCGGATGCGCAGATTCGCAGTTTGCCCGAGGGGTTAATTATGGGCAGCGATGCCGCAAAACTGGCGGTAAAAGCAGCGCGGATCAACCTTGGCCAGCTGCCCTACGGCAAAGAGGTGGAGGTGTACTCCAGCCGTTTTCAGGAACTTGAGCCGATCAGCAATGCGGTCATTGTCTCCAACCCGCCCTACGGAGTTCGCTTGGGCGCCCAAGCTGAGGCCGCCGCCCTGGTGGGAGAACTGGGCAGTTTTCTTAAGCATAAATGCACCGGCTCTACGGCCTACCTCTATTTCGGCGACCGGGAACTGGTAAAGAAGATCGTCCTTAAGCCCGCCTGGAAGAAGCCGCTGAGCAACGGCGGCTTGGATGGGGTGTTGGCAAAATACGAAATGTATTAATTGTAAACGTCCAGCAGCACCGCATCTGTGTTGTCATCGGTCGGTTCGCATACTGGAGTATGGCGAACCGATCTCTTCCGCGCATCTACGGCACTGCTGAACGTTTACGGTTTTGCAGAAAAAATAAATCTGTCCCATTTTATTATT
>VMSS01000243.1 GCA_013791995.1 Desulfurivibrio sp. | reverse complement strand
GGAAGAAATATATGTCATCAATGGCGGCAAGATGGGTTTCGTCATTTACGACAGCGACTTCATCCCCCACCTTTTCCTCGGGGCCGGACGAGGCATTGATTCTCCGCAAAGCATTTTCTTCGACACCAGGGATGGAAACGTTTTTATCTGCCAAGGAAAATCAGCCAAACGCCCACCCCGGCTCACCATTTTAAACGGCGCCTTTTTTCCGGTCAAAGAGATCCTTTTCGACACCATCCCGGAAGCTGAAAATTTCTCTCCCTTTCGCGGCGCTCTGGGAAAAACAGGCAATATTTATCTGGTAGACAACAATATTCGCGGGGTTCTTGTGCTTGACAAGGAGGGTAATTTTCTCCGTTGGCTCAAACCCAAGGACAAAATACAGAGAAAAATAGTCAGGGACACCTCTGAAAAGAACCCCCTGACCGAGAAAGAAGCCGCTGAAACACCCTCCCCTCCCGAATCTCCCCCGTCCCCGGAGGAAGCCGAGCTTTTGGGCGATCTTCCGCCGGAACTTCGCCCAAAAGCTCGGGCCAAGAGAGGGGACTCCGCTGACGGCCCCATGCTGGAACCCATCGTCATCAATGACATCATGACGGACAGCGATGGACATCTTTTCTTCCTGAGTGAAGAGACCAGCAAGGTGTATGTCTATGCGGTCAACGAAGAATTTCTCTTCAGCTTCGGCGAAAAGGGAGGCTCCACCGGAAAAATGAGCCGCCCGCGGGGGATTGCCATCAACGAAGGCCGCAAGACCATTTACATCGTTGATTACATGCGCCACACCGTCCTGGCCTTCGACTTGGCGGGCAAATATCTATACGAATTCGGCGGACGCGGCAGCGGGCCGCTCTGGTTCAATTTTCCAAACTCCATCACGGTCGACCGGAAGGGCCGACTCATCGTCGCCGACCTGTTCAACAATCGTGTTCAGATTCTCAAAGCAGAATACGACATGACCTTCACCGGCTCCAAGGGATTGAAAACCGGGCCTCCGCCTACACCAGCCTCCGGCGAACAGCAAACAACACCGCCGACCACTGGGACGACGAACGCTCCGCAAATCAATACCCTGACCCCAGAGGCGTCACCCAGCCCCGCGAGCACTTCCGAGGTGGAAACAGGAACAACACGTGACCAGCAAAACGGTGAGTCACAGTGACTACAAATGAAAGCCCGGCCGCAGCCCGCTTCTTTACATAGAAATCCGGACTGCGCCACAACGACAATACTATATGGATATTCTAACAACCAAAACGGCAACCAGAGGCTATGCGGCGCCCCACAGTAAAGTCTCTCCCGCTTAAGGAACGCAACCTCCTTTCCGGGCTGTCTTGCCAACAGAATATCGTTTATTTTTTCAGCAACACGAAAAACAAAATTGAAACTACAAAGAACGACATACATATTGCTGATCACGCTCAGCTTACTGTTGGGAAGCACCTTCTTCGCCAAGGCGGCGGACTATATCCTCGTGGTGAACAAAGATAATCCCGTGGATAGATTGAACCCCCAGGAAGTGAAGGATATTTTTCTCGGCAAAAAGATCAAGTGGGGAAACGACTTGCCCATCACCCTTGTCATGAACACCAATGATGAAATCCACGAGCGATTCACCAGAATCATGCTTCAGAAATCTCCCGTCCAGCTTTCCGTCTACTGGAAAAAGATTTTATACAGCGGCGTCGGCATGCTGCCCCTTGCCGTCAAAGATGACGAGGCTGCGAAATCGTACGTCGGCACACACAAAAATGCCATCAGCTATATTACCGAAGACTCCCTGGACAGACAGGTAAAGAAAGTGGAGATCCGGTGATGCGCGGCGGCGGGAGCATACGTTCTAAAATATGGCGTTGCGTTCTGGTCGCCCTCGTCGGCTATTTTGTTGCGACCCTGGCGAGTTTTTATTTGAACATGTCCCAGTATGACCGACTTTCCATGCTGGTGCAGGTCCACTTCCCCCAGGCAACACTGGGAAATGACATCCTCTACACCTTCAAGAAACAGACGGAGCGTTACGAGGAGGCATTTCTCACCGGAGAAAGCGAACTGGCGGCCCAAACAAACGCCATCAGCGGTGATCTGTCCACCATGCTTGAGCAGCTTCTTGAGGCTATTAAACGTTCTCCGCATCCCCAGGTAAGCCCTGCCTATGTGCAAAAACTGCAGGGTGATTATCAGGCTTACGCCCACCTTGCCGGCAATGTATACGCCCACGTCTCGGATGTGGAATCTTCCCTTGATCTGCAAAAAGAGGTGGGCCAACTCGGCAGGTTGCAGCGCCAACTCCTTGCAGGATTCACCGATCTTGACAAAAGACTGAACACCTTTCTCCTCAGCGAAATCGAAGAAAACAAAGCCAAATCACTCAAAAGCACCATTTTTCTCGGCACCCTATTCGTGCTGGTACTCCTGACGGTCACCCTTATCATAGACAGGGTGGCCCACCGCCTCCTCATCACCCCCCTGGCCCAACTCCAGGAAAATGTGCATACTTTTTCTCGAACCCAGGATGTCATTCCCCCGGAATATATCAGCACCACCGACGAAATCGGCCGTCTGGCCAAAGCGTTCTGGGAGATGACCCAAAACCTCAAAGTCACCACCGTTTCTAAAAAATATGTCGACAATATCATAAAAAACATGACCGGCGGGCTTGTGGTTGTTTCCCCTGCCGGTGAAATCCAGACCGTGAACCAGGTGACCCTCACCATGTTCGGTTACAACGAAAAAGAATTGCTCGGCAAAATGGCGACCACTCTGCTTACCCCGGAAGACGAGTCGCTTTTCTCAGCAAGCCTGATCAGCACCCTGGAAAAGAATGGTCCGATGAAGGACAGGGAAATCACCTGCCTCACAAAAAACGGCCGCCGCTTTCCCGCACATTTTTCCGGGTCAGCCATGCACCATGAGCAGGGGGCTTTGGAGGGAATCATCTGCGTATTCAATGATATTACCGAGCTTAAAAAAGTCGAACATACCCTGAAAAAGATGGCGCATTATGATGCCCTTACCGGAGTCGCCAACCGGAATCTCTTTTTTGAAAAGCTTGAAAACTCAATCCGGGAAGCACAGCGCGAAGAGCGTATTTTTGCCTTGCTCTATCTCGACCTGGACAAATTTAAAGCGATCAACGACAGCATGGGCCATGAAGTCGGCGACCTGGTTCTCAAAACCGTAGCGAGCAGGCTGCAAGAAGTCGTGCGCACCGGAGACACGGTGGCAAGAATGGGCGGCGACGAGTTCACCATCATTCTCAACGCGTTGCATTCGCCTGCAGATGCCGAGATACTCGCCCAGAAAATTACGAGAACCATCTCTGCCCCGTTTTCCGCAAACGGCTTCACCTGTACTTTGGGCGCCAGTATCGGAATCAGCCTGTTTCCGGAAAACGGCTCTCATACTGAAATTTTGGTGAGCAAGTCCGACTACGCGATGTACCTGGCAAAAGCGGCTGGACGCAACACCTTCTGTCGCTTCCAGGAAAAACAACACCTTGAAAACTATCTGGCAAACAGCCAACAAAGGACTCATGAACTGTAACCTCTTTAAAATATTTTTTGTTACCGGCAGTGTTCGGACAAAAGTATGGATCTGTGTGCTTATCGCGCTGGCAGGCTACTTTGTCGCCACCCTCTCCAGTTTTTACTCGAACAGCAGGCAGGCCGACAGGCTTGCGGCCTTGCAGACCATCCACTTTCCCCTGGCACGGCTCAGTGACGAAACAGTCAACACCTTCAAAAACCAGATATCCAAATATGAAAATGCCTTCTTGACCGGCGAAACCGAACAGGCGATAGAGGGCAATCATCTCAGCACCACAATCCTTCAGCTTCTGGAGCAGATGAAAAAGGTGGCCGCGCAAAACACCTATTTTTCCCCGGAAGCCTCCCTTATTGAAGAATTGCAAAGCCAGTACAATGAGTTCTACCGGTTGGCGCCGGAGGTCTACCTCAGGACCCAGTCCATCGAAACCTCGCTGGAGCTACAGAAAAAAGTACAGCAACTCGGCAACATGCAAACGCGCCTTTTAGATGATCTCCTGAATTTATCCCAACACCTGGCCCATAGCGTTGAACAGGATATTCAGGATGAAAGGCGCCATGCCCAAACAAATACGCTGTTCCTCGGCCTGCTTTTTGTGCTGGTTTTGATCATCGCAACCCTCATCAGCCGTTGTTTTGCCAATCGTCAGATCATTGAGCCTCTCAATCACATACAGGAAATGGTGGTCCGTTTTGCCCAAAACAGGGAAATATCCCAGCCACCCCAAGGCAATAAAGACGACGAAATCAACAATCTGGCCACTTCCTTCTGGGGCATGACCGAAGAACTCAAGCAGACCATGGTTTCCAAAAGTTATGTGGACAACATCATTAAGCACATGAGCGGCGGTCTCATGGTCCTTTCAGCCGACCAGACCCTGATTAAAATCAACAACACCACCGCAACGCTTTTGGGTTTTTCTGAAAAAGAGATGCTGGGCCGCCAAATCAGCGAATTCATCAGCGACGACACCATTCATTTGTTCAAGAATCGTGCTCTGAATGTTCTTGCCCGGGGAGAAGAGGTCATCAATCTGGAAATTTGCCTGGTAACGCTGCAGAAGACAAAGATTCCCGCTCTTTTTTCCGGCTCGGTGATGCGCACTCCGGATCAGGAAGTCGAGGCAATAATCTGCGTGGTCAACGACATCACCCAACGCAAAAAAGCTGAGGCGATGCTGCGAAAGATTGAGGTCGAGAGAGCTCTTGCAAAAACAGCCTCCCTGGCCGCTATCGGTGAACTGACCTCCAGCATCGCCCATGAGATGCGCAATCCTCTTTCCTCAATAAAAATGAACATTAAGACGATTCAGCAAAAACTGGGCACCGAGGACGCAATCTTTTCCGAACTCACGGAAATAACATGCCAGCAGTCGATGCGCCTTGAAACCATGCTGAACGATCTGTTGAGCTATGGTAAACCATTGCAGCTCAACTTGAGCCAGAGCAGTTTCCCGGCACTCATGCAGGAAACGCTCAGTACCATTGCCCAGGAAAAGAAAAACAGAGGCGTGGTACTGGAAATCAACAACAATCTGAGCGACGACCTGTCGTTGCTGGTGGATGTGGAACTGTTCATCCGGGCCTTTTCCAACCTGGTACTAAACGCCATACAATGGTCACCACAGGACGGGACTGTGCAGATCACGGCCAGGACGTCACGTCACGCCGACCAGATAAAACAGGTGGTCATTCAGGTGCGGGATAATGGACCGGGAATCAACCCGGAAAAGATAGGCCGTCTTTTCCAGCCCTTTTTCACGACCCGCGAAGGCGGCACCGGCCTGGGGTTGGCCAACGTTAGAAAGATCATCGAATACCACGGTGGCACGGTCACCGGCGAAAACAGTCTTGCCGGCGGCGCGGTGTTTACTATTTTTCTGCCCATCGCCCAACCGGAACCCACCATAGAGGCATAAAAAAAGCCCTCATTTTCGACAGCACCGCGCCGAAAATGAGGGCCACTGCATCTTCTGCAAGCCCAGTTACCACTCAACAAAGTATTCCTTCCGCCCTCACCTTCCGGCATCAGGCGGAATTAACAACCTCCCCTCAAGCCTCTGCAAATCCCCCCTGTCCATCCAATCCGAAGTGGGAGATCTTGCGGCGCAAGGTATCCTTGGAAATGCCCAGCTCCTTGCAAGTTGCCATGCGCCGCCAACTATTACGGGTCAAGGCGCTGAGGATGGCCCTCTTCTCAATCTGAACAAGAGGCATCGGCCTATTCATGTCCATAACGCCCAGAACCGGATCCAGTTGCGCGGCCAGCGGCGAGGGAAGATGATCCGGCTGGATCAAACCGCCCGGACACAGGATAAAAGCATACTCGATGATATTCTGCAATTCCCTGATATTCCCAGGGAAATCATAGGCCATCAATATCCGCAGAGCCTCTTCCGATACACCGCCGATATCGCGATCTTTCTCACCATTGAGCTTTTCGACAAAATGCTCTACCAGCAACGGAATATCCACGGCCCGTTCCCGCAAAAGCGGGAGTTCCAGCTTTGCCACATTCAAACGGTAAAAGAGATCGTCCCGGAACTTGCCCTCCTGGACAAGTTGTTCCACATCGCGGTTGGTTGCGGCGACAATCCGGACATTGGCCTTTATAGTGCGGCTGGAGCCCAAGGGCTCATAGCATTTTGTCTCAAGCACCCGGAGCAGCTTTACCTGCATGGCCGGAGAAATATCGCCTATCTCATCGAGGAACAGAGTACCGCCCTCGGCAGCGGCAAAACGCCCCTGCCGGTCCTGCTTGGCGTCGGTATAGGCACCGGCCTTGCAGCCAAACAGCTCCGATTCCAAAAGAGTGTCCGGCAGGGCTCCGCAATTAACGGCAATGAAAGGTCCCTTGCCCCTCTCGCTCATATTATGCAATGACCAGGCAATCAATTCCTTGCCAGTCCCGGACCCGCCAAGAATGAGCACATTGCTTTCACTCTGGGAAATATGGGGCAGGATATCAAAAATCTTCTTCATGGGCGCGCTTTTGCTGATCATGTCGCCCAGCCGGTCCCG
>VMSS01000200.1 GCA_013791995.1 Desulfurivibrio sp. | reverse complement strand
TGCGGCCCTGCTGCCCAGTTACATATCTTGGGCTAGCCTTGGTTTTTTGTTCCAAGCTGGATAGTTACGTACGCATTTATCTTCCTGGGACAGTAGCATTGCCCGCAAGTCATTTAAACAAAAAAGGGGACCCACCATGCATTCCCAATCCTTTACCGTCACCCAGCCCACCCGGATTCGTTTCGGAGTGGATGCGATCAACGATCTTCCCGCTCTTGTTAAAGACCTTGGCGGCACTAAGGTTTTCCTGGTGGTTGACCCGGGTCTTGTCAAGGCCGGGCTGGTTGAGCGGATCACCGCGCCGTTGACCAAGGCAAAAATTCCCTTTGAACTCTACGACAAGATCGACCCTGAACCGGGGCTGAAATTGGCTGATAATGGTCTTAAATTGGCCAAAAAGGCAAAATGCGACTGCGTGGTCGGTGCAGGCGGCGGCTCGGCCATGGATGTGGCAAAGGCAGTCAGCATCCTGCTTACCAATGGCGGCAAGGCTGAGGATTATCTTGGGCTTGGCAAGATCAAGAAAGCCGGGGTGCCGAAGATCATGATCCCGACCAGCGCCGGAACCGGGGCCGAGGTTACTTTTACTGCGGTGTTCATCAACGAAAAAACCAAGTCCAAGGGCGGGATGAACGGCGACCCGTTGTACCCGGAGGCTGCCATCCTTGATCCGGCTCTGACTGTGTCCCTGCCTCCGCATATCACCGCCACCACCGGGGTGGATGCCCTGACCCATGCCCTGGAAGCCTTTGTCTCCACCCAGGCCCATGCCATTTCCGATATGTACGCCTTGGAGGCCATTGAACTGATCAGCTCCAACCTGACCCTTGCCTATGCCCACGGCGGCAACATGGAGGCCCGGTCCAACATGCTTTTGGGCAGTCTGCTTGCCGGCAAGGCCCTGGCCACTGCAGGGGTCGGGCTGGTGCATGCCATGGCCTATCCTCTGGGCGGCATGTTCGGCATCCCGCACGGCTTGGCCAATGCGGTGTTGCTCCCCTATGTGATGGCCTATAATATCATCGGCAACCCTGCCAGGTTCGCCATGCTGGCCGAGGTGATGGGGGCCAAGGTCGATGGTCTGCAAGAGCGGGAGGCAGCTGAAGCCGGGGTGGAATTTGTCTACCGGATGAATCAGGATCTCGGCATCCCGTCGAGCCTTGGTGAGTTGAAGATCCCGGCCAAGAAGATCCCCGAGATGGCGAAAATCGCCCTTACCGTGACCCGGCCAGTGGAAAACAATCCGCGTAAGCCCACTCTCGAGGATGTGATCCGCGTCTACGAAACAGCCATGGAAGGCTGGGGTTGAGTTGTAAGAGTGCACAGTTAAAAGTGAAAAGTGAGAAATTAAAACAGATACAGGCCGCTGAGAGAGGAGTGCTTTATGCCCGGTTTTGAGATATTTGGCGAAGAAGAGAAAAAAGAGATCCTGGAGGTGCTGGACACCGGGGTGCTTTTTCGGTACGAATTCCCTGAGCAGCGCAAGGGAGTGTATAAGGTTCGCACCTTTGAAGAGAAGTTTGCCGCCTATTGCGGAGTGAAGCATGGTCAGGCAGTAACCTCCGGCACTGCGGCGCTTAAAGTTGCCATGGCCGCTTTGGGCATCGGACCCGGAGACGAGGTCATTACCCAGGGGTTCACCTTTGTCGCCACCTGGGAGGCGATCCTGGACATCGGGGCCATCGTGGTTTTTTCTGAGGTGGATGAGACCCTGAATATGGATCCGGCAGATCTTGAGAAAAAGATCACCGATAAAACCAAGTTGATTATTCCGGTGCACATGATGGGCGCTCCTGCCCGCATTGTGGAAATCAAAGCTATTGCCGACAAGCACGGTATTCCGGTGCTCGAAGACACGGCCCAGGCCGCTGGCGCCAGCCTGAATGGCAGACGTCTCGGTTCTTTCGGAGCTTGTGGCACCTTCTCCTTTGATCCGGTCAAGACCATGACCACCGGCGAAGGCGGGATGATCGTCACCAACGATGAAAAACTCTGGCGGGATATGAGCGAGTACCATGACCATGGCCATGATCACGCGGTTAACCCTGGCGGCAGGGGCGGCGAGGGCCGCAGCTTTATCGGTTTCAATTACCGGATGATGGAGTTGCAGGGCGCCATCGGCCTGGCCCAGTTGGCAAAGCTCGATGGGATTGTCGCTGCCCAGCAGAAGAACAAGAAGGCCATGAAGGCTATTGTTGCCAAGCTGCCCGGTGTGACCTTCCGGACCATCCTTGACGAGAAAGGCGACAACGCCTCCTTCCTCGCTTTTTTCCTGCCGGATGCGGATAAGGCCCAGAAGGTGAAGAAAGCCCTGGCGGAAAACGGGGCAGGGGCCATATTTTTTGCCGAAAACACCTGGCATTACTATCCCAAGTGGGAGCATCTGCTGGGGCAAGCCACCCTTGCCAAATCGGGCTGGCCATTTTCGGAACCGGGCGGGAAAAAGCGGGTGGTCTATGATGCCCAGGTATTGCCGAAATCAGCGGCGATCATGAACCGATTGCTCGTGTACCCGGTGCCCATTAAGCTTTCCGAGGAACGACTCGGGCAGATCACCACTGCGGTGGAAAAGGCGGTTGTCGCTCTTTCCTGAGGAGTGTTTTTTGTGTGACAAAAAAACCGTCCTTCCGGGGTTGAAGCATGTGAGGGCAGGCAGAGTATACCGATCAGCCGGAGCACTTCGGGAAGCTCTCGTAAAAAAGATTTAGAAACAAAGAAACCGCTTGGGATGATCCTCTGTCCCAAGCGGTTTCTTTGTTCGAGCTTCGCCTCAAAAGTCAGGCATACCTCATCCATTGAGGCTATGGCGGGATAGAACTTGGTCATGAGCGTATCGTTCAGGATCCCGTTGACCATGTTCGGGGTGCCAAGTCACCTGCCGCTGAACTGGAACTTCACCAGAACCTGATTTTTTCGCTCCCGGACCGGGAGCAGCCAGGCCTTATCAGGAACAGCTTTTGTTGGACCTGGGATCCCAGGTATCATAGGCCGCGTTGAACAGGTAATCATTTATAAACAGCAGATCTTCCTTGGAAAGCTTGGTCCAGGAGCCATCCTTGGCGCAGGCCACATTTTTCTTGTAAAATACGTTATTCCAACCGCGCATAGTTCGCGAATCTGTATCCAGAAACCGGGCGCCCTTGTTATTTTCTCTGAAATGACAGCTCTTGCAGTTGCTCTGGAAGAGTTTGTGCCCACCATACGTATTCTTAAACTCCATGGCCCGACTTGTCTGGGTCACCGGGTCAAAACGGTAGGTCGTCTCTCCGGCAAAAACCAGCCCCTGTGATAACAATGCCGCGAATACCCCCGCAACGACGATGCACGCAATCCTTTTCTTCATCCTATAACCTCCTGTGTCGCGTTTGAGACAATCCAGACGACAGGTGATGCTTCCTGCTCAAAACAATCCCTGCTCCTCTGGCCAACTAACTGCGAACGGGCACACAATAACCACGCAAAAAAGGGGCTGTGCTGCTCCTTATGAACTATTGCAGCTTGTTATCACACGGGTTGTGAAAGATTTCAAGAAGAAAATGAACATTCATTCTTGTTCGGGGTGAAAAAAATGTTTACGGCTTTACTGCGCGCCAAGCTGATTCCCATATTTCGTCAAGTAGACTGGGGAGCGGTTCCTGTACCATGCCTATCAGTCGGAGCTGAATGAGTCGTGTCATGCCGCCAAACAGGCTCGGTCCGGCAACCACCAGAGCGAGGGGTCTGATCTCTCCGTTTTCGATGCCTTCCTGAATGGCCTGACGGATCCGTGTCATTGCTTTTCCGGCGCAAATGGATACAGCCGAGGGCATGATCTCTTTGTGTCTGGCAAAGATTATGAAATCAACAAGTTCGGGGAAATCTTCGGTGAGTTGGAAATAATAAGCCATGATTGCGCGACAACGATCATGCGTATTGGCATTTTCGGCAATTATTTTTTCGATGTTTGCAAAAATATCTTCAGAGATTTCCTGATAAAGCGTTTGCGCTATTTCTTCTTTGTTTTTGAAGTAGCGGTAGATAAGCCCGATACTGACATCCGCCTGTTCACGGATATCATGGACGGAGGTTTTGAAATAGCCTTTGCTGTGAAAAAGTTTTAGGGCCGCGTGGAGAATTCGGTCGCGTCTGTTTTTTGCACTTGTTTTGTAGAAACTCATGGGGTGAACCTGATTGTGTTAAGGTCGCTGCACATTCAGATTTCTATATAATATTGAGGGGGATGTCAATCTTCATTCCCCCGCTGCCCCTGAATTTATGGCCGCACCGCTCGAATATATCCCTTGGTTCCCGGCGAGTACTGCCGTTCCGGATCACATTGGTCGGAGATCTTCCAGGCACCGGCCTTGCCTTCGCCATCTTTCTCGCCGGACCAGTAATTCCCCTCGCGATCCAGGGTGCAATCGCCGTTTTTGAACAGATCAAAGAGGTAGTTGAGGTCGTAGAGTTCATAGATGGTGGGCAAACGCCAGTCGTTATACCCTCCCAGATTCATGGCGCCGGCGTACTGTTCCGCATCTTTCAGGCTGTGAGTCATCGGGCTTTTTTCGATCTGCCACATCTGGCCCGAGACCTTGTCCTGGCAGATTCCGTTGCCCAGATTCTGAAAGCGCACCTCACGGAAAGATTTTCCGGCACAGCCCTGAATGGAGAGGATAAGTATTGCCAGCAACATCAAGGCGATATGCGTGTATTTCATGTCAGCGCTCCTGTGGTCTTGTTGAGTGTGGCGTGAAAAGTTGCTGTCTTTGCCCGCTTGTCCTTTTTCGTACCGAACTAAACTGACCGTTTGGTACAGATTTATATCTGTAACGGTTGTCCGTCAAGAGCAATTATGTTTTTTCTCCCACAGCGGTGGTTTTCGATGCGGTATAGTGGAGATGGAATCAAAAAATTCTGGAGGATTGCCATGGGATTTCCGGCGCGAATTCTTTTGCTTGCCGTCTGGTGCTGCCTGTTCGTAACAGCAGCTCCGGATCGTGTTTTTGGCGAAATCCAAAATAATTCCTCCGGCCAGCCGATTGAGATTGCAACCAGGGTGCCGCATGCGGACACCCCGGAGGTCTGGCGAGCGGAATCGGTGTCACTGCCGTTAGTCGGGGAGATTCGGATTGCGGAGCTTTCTCTGCCGACACTGGCCGTGCTGCTGGGTTTGGCGGACGGCTTTAATCCTTGTGCCATGTGGGCTTTGGTTTACCTGCTCTCGCTGTTGGTTTCCCTGCAGGATCGGCGCAGGATCTGGCTGTTGGTGGGTTCCTTTGTTTTCGCCTCGGGGGTGCTCTATTTTCTGTTCATGACCGCCTGGCTCAACGTTTTCCTCCTGATCGGGTTTCTCCGGCCGTTGACCATCGCCATCGGCATCGGTGCCTTGGTAGTCGGAGTGGCGGACCTGCGTTCTTTCATTGTCACCCGAGGCGCTCCGGTCTGCACCGTGGGAAACGCCGGTTTCAAGCAGCGGACCATGAGTCGAATGGAGCGGCTGGTGGCAGCCCCTCTTTCGATGGCCACCTTTATGGGTATCCTCGCCCTTGCTTTTGTGGTCAATTCCATTGAGTTCGCCTGCTCCGCCGCTCTGCCGGCTGTTTTCACCCACGCCCTTTCCCTGCGAGCCATGCCGTCGATTCAGTATTACGGGTATATCCTGCTCTATGATTTTTTCTTCATGCTGGACGACCTGATCATTTTTGCCTTGGCCGCCTTTGCCATGCAGGCCACAATCGCCAAGGGATATGACCGTTACGGCAAGTTGGTGGGCGGACTGGTGCTTCTGGCGTTGGGGCTGGTCATGCTTTTTGCGCCGGAGCAGTTGCGGTAGGGGCGATCAGATACACATCGAACCGGCTGTTTTTGCCGCTGATGGTGAAATTCGGTTCCGCGCCGATCAGGGCAGGGGCAAGGCGCGGCCGTTTTACCACGACCCGTCGACTGGCCAGACCAAGGGCCGCGCCCAGCAGGGAATCGCTGTCCTCGTCATCGCCGACCAGCAAACGGATAAGCCGCATTTCTTTCTTGACCAGAGCGCTTTTGCTGCGGTGGGGGTACATGGGATCGATGCAGATCACCTCGGGCCGCTCTGGCTGCCAGTGACGTATGATCTCCAGACTGTCCCCGACAATGAGGTGCATCCGTGTCATGATCCCGGCCAATGCCGGTTCCTTGTTCGCCCGGTCGATGCCGTCCGCCAGCAGGGCCGCCAGCACCGGGGAACGTTCCACCATGTGTACCGTGCATCCCAGGCTGGCCAGGATGAAACTGTCCCGGCCAATCCCGGCGGTGAGGTCGAGCACCACAGGGCTTGTTCCGCCCTTGAGTCCCACAGCCCTGGCAATGGCCTCCTTGCGGCTGCTGGTATGCATACGGCGGTATTCGATTGGGCCGCCTATGAAATCAACAAACAGGGGGCCTTCCGCGCCCTTGTCTGTTTGCCGCAGTTCCAGCCGTTCCGGAGTCAGGGTCAGCAGCAGGGCAGGAGCATTCTCTTTCGGATTGTATGTCGGCAAGCCAAGATGTTTGGCCAAGGCAGCGGTTTTGGCGGCCAGGATGGGGTCGGAATGGCTGACCGCGATGGGGTTTTCCGGGTTGCAGATGGTCATGGCGTGTGTCGGGTCATTTCCTGGTTCAGGGCGGGCAAAGTCCGAATGATCCTTTTTCCCGGTGCATCATTTCCTGTACATGGTATAGTCATAAGGTTTTTTTGCAGGCCATGCTCGTAATGCCCATTGGCCAAACCGCTCCACATACAGCAGAGAAGATAATGGATACCCAGCATAAAGTACAAGCCAAAGTTGTGGCCATCATCCCGGCCCGTTACCATTCCAACCGTTTTGAGGGCAAGCCCCTGGCCAAGATTGTGGGTAAGCCCATGATCCAGCATGTTTATGAACGTGCCAAGGCTGTGGCCTTGCTCTCCCGGGTGGCGGTGGCCACCGACGACGAGCGGATAGCCGAGTGTGTACGTTCCTTTGGCGGCGAGGTGGTGATGACCCGCTCCGACCATGTCTCCGGCACCGACCGGCTGGCTGAGGCCGCCTCCATCATGGAGATCGCTGAGCAGGATGTGGTGGTCAATATCCAGGGCGATCAGCCGCTTTTTGAGGCGGAGGTGATTTCCCAGGTCGCCACCCCGCTTTTGGAAGACCCGGCCCTGCCCATGTCCACCCTGATCTACAAGATCGTGCGCCAGGAAGAGATCACCGACCCCAACCACGTCAAGACCGTGTTCGACCGGCAGAACAACGCCCTTTATTTTTCCCGCGCTTCCATCCCTTTTCAGCGCAATCCCGAGGAGCCGCAGGCGCCTACTTACTACAAGCACCTTGGCTTTTACGCCTACCGCAAGGGGTTTCTCCTCACCTTTGTCGGGCTGCCCGAGGGAGAGTGGGAGCGGTTTGAAAAATTGGAGCAGCTGCGGGCCCTGGAGTTCGGCTACCGCATCAAGGTGGTGCTCACACCGCACGATTCCATTGAGGTGGATACGCCCCAGGATCTGGAGCGGGTGGAAGAGTTGATCCGCCGAAACGGCAAATAATGAGTTTGACCCAGCATTGTCCAGTTGGAAAATTGCAGACCATAAGAAAGCCCTCTCTCCCCCCGGAGCCTACGCTTACCTGCGGGAGAGGGGGAGCCTAATGCAAGAAGCTAATCGGATATTATTGAGTTTGACCTACTTTTAACCATATAATTTGAGGTTCATCCCATGAGAAGAAACAAGATCACCATTATCGGCGCGGGCAATGTCGGCGCCACCGCCGCCCACTGGGCAGCCAGCCGGGGCTTGGGCGATATCCTTCTGTTGGACGTGGTGGAAGGCGTGCCCCAGGGCAAGGCGCTTGACCTGCTCCAGTCCGGTCCGGTGGATGGATTCAGTAACCGGATCATTGGCTCCAATGATTTCTCCGACATGGCCGGTTCCGACGTGGTGATCATCACCGCCGGTCTGGCCCGCAAGCCAGGGATGAGCCGTGACGATCTCCTGGCCAAGAACGTGGCCATCGTTAAGTCCTGCGCCGAGCAGGTGGCCAAGCATGCCCCGGACTGTGTGCTGATCGTGGTTACCAACCCCATCGACGCCATGGTCTACACGGCCTTCAAGGTCACCGGCTTCCCCAGGGAGCGGGTGATCGGCATGGCCGGGGTCCTCGATTCCGCCCGTTACCGCACCTTCTTGGCCGAGGCCTTGGGTGTGGCGCCCCGCGACGTGAATGCTCTGGTCATGGGTATCCACGGCGACAATATGCTGCCGCTGATCCGGCTCGCCAATGTGGCGGGCGTCCCGGTCACCGACCTGCTCTCCGCTGAGGAGCTGGCCGCCATCGTCCTTCGCACCCAGCACGGCGGGGCCGAGATCGTCAACCATCTCAAAACCGGCAGCGCCTTCTACACCCCCGGCCTGGCCGCGGTGGAGATGGCCGAAGCGGTGCTCACCGACAGCAAGCGGGTATTGCCCTGCGCCGCCTATGTTGAAGGCGAGTTCGGCTTTTCCGGCTGCTTCCTTGGGGTGCCCGTGGTCTTGGGCGATAAGGGGGTTGAGCGGATCATCCAGTTCAAGCTCACCGACGAGGAGCAGAAGGCCATGGCCGAGTCCGAGACAGCGGTGCGCAAGCAGATGGCTGCCACCGGTTTATAAGGTTTTCAGGATAAAGGACCGGCAGAGTTTTTAGGGGTGTATTTTCCTTTCTTTGCGGGGGGGAAGAACACCCTTTGACGGGCTCAGGGTGAGCGGAATTTTTTTGAAACGCATTGATATTCCGCTCGTGCTGAGCGTGTCGAAGCACCTGCTGTGGGCAAATGTGGCTTTTTACAAGACCACTATCTGTAACGGAGAAGCGTATTGACTGAATCCCCGTCCGTCAACGAGTTGATTGCCCGTCAGGCCGAGGCGCGCTTCGGGTTGCTCGATCTGCTGCCCGAGGGCGATCTGGCCGAAAAGCTCATCGCTCTGGCCCTGTCCGGCCCGCCGCCTGCGCCAGCGGGTATGGCCACGGAACTGGCCTACCTGACCACCGCCCTGAATACCACCCAGACCAAGGATGTCCGGGTGGTGGTTTTCGG
>VMSS01000096.1 GCA_013791995.1 Desulfurivibrio sp. | reverse complement strand
TGTATCTCATCTACCAGCCTCGGTTTCTGGACTATTCCGCTTTTTCCTTGCTTTCGACCTGGGATGGCGGCGGGAAGGCGGGCAGGGTCAAGATTGACAGTCGCAATCTTCACGCAGGATTCGATTGCCTGCGCGTCGGGCAGTACAAACAGGCCTTTGATTTCATGAAAGCGGAAAGCCAGGCTCTGGGCGGAAAACAATTTTACGCTACTCTTGGCCAGGCTTTTGTTGCTTTGGAGCGCGGTAAACTGGGAGACATGGCCCATTTCCTGCAAATGGCCAACAGCACGGCCAGCACGGAAAAAGAAAAAATATACATCAACCTTCTTTATGCCAGATTTCATAGACTTGCCGGGCAACCTTGGAAAGCGGAACAAATGGTGAGTTCGGTTGCCAATCTCTATGCCGATTGTCCGGAAATTCAATACAGTCTTATTCAGATTAAAGTTCATGAAGGACTGGGGCAACAACAAATGCAGGTCCTCCGCAAGCTGATCGCAGGTGACCGTCGTTATATTATGATCGCACTTATGGATCCGGCCCTGATGGCGGCAAATACGATGGTGGAAAATGTGCTCTCCGGGGTGATCGATTTGAAAACCAAGGAGGCAGGGGAGAATCTGGCCTCGGCGCAAGAGGCTTGGTTACAGTTGCAGGCCTGGTTCGGTGAAGTGAAAGATGAAGAATTGCTGGCCAATCTTTCGGTGTTGGCCAATCTGGAGAATCAGTTCAGGCGCAATGGTGTGTATGATATTCTCGATGTCGCGGACCGGGCTAAATCCTTGAGCCTTGTTCCCCCTCGTCTTCGAGAAACACGGCTTGAGGAACTGAACGTCAAGGTTGATGCAGCAGCTATATCCTGGGCGGGCTATAACACTTTCTGGCTTGAATATCCGTACCCATCCTTTTTTCAGGATTTTAAGGAGCTTCTTTTTTCCGGCAAGAGAAAATTTGTCGAAGCCAGAAGTATTGCCGGCGAAAGTCTGGAAAACGCCAGGGACCGTCTCAAGAATGGTCAGGAGAAGGTTGAACTCCTGACGGGAATGGTTGATCGCATGCTCAGGGTGAAGCTTGTTCTAGACACCCTGTCGACGTTTTTCAAAAAATTGGTTATGGCGGAGCTGGTGTTCATTGTTCTCGCTTTTTTGACTCTGCCGCTTATCACCATTGCCCTTGCTGACGTACTCGACCCGGATTTTGTCCGTCTGGTGAAAAATCCGCAGACGCAGAAGGGTTGCATGGTCGTTATTTCCCTGTTTTTTGCGCCATTTTTCGCCCTGGCTCTTACCATTCGCTCGATGTCGGAACGGTGATGGTGCAGCACTTTTTGCGTGCTCTCTTTAACGATAGGGGACTGTTTTTTCGACCAGGAGTGCTTGCAGACATGCTCACAGGCAAAAAAACAACTTCACGGCGACAAGAATATCCGCTTGGGGTGCTTTGTAGGTTTTTAAAAAAATATGCAGGAGCGGTTTGTCTTGTCTTTTTACTGCTCCTGTCAGGCTCATGTTCCACGCCGGAGCTTCTTGCTCGGCAGAGGGGGAAACCAATGGCTGCAACTACTACCATACAGACCTTTGTTGACCAGCAACTGGCTCAGGGCAAAAAATCCAACCGGCTTATTACTGAAAAAAGCCCCTATCTTCTTCAGCATGCTTTTAATCCGGTGGCCTGGTTCCCCTGGGGCGAAGAAGCATTTGCCCTTGCCCGTAAAGAGAATAAGCCGATATTTCTTTCAATCGGTTATTCCACCTGTCATTGGTGCCACGTTATGGCCCATGAATCTTTTGAAAATCCTGAAATTGCACGGATACTCAACGAAAACTTCATTTGTATCAAGGTGGACCGGGAGGAGCGGCCCGATCTTGATCAGATATACATGGCCGCTGTGCAGGCATTGACCGGCCATGGCGGCTGGCCCATGTCGGTGTTTCTCACTCCGGATTTACAGCCTTTTTACGGGGGCACCTATTTTCCGCCCGAGGGTCGGCATGGTCTGCCGGGATTTACCGAAGTTCTTGAGGCGGTTCACGATGCCTGGCGTAACCGTCCCGATAAGATTGTGGAGTCGGCGGCAAACATTACCGATCATCTCCGTCGGAAAGCCACGGATTCAGCAGCTGGAAAAATCGATTCGAATATTTTCGCAAAGGCTTTTCAGCAAATAGAAACAGAATATGATACCGAGTTTGGTGGGTTTGGTCGGGCGCCAAAATTTCCCCGGCCTGTTCTTTTTAATTTTTTACTGCGTCATGCCGCGCGCACCGGTGAAACCCAAGCATTGAACATGACTCTGGTAACCCTGCGCAAGATGGCGGCCGGCGGGATGTACGATCATCTTGGCGGCGGTTTTCACCGTTATTCCGTCGATGCGCAGTGGCGGGTGCCCCATTTTGAAAAAATGCTCTACGATCAGGGCCAACTCGCCATCAATTATCTCGAAGCCTTCCAGTTGGGACAAGACCCTTTTTACGCCAATGTTGCCCAGGATATCCTCGATTATGTCCTGCGGGACATGACCAGTCCGGAAGGTGGATTTTATTCGGCTGAAGATGCCGACAGCATACAGGCGGGAAATCCCGAGATCCACGGCGAAGGGTTGTTTTATCTCTGGACCAGGGAGGAAATTGTTTCCATCCTCGGAAAGGAGCATGGAGAGATATTTTCTTTCCATTACGGCGTTCTTGACTCGGGCAATGCGCTTTCAGACCCTCAAGAGGAATTTACAGGCAAAAATATTCTCTATATTGCCCACCCCCTTGAAGAGACAGCCGGACGGTTCCGCATGCCGGAGGAAGAGCTATCGCGCCAGCTTGAGCGCTCCCGACAAAAACTTTATACAGTGCGGGAGCAAAGACCCAAACCGCATCGTGACGATAAAATTATTACCTCCTGGAACGGGCATATGATCAGCGCCCTTGCCCGTGCTGCCCAGGTGCTGGGTGAGAAACGGTACCTTGTCGCGGCCGAGCGGGCGGCAACGTTTATTCGGACTAAACTGTATGACCAGGATTCAGGTTTGCTTTTCAGGCGCTATCGCGACCAGGAGACTGGGCTTGCAGGACAGCTCGACGACTATGCCTTTATGGTCAATGGTCTTCTTGATCTCTATGAGGCTTCCTTTGATATTGGTTGGCTGCAACTGGCCATCACCTTGACGGAAAAACAAATAACCCTGTTTGGCGATGAGTCACAGGGCGGTTTTTTTGAAACATCAGGAGGTGATTCTTCTGTGCTGGTCCGACTCAAGGGTGATTATGACGGGGCAGAACCCACGGGCAACTCGGTGAGCGCCCTTAATCTTCTCCGGCTTGCCTGGATAACCGACAATGAAGAATGGATTGCGAAAGCCGGGGCGACCATCGAGGCTTTTGGCGGGCGATTGAACGAGTATCCGCCCATCCTGCCGCAGATGCTTGTTGCCCATGAATTTTATGGCAGCAAACCCCGGCAGTTCGTGATTGCAGGCAAAATCGGCCGACCTGATACCGAGATCATGCTCGCCATGATCCGTAAACGGTTTTTGCCTGGAAAAATTGTCCTGTTGGCCGATGGCGGGGCAGGGCAGGAATTTCTTGGGCAATTTCAGCCGATTCTAACGGAGATGACCAGCCAAGAGAACAAGACGACTGTGTATCTCTGTGAAAACTTCAGCTGCCAACTGCCAACCTCTGATCTGGCTGAATTGGCAAAACGGCTTGATGCTTTGGAAAAGCCTTCTCAACCGATCATTCAGTGAACGATTTTTGAAGCAAACTTATCCCAATGGTTGCAGTTGGTTGTTCAGGCTGTGCAATCTGCCGAAAATCCATCTCTTTTTCTTGACTTTTTTTTATGCTCAAGCCTAATAATGGTGTAAGCTATTAAAGATATGGCCCGTATCTCAGGGCTTGTAGCGGAGATGAACACTAATCGGCGCTTTGTTTTGCCGGATGATTGAACGATACTTGATAGGGGACTTATGAAGGCTGAATATCTGAATCCTTTCGTGCATGCCACCAGAAATGTCCTTGAGACCATGGCCCAGACCAAGCTGACCGGCCAAAAGCCGCATCTTAAGGAAGGCGTCGGCACCTATGGCGATGTCACCGGTATTATCGGCATGGCTTCCGAAACCGTGGAGGGCAGCATGACCATCAGCTTCCCGGCTGCCTGCATCCTGCAGATTGTGGCAAGAATGCTCATGGAAGAGCCCAAGACCGTCATTGATCATGATATTGTTGATGCGGTTGGCGAGATCACCAATATGATCTGCGGCGGCGCCAAGGCGGAATTTGGCAAGATTGGCTTGAGCTTCAACCTTGCCACCCCGACCATGGTCACTGGCAAAGGGGTTGAAATTCATCATCTTTCAGATTTGCCGATTATCGTTCTTCCGTTTCAGGCAGACTGCGGCACCTTTGTGCTGGAGGCCAATCTGACAAGCAAGTAAGCGGTGCAACGGTGCGAGTTGCCAGTGAAAAAATAGGCTGAAATACTCGTTTTTTATTTCAAGATTGCACGTGTAATGCTTTCAGCATGGCTGCTGAAAAAAAATCACTTACCTTGTAACTTTTCCCACAATATCCTCAATGGCGGATTGTACTTCGTGGAAGCGGAAGGTGAATCCGTTTTCAAGCAGTACTCCCGGCATCATTCTGCACCCCTCCAGCACCACTGAACTCAGTTCCCCTAAGGCAAGGCGAACAGCAAACTTCGGCACCGACATAAAAGTTGGTCTGTGCAGGGTTTGTCCAAGATATCGGGTGAAATCCTTGTTGCGAACAGGCTTTGGTGCACTCAAATTTACCGGACCATGTATTTCCTTGTGATTCATGAGGAAAATGATGGCGTTGGTCAGGTCGTTTAAGTGAATCCAGGGGAACCATTGTTGGCCATGCCCGAGCTTCCCGCCGATCCCGAGGCGAAAAGCGGGAAGCATGGTGGCAAGCGCGCCGCCGTTTTTTCCCAGTACGACACCTGTCCGCAGGAGAACAACCCTGGCTTTCCCTTGGGCTTGCAGCGCTTCATTTTCCCAAGCCTGACATACCGAAGCCAGAAAATCCGAGCCGGGCAGGTCCACCTCATATTTTTCCTCATCCCGACAAAAGCCATAGTATCCGGAAGCGCTGGCATTGATCAGGGTGATGGGTGAAGCTGACTGAGCAGGAATAGCCTGAACAATGTTTTTGGTCGAGGCGACCCTGCTGTGCATGATCATCTTTTTTGCTGCGGGCGTCCAGCGGGTGAAGATGCTTGATCCGGTCAGGTTGATGATGATTTCATGACTGGCCATTTCCTGTTGCCAGGGCCCGGCAATGAGTGGTGAACCCACAACCGGACGAATATGCGACGAGAGAACGCCGAGTTTGTCCGGATTTCTGGCCAACGCGGTTACGCTATGACCTTCCTGTATAAGGTTCCTGATAAGCGCTTGCCCAATAAATCCTGTGCCGCCGGCAATGAATATTCGCATGGACTCCTCCGGAGATGGTGGTGTTGCGCGTCTGGTATTCGATCCTATGGAAAAGTAACGGTTTGGATAAGGGCCATTTTTTGTGACCGGGTCAATTTTTTAATCTGATGCTCGCGCCGAGCCGCTTGTACCCTGGATGAAAACTCTTCAAGGTAGATCAACTGCACCGGCCTCCTCCCTCTGGTGTATTTCGCGCCCTTGTCATCGGAATTATGCTCAATCAGGCGCCGAGCCGGATTTTTGGCGATCCCGCAATAAAGGGTGGCATCCTTGCACCGAACCAGATAGACAAACCAGGTGTTTTGGCAAACCGCGCTGTGAACCGTCATCAGCCGCCGGCTTTTTTGGGGTGATAACCAAGCCGGATCAACTCTGCTATCAAGACATCCCGATGGTCGCCCTGAACCTCGATAACCCCGTTTTTCACGGTGCCGCCACTGCCGCAGCGCTGCTTGAATTGCTTGGCGAGATTGTTTAGTTCGGAATCGGCCACCGGCAACCCGGTAATGAGTGTCACGCCGCTTCCCTTACGGCCCTTGGTTTCCCGCGACACCCGGACAATGCCATCACTTTTTGGCAAGGCTTTCTTTTGCCTGCAGTTGCATTGGGCAATGGGCCTGTTGCAGTTCGGGCATGTTTTGCCGTGTTCCGTTGAATAAACAAGGCCGGAAGCGTTGGCTGATTTTTTTCGTATAGTCATATCATTCCACCATTTTCAGCATCCCATCGATGGTGGTGAGGCCGCCAAGCCAGAAGTCCGGATCATCCAGATCGACGCCAAAGGGCTTGAGCAGATGAGCCGGGGTATCGCTGCCTCCGGCGCGCAACAGCTCAAGATATTTGGGAACAAATGCAGCTTCATCTTCCTGGTAGAGATTGTACAGAGCTAAAACCAGGAGTTCACCAAAGGCGTAGGAGTAAACATAACCCGGGGTGCTCAGGAAATGAGGGATATACGACCACCAGATCCCGTAGTCTTCTCGCAGGTTAACTGAATCCGCAAACATGGCCTGCTGGGTGGAGAGCCAGTGGCCGGCAAGCTCCTCTTGGGACAGCTCACCGCTCTCTCGCCTGGCGTTGTGTACCGTATGCTCAAAGCGGTTCATGGAGACCTGGCGGAACACCGTGGCAAAGATCGATTCAAGTTTCTGGCAGATAAAGGCTCTCCGCTCATCCGGATTGGTCAGAAGTTTTACCTGGGAGTTGAACAGGAGCAGCTCTGCGAATACCGAAGCGGTTTCGGCCAGGACCAGGGTGGTGGAAGAATTGTAGTAGCCATTCTTGGCGGCAAGAAACTGGTGTACACCATGTCCCAGTTCGTGGGCCACGGTGGAGATGTCGCGCAGGCTGCCGGTGTAATTCACCATCACATAGGGATGCACCTCCGGCACACAAGGGTGGGCAAAGGCACCGCCCCGTTTGCCTTCAAGGATTGGGGCATGAATCCATTGCTTTTCAAAGAATTGTCCGGCGATCGCCCCCATTTCCGGAGCAAATTCGTGAAAGGCGGTAAGCACCATGTCTTTGCAGGTTCCCCACGGTACTGAAGTGGTGGGCAGGTGGGGCAGGGGCGCGTAGCGATCATAGTCGCACAACGACTCCAATCCGAGTATTTCTTTTTTAAGACGATAGTATCGTTGGACAATGTCGTACCTGGCAGTCACCGCACCAACCAGCACTTCCACGGTGTGGTCTTCCAGCTCGTTGTACAGGTTCATTGAGCTGATCCAGGAGCTATATTTCCGTAGCCTGTCGTCGATCATCTTCTCTGCCAGCAGGGTATTGAAGATATGGGTCAGGACATGGAGCTGGCTGGTCAGCCCTGCGGTGAGATCATCTGACGCCTGGGAGCGGACTCCGCGGTCCGGGTTGTAGAGATCGGTCAGGACCTCCTCTTCGCTTCGCTGGGCCGCGCCGAATTTGAGATGGCCCATAACCTTTTCAAAAAGATTGGTCCAGCTACCGCGCCCCACCGGTGCTTTTTCGATGAGCAAGGTTTCCTCGGCCATGGAGAGCAAATGCTTGGCGTAGCGCCGCATGCTCTCAAGGTAATGGCGGTAATGGGACAAAGTCTCTCCTGCCAGCACGGTATTGGCCGCACCGTCTTCCATCTTGCTCCATTCCAGCTCGAAAAACACGGTTTCCCTGCCGATCCGGCTACCTGCTTCCTTGATTTTTTGCAGAAAAGCACCTACCGAGGCGTTCTGTATCTGGGTGGTGAAATTGAGAAAGGCAAAGGTGGCGATCCGGCCCATCAGGGTTTCCAGCGTTTCCAGACGAGAGACAAGGCCTAAAAGTTCGCTCGCGGGAAGGCTTGCAATCTTTCCGGTGAATTGCTCTTTGATAGCCTGTGCTTCCTGTTCACACCAAAGGATATCCGCTTCGATTTTGGGATCGTCAATCCCCATATACAGATCGGTGAGCTGCCAGAGAATTTCCGTGGTCCCGAGCTGTTCGTTTAAGGTGGTGCTCATGGTCTTGCTCCCTGTGTTCGTTATTCCGTATACCCGCACAGAATATTTTGCTATTGATGAACCCTCGTTCTCGTAAAAAAATAAACGCTGGGGTGACGCTATTTTTTCCCAATCTATTTAATTACCTGACAACACCTCTCTTTTCAACACATTATCCTTTTTTCCCAGACATGACGCGGGTCCGGCAAAATATCATTGCAGCCGAAGTCAAAGAGCGATATACAAATGGGAATCAATTGCCCCCTGTTTAATTCGATAATTAAATACTAACCTTGCAGCCAATTATCCAATGAGTGCACAGAATTCCGATTCCGCTGCCGTCTACGACGAAAGCAAGATCAAGACCTTAAGTTCCCTGGAGCATATCCGTCTCCGGCCCGGCATGTATATCGGACGGCTCGGTAACGGGAGTCATCCGGACGACGGCATCTACATTCTCTTGAAAGAGGTGGTGGACAATGCTGTGGATGAGTTCATCATGGGGGTGGGCAAGCGCATCAACGTTGAAATCGAGACGGACGGCGTAGTCAAGGTTCGAGATTTCGGACGCGGCATCCCTTTGGGCAAACTGGTTGAATGCGTGAGCGTGATCAACACCGGGGCCAAGTACAACACCGAGGTTTTTCAGTTCTCTGTGGGCTTAAACGGCGTGGGCACCAAGGCGGTCAATGCCTTGTCCGACCGTTTCGAGGTGACTTCCTTCCGGGACGGCAAATTTGCCAGGGCTGCCTTTATCAATGGCGAGTTGGCCGGGGAAGAGCAGGGCGACACCAATGAAAAGAACGGCACCCTGGTGTCTTTTCATCCGGACCCCAATGCCTTCGAAGGCTATTACTACATGCGGGAGTTCGTCCGCAAGCGCTTCTGGCGTTATGCCTACCTCAACGCGGGACTCAAAATATATTATGAGGGCGAGTGCTTTCATTCGGTCAACGGCCTTCTCGACCTGCTGGACAAGGAGATCGCCGACACCCAGCTCTATGCGCCCATCCATGCCAAGGACTCAACCCTGGAATTCGCCTTTTCCCATACTGACGGTTATGGTGAAACCTATTTCTCTTTTGTCAACGGCACCTATACCAACGAAGGCGGCACCCATCTTTCTGCTTTTCGTGAGGGAATACTGAAGGGGATTAACGATTTTTCCGGCAAGAAATTTTCCGGGGAAGATGTGCGCGAAGGCGTGGTGGGCGCCATTGCCGTTAAGGTAAAAGATCCCATCTTTGAGTCCCAGACCAAGAACAAGCTCGGGAACACCGATGTGCGGGGAGATATCGTCAACAAGGTCAAGGACTTTGTCTGCGATTTCTTCTACAAGAACACCGAATTGGCCGAGATCATCATCGACAAGATCCAGCAGAGCGCCAAGATCAGGAAGGAACTCCAGCATGTGCGCAAAGAGGCCAAGGCCAAGGCCAAAAAAGTCGCCTTAAAGATTCCTCAGCTTAAGGATTGCAAGTATCATCCGAGCGCGGAAAAGCCCTCCGGCCCGGACCGCCAGAATATGCTTTTCCTCACCGAGGGCCAGTCCGCTTCCGGCTCCATCGTCAGCTCCCGCGACCCCATGACCCAGGCGGTTTTTTCTTTGAAGGGCAAGCCGATGAATGTTTACGGCCAACCCATGACCTTGTTGTACAAAAATGACGAGATGTACAATATGATGCGGGCCCTCGATATCGAGGACTCGGTGGAAACTCTTCGGTACGACAAGGTGATCCTGGCCACGGATGCTGATGTGGATGGGTTGCATATCCGTAATCTGCTGCTCACCTATTTTCTGCATTTTTTTGAGTCTCTGGTCAAGCGCGGTCATGTGTACATCCTTGAGACCCCCATCTTTCGGGTGCGCACCAAAGAGGAGACAATCTACTGCTATTCGGACAAAGAGCGGGCGGCGGCGGAAAAGAAACTGGGCGGGACGGGCAGGGGTAAAAAAGCGGTTGAGATCACCCGTTTCAAGGGACTTGGCGAGATATCCCCCAAGGAGTTCAAGCAGTTTATCGGTGAGGACATGCGGTTGCAGCAGGTGAATATTGACACCTTGAGCGAGGTCCCCAAATTGCTTTCATTTTACATGGGCAAGAACACCCCTGAGCGGAAAGACTATATCATGGATCATCTGGTGGTTGTGTAATCATGGATACTTCCCATTACGGCGAACTGCACAAACTTTTTGACACCAACTTTCTCGACTACACCTCCTACGTCATCCGTGAGCGTGCCATTCCCGATGTGGCCGACGGCTTGAAGCCGGTTCAGCGTCGTATTCTCCAGACCCTGTTCAACATGGACGACGGTCGCTTTCATAAGGTTGCCAATGTGGTGGGCGACTGCATGAAGCTGCATCCCCATGGCGATGCCTCTATTTTTTCCGCCTTGGTCAATCTGGCCAACAAAGGCTATCTCATCGACCGTCAGGGCAACTTCGGCAACATCTTCACCGGCGATCAGGCCTCCGCGGCCCGTTACATCGAATGCCGCCTCTCCCCCCTGGCCCGTGAAACCCTGTTCAACAAGGATCTCACCGAATTTGCCGAGTCCTATGACGGCAGAATGATGGAGCCCGTATCGCTTCCGGCCAAGATCCCCCTGCTCTTGATGCAGGGGGCCGAGGGCATCGCCGTTGGCATGGCCACCAAGATTATGCCCCATAATTTCTGCGAGCTGCTGGAGGCCCAGAAGAATATCCTCCGGGATGAGCCGTTTTCTCTGTATCCGGATTTTCTCCTTGGCGGAACTCTCGATGTTTCCGGCTATGAAGACGGTAATGGCCGTTTGCGTTGCAGAGCCAGAATCGAGGAGAAGAACGAAAAGACCATAACCATCAAGGATATCCCTTACGGCACCACCACTCAGTCTCTGATCGAAAGCGTGGAAAAGGCGGCGCGAGGCAACAAGCTCAAGATTTTAAGCATCAACGATTACACCGCGGAAGAGGTGGAAATCGAGATCAAGCTGGTTCGCGGAATCTACGCGGCCGACACCATTAAGGCTCTCTATGCTTTTACCGACTGCGAGGCACCTATCAGTCCGAACCTGACGGTAATCGTGGACAACAATCCGGCCGTGCTCACGGTGAGCGAGGTACTGCGTCACAATACCAAAAAACTGATCCGCGACCTTGAGAAGGAATTGACCATCGAACATGGTCGGCTCAAGGAGAAGCTCCATGCCCATCTCTTGGAGCAGATCTTCATCGAAGAACGGCTCTATAAACAGATTGAAGAGTGCAAAACCTACAAGGCAGTGGTCGATACCATCGATGCGGCTCTGTTGCCATACCGGGAAAAACTGGTTCGCGAAGTGACCCACGATGACATTGAGCGGCTGCTGGAGATCAGGATTAAGCGCATCTCCCGCTACGACTTGGACAAGAAGAAAAAGGATATCAAGGAAGTCCGGGACAACATCAAGGCGGTTGAAAACTACCTGTTGGATATGGTCGGTTATACCATCAATTATCTGGACGACCTCCTGGCCCGCTATGGCCATCTCTACCCGCGGCGCACTAAAATCGCCACCTTTGGGGAGGTGGAGGTGCGCAAGGTGGCGCTTTCCAATTTGACCATGGGGTATGACCGCGATACTGGCTTTCTCGGTCACCAGATCAAAGCCAAGCCCGAGGATTCCTTTTCCTGCTCCGAATACGATAAGCTGCTGCTCATTTATCAGAACGGCATGTATAAGGTAATCAACGTGATCGACAAGCTCTTTGTCGGCCATGATGTGCTCTGGTTCGGCAAGGTCGAGGAAAAACGTATTTTCAATATACTCTACCGCGAAGGAACCAAGAATCTCTGTTATATCAAGCGATTCCAGAGCCCGAAATTTATTTTGGAAAAAGAATACCACCTCTTTCCGGTACACAAAAATTCCACCATTCTTTTCCTGAATACCGGAGAAGGAGGCCGGGTGCGAGTACATCTCGCCCCGTCAAAACGGGCTCGACACAATTACGAGGATTGCAACTTCAGCGAAGTTTTGATCAAGGGCGCTGCCGCTCTTGGGAAAAGGGTTTCCACTCGTCCGGTGCGGCGCATCGCCGAGTTGTCTTCCGAAAAGGAACCGGCCGTATTGCCGGAGGTGCAGCCAACCCTTTTCCCGCCAAAGGAAGAGGTTGTCGCGCAGCAGACTGCAAATGAGCCCGCCGAGAATCCAGAACCACCGGAAGATGATATCTCGGAATCCCAGGATTAACCAAGCATAAATACGTCAAAGCGCGCACCTTTGTCTCGCAGGGTTTTGCGCTCTGACGAAATCGCCAGCATACTTCGTACCTTTCTCAACTGGTACTTTTGCCATCGTTTTTTTCGCATACGTTCGTTTTGATTTTTCATGCGTTGATGCGCCCATCATTATCTTCTTAAAAATCAATTAATTCTCCGGGATGCCAGCTTTTCAGATCCACCCATTTGCTGGGACACAATTTCCTGCCAAAAGGGAAAGCAAAAAAAAATCTCTCGTCATGGAAAAAATAATAAAATAATGGAGGAAAAGGTTGGATATTACTGGTTAATCACTGGTATTTAGGTATTATTTTAAATACTACATTAAAACTATCTGTTGTGTTTTTATTTTTTTTATATACAACATAAAGTATAGTTTGGTGCCGCTTGGGGCTTCATCCGGGATGTTTTGCTTGCCTTTTCGGAAGGTCTCTGTTAACTTCGCTCACCTCTTCGGAACAAGAAGAAGGGATAAACGGCAACGGCCATGGAAGAGCGTTTGTTTTCATGTCGTGAGTTTGCACAGGTGGAGGAATCTATGGACTACCTTGCATCAAACCGTCCCCTGGACGAAATCCTAGAGCAGGAAAAAGTTGTGGCAGTGAAACACGATGACCCCCCGATGTATTTCGGCAAAAAACGGATTGATTCCGGGATGGTGCGGATGGTGTCCGGATTGTCTCTGGTCATGCTTTTCTTTCTTGTCGCCCTGTTGACCCAGCCTTCTTCGGTCTTTATCCGTTTTCCTCAAAACTTACATACCGTTCCCACCATTGAAGTCCGTTCCGCCGAGGATCTGCTGAGGCAGCTCAAAGCGAACAATTTGTGGGAAGTGCAGGCATTTTCAGAGGTGCCCGCACTCTTGGTCAGCAAGTTTC
>VMSS01000078.1 GCA_013791995.1 Desulfurivibrio sp. | reverse complement strand
GGTGTTGATTGGTCACCTGAGGCTAATGCCAAGGCTGAGATGCTGGAGAAAGATCCCCAGTACGCCGATTATGCCACCATGATGGTCAAGAGCCACCTGAGCCTGAGCCATGACCCGACCCTCAAGGGTGTGCCCAAGGGTTGGCGTCTGCCTGTTCGGGACATCCTGATCTATTCCGGCGCTAAGTTCCTCTGCCCGTGTGCGGGATCGATCAGTCTGATGCCCGGCACCAGCTCGAATCCGGTCTTCCGCCGTATTGATGTCGATACGGAAACAGGTAAGGTTTCAGGGCTGTTTTAATAACCGTTTACACCTCGCCTCATCCCATACCGGTCAAAGGACGCACGTCTTTTGACCGGTATTTTTTTGCAGTGCAGGCAGAAAAACTGTAATTGCTTACAGGCGGACTTTAGCTGTCATGGCACCGTCCTGATTCCGGGTACCCTTTTTTGTTTATTCGGGACAGATATGCTTGTCAGTAGTAGCCAGGATATAGTATCTAAATATTAGGTGATTTTTTCCGTGTATAACAACATCTCGGGGTAGTCTCATATCCATGGCTGAAGCAGACAGTAAATCAAATTTGCGTTCCACAGTGAAGGATCAATCCGGAGCCGGAAAGATCAAGATCGGCGAACTGTTGCGTAAAGCTGGACAGATCAGCAGTTACCAACTTGATGAAGCCCTGGCCGCGCAGAAAAAATCCGGGGGCCGTCTGAGCAGTATCCTCTTGCGGTTTGGCCATATTGAAGAATCAACCATCCTCAATTTTTTAAGCCGCCTGCACAACTACCAGCCCGTTGTCATCAGCAGGGAGCCGCCCAAACCAGAGGTTTTGAAGGTTCTCCCCTACGAGATTGCCAAGAAGTATCTGGCTTTTCCCTTGCGGCAGGTCGGTAAGTCGCTGCATGTTGCCATGGCCGAGCCCACGGATACCGGGGCGGTGGAAAATTTGCAGGCCGCGGTCAAAATGCCCTTGACCGTCTGTGTCGCCACCGAAAAGGACATCGTTGACGCATACAAGATCTATTACAAGATCAGCGAGGAGGAATATCAGTCTTTTTTTACCTCGGTCGGCGACGACGATAAAGATGAAGAGCCTGTCACCCAGATCGACGATTTCGGCACCCTGGCCTCCGAGGCAGCCGAAGGTATGGAGATTGCCTCGTTTGAAGATGATGCGGGCGGCGACCAGTATTCCGCCTCGGACGCCCCTATCATCAAGTTGGTGAACGGTATCCTGGTCAAGGCGGTCAATGATGGTGTGAGCGATATTCATATCGAGCCCTACGAAAAAACGCTTCAGGTGCGCTACCGCATGGATGGCTCCCTGTATAAATCCATGAACCTGCCCCTCTCGATTAAAAATGCCCTGAATTCGCGCATTAAAATCATGTCCCAGCTCGACATTACCGAACGTCGGGTGCCCCAGGACGGTCGAATCAGGATCAAGATGGGGCGGACCCGCGCCGTTGATTTTCGGGTTTCCACTCTGCCTACCCTGTTCGGGGAGAGTATCGTTCTCCGTATCCTCGACAAGGGCAGTCTCAATGTCGATCTCACCAAACTCGGTTTCGAGAAGGAAACCTTTGCCACCCTCCAGCGCTGTATCGAACGGCCCCAGGGGCTGCTGCTCGTTACCGGCCCCACGGGTAGCGGCAAGACTGTAACCCTTTATTCCGTGCTGAATTCGCTCAACAGCGAAGACACCAAGATCCTCACTGCCGAAGATCCGGTGGAGTTCAATTTCAAGGGGATCAACCAGGTCAATGTCAAAAAAGAAATCGGCATGACCTTTCCCGCAGCGCTCAAGGCCTTTCTCCGCCAGGATCCAGACATCATCATGGTTGGCGAGATCCGGGACATGGAAACCGCGGAGATTGCCATCAAGGCGGCCATGACCGGCCATCTTGTTCTCAGTACGCTCCACACCAATGACTGTCCCGCCACCATCGGCCGTCTGGTTGATATCGGCATTCCTCCTTTCATGCTGGCTTCGGCCGTTACCATGGTTCTTTCCCAACGGCTGGCCAGAAAGCTTTGCGTTCATTGTAAGGAAGAGGTGCCCCGGCCAACCAAGGAAGAACTTATAGCCCTGGGTTTCACAGAGAAGGACTTTGAAAAAGATTTTGTTATCTTTGGCCCCAAGGGGTGCCAGAAATGCAACGGCGGCGGCTATAAGGGGAGGGTCGGTCTTTTTGAGCTGATGGAGATCACCGATGAGGTGGCCAAGGCGATCAGCGCGGAAGTGCCGGAGGATCAGCTCCGCAAGATTGCCGTACAGGAAGGGATGACCCCCCTGCGGCGGGCCGGGGTTAAAAAGGTTATGGAGGGCGTCACCAGCATAGAAGAGATTCTGCGGCGAACCGTTATCACCGAAGAGAGTCTTCCCGCCTACTTGGTCCACCCGGATATCGAAGAGTACGAGGATGGGGATTTCATCATCCGGCAGAACAATAACGACACGGATTTCTTTAAACTGGTCATCGGTGCCGTATCCGTGGTGAAGGACGGCAAGAAGATAGCTGAGATTACCGAGCCTGGCGAATATTTTGGCGAAATGAGCGCCATCTCCGGCGAACCCCGTTCCGCCTCCATCACTTCAAAGGGACGGTCCAAGATAAAACGGTTTCCTGGCGACAAGCTCCAGGAGGTTATTCAAAAATATCCCGATGTGGCCAATCACCTTTTTAAAACCGTTGTCAACCGGTTGGGTCAGGCGAACAATATAATTGTGAAGCTGGCAAGCGAACGGGCAAAAAAACCGGAATGATACGGCCATAGCTTTCCTCATCCCCACCTCCATTATGTTTATTTCCTTCCCCGCGTTTTTTTCTGCTATTTTCCCTGGGAAAAATGTATAGTACGGAGCTTTTTTCAAGTATATCTACCTATTGAACTATCGTATTTAATTGGGTAATTTTATGAGGCCTGATCCGGATCCCTGCCTTGCCGGGGCCGTTTCCTGAGGAGAATCTGCTCGGGAGACGAGGCTGCAAGCTCATTTTATGGCGGTATGTACATTGACAGAGATCTCTATAACTTTTTGATATAAGGAGAAAATGAATGAGTGCCAAGATTATCAGCGGGACGGAAGTAGCGAAATCCATTCGTGAAGAGTTGAAGGTTGAGGTGACGGAACTTAAGGAAAAGCACGATATTGTTCCCGGCCTTGTCACGATCCTGGTGGGAGAAGACCCGGCCTCTCAATCGTATGTGAGCGCAAAGAACAAGACCGCTCACGCGCTTGGCATCCATTCCGAGCAGGTTACACTTGCTGCCGATACCACTGAGCAGGATTTGCTGGCCACTGTTGAGAAATATAACAAGGATAAAAATATCCACGGCATTCTTGTGCAGTTGCCTCTGCCCAAGCATATTAATGAAACCAATGTGCTGTACGCCATCGATCCGGACAAGGACGTGGATGGCTTTCACCCGGTGAATGTCGGAAAGATGGTTTTGGGTGAGGATTGCTACCTGCCCTGCACGCCCCATGGCATCCTCGAGCTTCTGACCCGCAGCGGTGTGGAAACCAGTGGAGCCGAGGTGGTGATTATCGGTCGCAGCAATATTGTCGGCAAGCCCATCGCCAATTTGATGCTCCAGAAACGGAAAGGCGGCAACGCCACGGTTACCCTGTGTCATACCCGCACTAAAGACATGGCTGCCCATTGTAAACGGGCCGATATTATCATCGCCGCAGTCGGTGTTCCGAAAATGGTAACCGCCGATATGGTGAAAGACGGCGTGGTGGTAATCGATGTCGGTGTGAACCGGATAGGCAAAACCGCAGAAGGCAAGGCCATTCTTGCCGGTGATGTGGATTTTGATGCGGTAAAGGAAAAAGCTTCGTATATTACCCCTGTTCCGGGTGGGGTCGGACCCATGACCATCACCATGCTTATGAAGAACACCGTGCAGGCGGCAAAGCAGATCGCAGGCGTGAAATAAAATAGTTTTGCAAAAAAAACAACAAGGCCCATAACGCGAATTCAAAGAACACAAAGCAAGAACCGATGTAATCGCGTTTTGTGCGATTTCATCAAATAAGCGGCTGCCGCAGATAAAAAAGTAATCAGAAGGCCTCTGCTTTTCTGTTACATAGCAAACCCAAGATGCTGAGGACACAATATGGCGATCAAACGAAATGGATGTGAGGGATGCACGGATATCACCTGTGTCTCCACGCAACAGGTTCTTTCCCAGGATGTTGCCAAGAACGTCAAGACGGCCTACGACCGCGTAAAAGCGCGGGGGATGTCGGCCTGTCTGTTCGGCTCCAGCGGAACCTGTTGCCGCAACTGCAACATGGGCCCTTGTCAGATTATCGATGGCGTGGAAGACATGCTCGGCATCTGTGGCGCCAACGCTGACACCGTGGCGGCCCGGAATTTTGCCCGTACCGTGGCTGCCGGCTCTGCCGCGCACACAGATCATGCCCGTGAGATGGTAAAAGGGTTTATCGATGCCGCCAAAGGGGAAGGTCCGCATCAGATCAAGGATGTTGCCAAGCTGAAAAATCTGGCCGCTGTTTTTGATATCGTTACGGAAGACCGTGAGATCAAGGACATTGCCATTGAGCTTGGGGAAAAAGCCCTTGCCGAATTCGGCAAGCAGGATGATGCGCCGCTTTCCATGCTGAAACGGGCGACACCGAAACGACAGGCTCTTTGGAAAAAGCTCGGCATTGCGCCCCGCGGCATCGACCGCGAGGTGGTTGAGATGATGCACCGTACCCACATGGGCGTTGACCATGACTACGAGAATATCATGCTCCAGGCTTCCCGTTGTGCCTTGTCCGATGGTTGGGGTTCCTCCATGCTTTCCACCGAGTTGACCGACATCATGTTCGGTACTCCGGTGCCTCGTCGTGCCATCGTTGATCTTGGTGTGTTGAAAGCCGACCAGGTCAATATTTGTGTGCACGGACATGAACCTTTACTGGCGGAGTCACTGTGTATCGCGGCCCAGGACCCGGAGATGCAGGAACTGGCCAAAAAGCAGGGCGCCAAGGGTATCAACCTTGCAGGCGTTTGCTGTACCGGTAACGAGATACTCATGCGCCGCGGAATTCCGGTGGCAGCCGGTTTTATTCAGCAGGAGATTGTGCTTGCCACCGGCGCTGTTGAAGCAATGGTCGGTGATGTGCAGTGCCTCATGCCATCCATTGTTGATGTGGCAAATAATTTTCATACCGACATTATTACCACCAACTATCGTGCCAAGATCCCCGGCGCTATCCATATTCAGTTTGAGGAACATGAGGCGCTCAATTCCGCCAAGCAGATTCTGACCCATGCCATCAAAAACTTCAAGAAGCGTGGTAAGTGCTTTATCCCCCAGGAAACCAAGATGGACGTGGTCGTGGGTTTTAGCCATGAAACGATCAATACCATGCTGGGCGGTCGTTTTCGCGCCAGCTACCGTCCGCTTAACGACAATATCATCAACGGTCGTATCCGCGGGGTAGCGGCCATCGTCGGTTGCGATAACTTTAAAATGGCGGACGACACCCACGAAACCATTGTCCGGGAATTGTTGAAAAACAATATCCTGGTACTGGCGACAGGTTGTGCGGCTACCTCTCTCGGCAAGGCCGGTCTGCTCAACCCGGAGGCTGCCCGCTTCTGTGGGGACAGCTTGCGAGAAGTATGCGAAGCAGTTGGCATGCCGCCGGTGTTGCACATGGGTTCCTGTGTTGACAACTCCCGGATCCTCATCGCTGCCACCGAGATGGTGCGGCAGGGAGGTCTGGGAGACGATATCACCGACCTGCCTGCTATCGGCACCGCTCCCTTGTGGATGAGTGAAAAGGCT
>VMSS01000183.1 GCA_013791995.1 Desulfurivibrio sp. | reverse complement strand
GGTTTTTCCGGTTGGGGCGTAAGGTGTTCCACCTGCACAAAAACAGTGGAGATGCTTTTGAGCAGGTTCTTTTGGGGGCAGGGTGTGAGCAAATAGGCGTGAACCCCGAGACTACGGCTTCTTTCCTTGTCTTCCGGCAGACCTGCGGAGGTGAGGATGATCACCGGCAGCAGGGTTAACCCAGGGTGTTGCCGGATTTTTTCAATCAGAGTGAAGCCGTCCATGTCCGGCATCTGAATATCGACAATGGCAAGAGCAAAGGGTTCTGCTGCCCCAAGGTGTTTTTGTAAAATTTCCAGCGCCTCGGCGCCGCCGGAAACAGCCTGTGCCTTCATGGTAAGTTGGGCAAGATTCTGGAGCAGTATTTTTTGGTTGATGGGGTTGTCATCCACAACCAAAACGGATTTGTCCTTCAAAAAGGCCGGAGAGGCCTGCGGAATGGATTTTCCCCCAGACTGTTTTTCGCAGAGGATGGTGAAGAAAAAGGTGGAGCCGACAGTGGGCGTGCTTTTCAGCCAGATGCGCCCACCCATGAGGTGGACAAGACGGGACGAGATGGAGAGTCCCAGGCCGGTGCCGCCGAATTTTCTGGCCATGGAACTGTCCACCTGGCTGAAGGCGTCAAAAATCTTTTGCTGCTGGTCTTCGGGGATGCCGATGCCATTGTCTGAGACAGCGAACAGCAATTCAACAACCCCGTCGTACTCCCCTTTTTGCTTGATATTCAGCACAATCTGGCCGGATTCGGTGAATTTAATACTGTTTCCCAGCAGGTTCGTCAGGACCTGCTGGAGACGAAAGGAGTCGCCAATCAGGAATTCCGGGACATCCGCTTCGATATGGCAGAGCAGTTCCAGGGTTTTTTCGTGCGCTCTGACCGCCAGTTCCTGCGTGGTATCCTCAATGGCTTCCCGAAGATTGAAGTCACTGTAGGTGATGTCCAGCTTGTGCGCTTCTATTTTGGAGAAATCCAGGATGTCGTTGATGACCTGGATGAGGCGGTTGGCGGAAAGATCGATGGTTTCAAGGAAATCCCGTTGTTCTTCCGTCAATTCCGTTTGCAGGGTCAGATGAGTCATGCCGATGACCCCGTTCATGGGGGTGCGTATTTCATGGCTCATGTTGGCAAGAAATTCAGATTTAGCCTGGCTTGCCGCCTCTGCCGCCTCCTTGGCAAGGACAAGATCCCTGGTCCGCTCTTCGACTTTTTTCTCAAGACCACTGTGTGCCTGGGTGAGCGCCTGATCCCGGATTTCAATTTCCTCGAGCATTTCATTAAAACCCATGGTCAGGACGCCGATCTCATCCTTGCTTTTCACCGGTGCCCGCAAGGAATAATCCCGATTTCGAGCAACTCCGCGAATCGTAGCGGCAAGCTGTTCAATGGGCTTGGTGAAAATCCGTTGGAGTTTTCCCGTGATCAGCCAGACGAGAAAGAAAGTCGTCGTCATGACCAGGAGGGCGACCAGGAGATAGCGTTTGAGCAGGAGCTGCTCTTCATGGAGGTCGGAGCGGGCAAAAACAAGGCCGACGGTTTTCTCCTGAAGTTTTATTTCCGTAAGGAAATCGACGGAATTCTTTCCAAAGATCGGGGTATTGATGGGGATTATCGGCGGCTGAAAAGGAGCCGTGTCCATCTCCTTGTTGGTGCCGTAGGTGGCAAAGACCCGCTGATCCGGGGTGAGGATGGCGGCGTATTGGATGCTGGGTTCGGCGCGCAGCGCTGTCAGCGTTTCCGTGGCGGCGTCCTGATCTGAAAAAACAACGGCGGATTTTGCGTTTTCGGCGATGGCTTTGGTCAAGACGGCCAGATTATTAGCCAGGATGTGCCGGAAGGTGAAATAATCGTAAGAAAACATGACAATATTGACGAAAAACAGCACCCCGCCGGTAACGAGCATGATTATCAGCAGGAGTTTTTTTCTGATCGGAAGCTCGTTGAAGTGTTCCATGTTCTCGTGGGATTTCCTAATCCTGGCGCAGGGATGAGGTTATGATGCTCGGGACCGTGGCGCGCATAGGCCTGTCGTACTCTGTTGCCGATTGTTCCAGGGCAACGGCAAGCATGAGAAGTCGCGAACTGATTTTGAGATCACCTTTTTCCGTAGAGGCCGGATTGATCTGAAATTTGATTTTCGCCCCCTTTTGCACAAAGTTGATGTCGCCGCCAAGGGTGATGAAGTTTTTTTCCTCGCCTACGGTTATCACCGGCTTTCCTTTCAGGGTGGCCAGGGCTTTCGGCAAATCGGAATCTTTGTAGGATTCCAGGAAAAAAACCATGTGTGCCTTGTCGAGATCCTCGGCAGAGTTGGTGACGATAATTTTCAGGGGCCGTGCGCCGACCAGACTGTTTTGCAGGGCATGTTCTATGGTGCGGTCTTTTCCATTGCTGCCGACAATTACCAGGACAAACGGGCTTTTGGCTGAATCAAAAACGCGGTCCGGCCATTTGATGAAGTGAAAAAAATTGTAGAGAAATCCAGCCTTGAGTTCATACTCTTCATAATTCGCCCCTGAGGCCTTGTCGAAAGGCAGACAGAAAAGGCACAGGAACGCGAAGAGCGCGAAGATGCGCCTGTGGCCCGGTGTTGCCTGTCTCTGAGAAATACCTGTCGTCATGTGGGCATTGCCTAAAAGGTTATACGAGCTTGCGCATAGACGCTGCGTTCAATTTCCGAGGGGATGGTGTTGATGAACAGATACCCAAACTCGGGTTGTGCGGTATCAAGCAGATTCCGGCCCACCAGAGAGAGCTCTATCTGGGGATGGACCTGCCAGCCGATCCGGGCGTCGAGGGTTACATAGTTGTCGATGCCATAGGTCGGCAAATTGTCCACATACCGCAGCCAGGTGTCCAGGGTGACGCTGGAGGAGAGATCCATCATGGAGCGAAGTGAAACCTGGTTGCGGGGGCTTTCTCCTTCGGCATCTTCGCTCGCATAAAGGCCCTGGCCGGTTTCCTGCAAATCGAGGCGCAGATAGGTATAGGCCAGTTGCAGTCGCCACCAGTCCAAGGGCTTGGCGTCGGCCACCAGCTCGAAGCCATAGGTGTACCCTTCCATGGTATTCCCTGCTTCATAGTTGACTTGATAGAGTACGCCAGGAGTGGTGCTGTTGGGAGTTATAAAGTTGAGACTTGGAGGGATTGTGCGTAGTCGACTGTAGTCGTTGAAAAAGGCTGCCACATCAAAAGCCAGCGTTTCATGGACTTGGGTCCGGTAGCCGAGTTCGTAGGCAATGAGTTTTTCGGAGTTGAATTCCTCGTTTCCGTTGATGACAATTTCCGCCAGATTTCCGGGAGGCAGGCTGATGTACTCACTTGGGAGAATGGCGCTGCTTACCCGGATATCGTGATCGGCCCGCGAGGGGGTTCGCACCGCCTGGCTTACCGCTGCCCAGAGGGTATGGTGCTGGTGCGGGGTATACAGCAGACGGCCGCTGGGCTGGACCTCGTAGCCGGTGTAATCATTGTGTTCGAATTTGGAGCCAAGGGTGAGGCGAAGGAGGTCTTCGACCAGAGTGATTTCGTCCTGAACAAAGGCGCTGAGCAACATATCGGTTCTACTGGCCGGATCAAAGGAGAAGGTCTGGCTGTTTTCCACAGTATCATGGGTGTACCGGGATCCCAACCCCCAGGTAAGCTCCTGTTTTGTTGTTGCCTGAAAGCGGTGTTGAAATTCGAGGTCAGCCGTGCGGCGGTCATCGCCTAAAAGCCGGTCATTACTCCGGGCCAGATCGTAATAGGCCTGCAGCGACATCTCCGAATTGTCCGTCCCCTTTCTGGTCAATCGAGACAGGAGATCCCCGCCCCTGATGTTGCTTGGGTTGTCGAGGTTGGTTGTGAAGGGCGGGCTTGTTGTGGGGATGTTTGTTGTTGCGCCGGAAGACCCGTTGTATCCGTCTCCCTGGATGGTGAACGAATAAGGGGAGTCCGGGGTGCTGTCCACCCGGAAACCGCTGCGCCATTGGTGCCAGTCGTCATTGGCCTTGCTGGTGTCGGCAAATTCCAAGGCGTCGCGGTAGAAATTTTTCCCGTACACCCGGAAGGTGGTATGATCATTGATTTTGGCACCGTAACGGGCGGAGCCGAACCCTTTTTCCTCGGTGCCGGTTCCCGCGCTGAGCAGGCCTCCCTGGGTGTCTGCAGAGTGCTTGCTAATGATATTGATGACGCCGTTGACCGCGTTGGCGCCCCAGAGGCTGGCCCCCGGTCCGCGGATGACTTCTATTCTTTCGATGTCATCAAGCATGGTGTCCTGGGCATCCCAGAGGACTCCGGAAAAAAGCGGATTGTACAGGGTGCGTCCGTCCATGAGCACCAGCAATTTGTTTGCGGAAAAGGCGTTGAACCCCCTACTGCTGATGGCCCATTTGTTGGCGTCTATCCGCGCCACCTGCAACCCCGGAACCATGCGCAGGACTTCCGGAATGGAGGTTGCTCCCGAGCGCTTTATGTCTTCCTGGTTGATTACAAAAACGGCGGCAGCCGCATCGCTGGCCTTCTCGGATTTTTTTGAAACCGAGGTAATTTCCACGGAGAGCAGCTCTTCAAGGGAAAGTTCGGTGATGTTGGCATGCGCCGCCCAGCACGGGTGGGCGGCTATCAGAAAGGAGATCGCCGTAAGGCTGGTTGCTGTGCGGGTTAAAAGCCGTTTTCTTTTTTTGGGGGAAGGGATGGCTGCCATGGGTGCGCCTCTCTTTTTTGTCCTGCGACAGAGTGCAGCTGCGAGTGTATGGAAAGGACGGGTAGATTTCCAATCCTGCTTATCCTTACTATGATAGCAGAAGCTGTGTAAAAATGAAAAATAAAGCCTGGCTTTTTGTCCGGGGTTCTGATTACCCTGTTTTCTGCTTAGAGCATACGGGAGAAACATGAAACAGAAAGCTTCGGTTATCAATATCATCTGGCTGTCCATGGTCGTGCTGGCCACGGTGACTGCCGCCTATACCAATCGGATGGACGCCCTTACCAGCGCCTCGTTCGAATCGGCCAAAGATGCGGTCGTTCTGGCGATCGGCTTGATCGGCCCCATGGCCCTTTGGCTGGGGATCATGAAGGTGGCGGAGGCTGGGGGGCTCATGCAGATAATCGCCCGCAAGGTGCGGCCCGTGATGGTTCGTTTGTTTCCTGATGTGCCCCACGATCATCCGGCCATGAGCGCCATGATCATGAACATGGCGGCCAATGCCCTGGGCTTGGGCAACGCGGCGACACCCATGGGAATCAAGGCCATGCAGGAATTGGAGAAGCTCGCCCCGGAAAAAGGCACGGCCACCAACGCCATGTGTTTGTTTCTGGCGATCAACACCTCCAGTGTCACCCTGCTGCCCCTTGGGGTGATCACCATCCGGGCCGCCGCCGGTTCTGCGAGCCCGGCCGCCATTTTTATCCCTTCCATCATTGCCACCACCTGTTCCACCATTGCGGCTATTGTGGCGGCCAAAATGCTGTCCCGTAAAATCAGCGGACCGGAATTGGTCGCTGTGCAGGAAACCTATAAGGTTCCGGAGGACGAGGCAGAGGTCTCCGCCGAACCGGAGCTGTCTCCGCCGAGTGTGGCAGGGCAAAGGTTTGTCTGGCTGCTGGTTGCGCTTTTCGTGGGAGGGGCACTGTATCAATTGGGGAGCGCCACGGAGCCTCTGGCTTTTTCTGCGGCCAGCCTCAACAGCCTGTCCAGCTGGTTGATTCCGGCCCTGATTTCCGGGTTGCTCATCTTCGGCTATCTGCGGGGGGTGAAGATCTACGAAACCCTCACCGAAGGCGCCAAGGAGGGTTTCACCACCGCTATCCGGATCATTCCCTTCATGGTGGCGATTTTTGTCGCCATCGGGATGTTTCGGGCCAGCGGGGCCATGGATCTTCTGGTTACCGTCCTCTCGCCTGTAACGACGGCACTGGGCATGCCGGCTGAGGCCCTGGCCATGGGTCTTCTCAGGCCTCTCTCCGGCAGCGGCTCTTTCGCCTTCATGAGCGAGATTGTCAAACAGTCGCCGGACAGCCTGCTCTCCGCCATGGTTTCGGTGATCCAGGGTTCCAGCGAAACCACCCTTTATGTGCTGGCCGTCTATTTCGGCGCGGTTGGCATCCAGCGCACCCGGCACGCTCTGCCCGCGGCGCTCTGCGGCGAAACCGTCGGGCTCATTGCCGCAGTGACCGTCTGTAATCTCTGGTTTTAGGGCGACCCTATTTGCCCAGCACCGCTTCCTTGAATGTTCCCAGGTCGGTGCGCTCCATGAAGCGGGCGGTTCGCTCTTTTTTTCTGGCGTTTGCAGCGTAGTATTGCAGACACCGTTCCGCCAGGCGGATCGCCTCCTCGTCGCTGAGATTTTCGGCAATAATGTCGCCGATTCGTGGCATTCCCCCGCCGTTACCCCCGAACACCAAGGACCACCCGTTTTTCTTCCCGAAAATTCCCAGGTCACGGATAAAGCTCTCACAGCAGTTCATGGGGCAGCCGGAGATGCCGACCTTGGTTTTTGCCGGTAGAGGCATGGAGAGCAGCGCCGTACCCATTTTATCCCCCATGGCAAGGGAGTCCTGACGGCCATATTTGCACCACTTTTCGCCAGGGCAGGCTTTGATGTAGTGGATGCCCACCGGCTTTTGCGGCCCCGCTTCCTGACCCAGTTCCTGCCATATTTGCGCGACCTGCTCCGGGTCATGTCCGATCAGAGCAAACCGCTGCGCCTCTGTGATTTTCAGGAGGGGAATGCCATGCCTTCTGGCAACGGCCGCGATTGTTTCCAGGAACTCCGGGGTGACAACTCCCATTTTCGGACCGGGGGCGATATTGTAGCTTTTGGTTGTCTTGTTTTCTGCAGTCATAGCGACCATCCTTGTGTATTGAAAAAGTTGGGCGGGATTGCCTCTTGTTTTTTACTTCCAAGTGACCGTAAAGTCCTTGACTTAAGACAAGTTTCTCCCCTGTCTTGACTTCCCGGCGAGCAGGGTTTACATGTGTCTCTTATCGATAGTATCAAGCCACGGCTTTTTGTGAGGAGAAAAATTATGTTCAATATATTGGTTCTGGCCACCCGGAACAAGGGGAAGCTGAGGGAATTTCAGGAGTTGCTCAAGGATTTCCCGGTGGAGGTCAAAAGTCTGGCGGATTTCGGCCCTATCCCCGAGGTGGTTGAAGACGGAGAGACCTTTGACGACAATGCCTATAAAAAGGCGTATTTTACCGCCAAAGTTCTGGGGCTTCCCGCCATTGCCGATGATTCCGGACTGGCGGTTGAGGCTCTGGAGGGCGCGCCCGGGGTGTATTCCGCCCGGTATGCCGGAGAAAAGGCCACCGATGCGGAAAATTCCGCCAAACTGCTCAAAAATATGGAAGGTATTACCAACCGCAAGGCGGCCTTCCACTGTGTTATCTCCATCGCGGTGCCCAGTGGTCCAGCCCTGACTTACGAGGGAACCTGCGAAGGGGAGCTGCTTGCCGCGCCCCGCGGCGAGGATGGTTTTGGCTATGATCCGATTTTTTTCTATCCGGAGCTGGGCAAGACCTTTGCCGAACTCACCATGGAAGAGAAGAACCGGGTCAGTCACCGGGGTAAAGCCATGGCCGAGGTTGCGGGAGAATTCGATCAGGTGCTCAAGTGGTTGAAGCAGCGGCTGAACGAAGAAAAACCGGCCAAGCCGGACCATGAGCAGTTTGAGCACAACGACTGGTCCGAGGAGATCATGGTTCGGGAAGTGAAGTAAAGACTTGGTGTGTCCGTGAAGGAGAATCCCATTGTCACGTAGCCGAGCACCGCAGAAGCTGCCGAAACAGGAGTTTGCACTGTTTGAGGCACCCCGCAAGGGGGTATAAACTCCGTCGAGTCTGCAAACTCCCGGCAGTTTCGAGGAGTCCCCGCAGGGGATAAACTCCGGGCATCCCGCCATCGGCGGGACAAGTGGCTGGGGGCCTTTTCTTTTTCGTTCTTTTTCTTTGGGCGAGCAAAGAAAAAGAACAGGTATGAAGATGCATCCCTGGTTGTTGTGTTCCTTGCTGGTCAGCCTTGTTTCTTCCGCCTCTCCAAGCGAATCTCCCCTCCCACCGCAACACTCTCTATCCCAGATCCTGCCAGCTGCTTGAAAAAGGGCCTGCCAAAAAGAAAAAACTCCAGCTCCGGCGAAATACCTGTCTTTTCGGCGATCTCAGCCCTGAGATCCAGATCGGCCTGCACCAATTCAGTGAGCCGGGCGAGATCCGCCGTTTCGCCATTTTGGGCGAGCAGATCGGAAAACACCCGGCCGGGACAGGCCTGCTCGTGGCGCTCGATCTCGGCAAGAATCGGGTCGTTTGGGTTGATCAGGTCGGCGCGGCGCAGGGTATTTTGGTAAATGGTGGCCAGAAGCGCTTCGGGTTGCCAGCATTGCAAAATCCGGCAGGTTGCAGGCCGGTGCGCATACATGGCGCAATCGTTGTGTGCTTCATTAAAGAAAAGGCAGGTCCAGCCACCACCCTTCCCCCGCACCTTGAGGAGCTCTACGGGAACCGGCTCCAGCCTGTCGGTTCCAGGATTGTACCCCAGCTCCCCGTGCCGGATGGTAACCAGCTGATCGTGGCGGATATACCCCTGGCGGACAAGGTCGAGATCCTCTCGGCTCAAGGCTGGTCCGCCTTTCCGGCAACAGGTGCCGCATTGTGTGCAGTGTTTGGTCGGTGTCATGTTTCAGGCTAGAAGCCCCATGGGGGTGTTTTGGGCGCAACATAATCCATCGCCCGTTATTTTGGGCGCGTTGTTAGCCCTTTTTGTGTCGATAAATAGTGCTGAGCTAATGTATGCTACCATATAAATAATTTTTTTAATGATTGGTAGGTGTCTGTTTTTATGTGAAAAAAGCGTCCGTGTTTTTTCACATTCCGTCCGTTCTTATTCCTCTGGCATACCCCTTGCGTATATACCATTGCAAAGCGGTGCACGAAGTGATTCTGCGCCATCCATGACATCCGAAAAAAGGAGGTCGGCCATGAAGAAAACACTCCGCAGCGGAAAAAAAAGCGCAGCTCCTGTCATTGGCGCAGCCACTGGCAAGCTAGCCGAAACCTTCTGGTTTGTCAGCTCCTTTGTCATGTCGCTTCTCATGGGTCCTTTTGCGGCGGTGCCGGCCATCATCGCAGTGCTCTCCCTGAAAATTGATGGACCAATGCCTCTGGAAATATCCTGATAAGGAGGGTTACGTTATGAACGCACCTATCCCGACATCTGAAACCTCTGTAACAAGTTTTTACCCCACCCCTTTGCTGGCCCATGACCAGGCCGTGTTCACCATCAGCGCCGCGGCCGAGATGCTCTCCGTTACTCCGCGCACCCTGCGGATGTATGAGAGCGGCGGCCTGATCGTCCCTGCCCGACATGGCAAGTGGCGCTATTACAGTCTGGATAATCTGAAGTGGGTTTCCTGCCTGCGGACCATGATCCACGAGCACGGCATCAGTCTGGCAGCCATCCGGAAGTTGCTGCAATACACGCCCTGCTGGAATATTGCCGGATGTTCTTTTGAAAAGCGCAAGCTCTGCACAGCATTCATGTCCAGCGCTTTGGTGCCGAAAAAGATCGACCGGCTCGGCGGGTTGCCCAGCGATCAGTCAATGTCCGCCTGATTGCTTGCGTTTTTCGCTCTGCATCGTGTACAAAGTAAGCGGTCACAGGGAACAGCTTCTCCTGTCCGGTCTCGCTGTGTTCGCCCCATCTGTCACCGGCCTGTCCGCTGTGGTATGAGCGAACAGGCCTCTTTGTCACCACTTCAGCCGGCGGATCCGGGCACCCTGTAACCACGCTGCCAATATGGTTACATGCGTTTCGTGCGTTGACGTACCCCGTGATCAGTTTCTGTACTACGTGTAAATAATAACGAGGAGGCGTGTCTTGAACCAATTTTACAAGAATCTGTCCATCTGGCTGGTCATTGCCCTGGTGGGGTTGGTGCTGATCAATATTTTCAATCCTTCGGCCGAGCCGGTCAACCAGATCAGCTACAACGATTTTCTGGAAAGCGTCAACTCGGGCAAGGTGAGCAAGATCACCATCACGGAAAATGTGGCAGAGGCCCAGGATTTGGTGGGCTACCGTTTCAATACTGTGTTGCCGGACAGCCTGGAGCAGGTGAAGCCCTTTATGAAAGAGGGGATTGCCCTTCGGGTGGAAAAGAAAAAAGAGCCGCACTGGCTGGTGAGTATTCTGATCTCCTGGATGCCGATGATTGTTCTGGTTGCGCTTGGCCTCTATTTCATGCGCCAATCCCAGGGCGGAGGCGGCAAGGGGCTGATGACCTTCGGCAAAAGCCGGGCCCGTCTCATCGAGGGCGAGGAATCCACGGTCACCTTCAGTGATGTGGCTGGTATTGAAGAGGCCAGCGAGGAACTGGGTGAGATCGTTGATTTTCTCCGCGACCCATCCATCTTCACCAGGGTGGGGGCCAAGATACCCAAAGGCGTACTGCTTTCCGGCGAGCCTGGCACGGGCAAGACCCTTCTGGCCAGGGCCATTGCCGGAGAAGCCAAGGTGCCGTTTTTCTCCATCAGCGGTTCGGATTTTGTCGAGATGTATGTGGGCGTCGGCGCCAGCCGGGTGCGGGATCTTTTTAAGGAGGCCAAGAAAAAGGCCCCTTGTATCGTCTTTATCGATGAAATCGATGCGGTGGGGAGACAGCGCGGAGTCGGGGCCGGTGGCGGCAACGACGAACGCGAGCAGACCCTGAACCAGTTGCTGGTCGAGATGGACGGTTTTGAGGCCAATGCCGGAGTCATCATCATCGCAGCCACCAACCGTCCCGATATTCTCGATCCGGCCCTCAAGCGGCCGGGGCGGTTCGACCGACAGATCATCGTGCCCCTGCCCGATGTGCGTGGCAGGGAGAAGATTCTCAATGTCCATGCCGCAAAGGTCCAGCTGGATACCGATGTGGATATGTCCATCATTGCCAAAGGCACCCCTGGTTTTTCCGGGGCCGAGCTGGCCAATATGGTCAATGAGGCAGCTCTGATGGCAGCCCGTTTTGAGGTGGGCAGAATCTCCATGGCCCTCATGGAAAAGGCCAAAGACAAGGTGATGATGGGGGCGGAGCGCACCAGCATGATCCTCACCGCCAAGGACAAGGAATTAACCGCCTACCATGAGGCAGGGCATGCTTTGGTCGCCCGTCTGCTGCCCGGCACCGATCCGGTGCACAAAGTGACTATCATTCCCCGAGGCCGGGCTTTGGGCTTGACCATGCAACTGCCCACCGACGAGAAGCACTCGCAGTCCCGGTCGTGGCTGATGAGCAACCTCTGCATTCTCCTTGGGGGACGGGTGGCGGAAGAAATCGTTTTCGGCGATGTCACAACCGGGGCGGGCAACGATATCGAACGGGCCTCAAACATTGCCCGGAAGATGGTCTGTGAGTGGGGGATGAGCGATGCCATCGGCCCCATGAATTTTGGCGGCCCTGATGAAACCGGACGCGGAAGGCAGGCTTACAGCGGGGAAACCGCGGTGCGCATCGACCAGGCCGTGACCGGTCTGGTGACGGAGGCCAGGGAGACGGCGACCCGGTTGCTCACCGAGAATCGGCCAATCATGGAGGCCATGGCCAAAGCCTTGCTTGAGAAGGAAACCATAACCGGCGAGGATATCGAACGGTTGATGACACCGTAATTTTTCGTACAGCAAGAACCTTAGAATGCGCCCTGGTTGACATACCACGGGCGCATTTTTTGTCTGGGTAAAAGTGCCCATCCTATTGATTTTGTTTATTTTTTATCTTGACAAGGTTCCGGCATGGTGTCAGAAAAAAGGGGATTATTGGAGCTCGTTGCGAAATGAGTACAAGAGTGTATTTGAAGAAAGAGTAAGGAGAAAAAGATGAAAAAACTGATCCGTATCGCCACGGTGGCAAGCTGTCTGCTGCTTACCGCCTCCCCTGCCCTGTGCGGCGACGCCAAGACCGTCAAGCCGAGCCCTGATGCCGCCATCACCATGCTGAAGGATGGCAATGTCCGTTTTGTTGCCGGGACATCCAATCACCCGCACAGCGACAGCGCCCGTCTTATCCAGGCCGGTAAGGAAAATCAGGGCGACCATGCCTATGCCACCGTGATCACCTGCTCGGATTCCCGGGTGCCGGTCGAGCGCATCTTTGATGCGGGCATCATGGATATCTTTGTCATCCGGGTTGCCGGAAACGTGGTGGATGTGGATGAGGCCGGTTCCATCGAGTACGGTCTGGCCCATGTTAACACCCCGGTTCTGGTGGTACTCGGTCATACCCAGTGCGGCGCGGTCACTGCGGTCACCGATGCGATTCTGGGTCATGGCCATGCTCTCGAGCGCAACATTCCGCCCCTGGTCGACAATATTGCCCCTGCGGTAAAACGGGCCATGGCCCAGAATCCAGGAGCCAAAGGCAAGGAAGTCATCCCCTACGGCATTGAAGAGAATGTCTGGCAGGGTATCGAAGATCTCTTCATGAGCAGTCCGGCGACCCGTGCGCTGGTGAAAAGCCGTAAGGTCAAAGTGGTGGGCGCCATTTACGATGTGTCCACCGGCAAGATCAACTGGTTGCCCCAAGCCAAGACCGCTGAAATTCTTAAGAAGGCTGAGGCGGATCCCAAAAGGGCTACGGAAGCCATGGCCGGCGGCCACTGAGTTTACTTCGCTCCTGTTCACGATGAGGCGGCACTGCCCAACGGCGGTGCCGCCTTTTTTTGTCTCGACTCCGGCCTCAGGTTCTGCTTGACAGGTCGCGCCCGGCAAGGGTACGAATCTGGTAACTGTCCAGCAGCACCGCATCTGCTTCGCAGTCTCGTTGTACTCGCTTAGCTGTCATCGGCCTGCTCACATAGATTAGCTATAACAGCGAAGCGGTGTCATCGTAGGCCTCTTTCGCGCATCTGCGGCGCTGCTGAACAGTTACGGTTCGCAGCTTACGTTCTTTTTCTATGTTACGAATCTGGTTTGAAAAAAATTACCGGACCAACCCGGTTTCTTATTGTGCAAGGAGGTAGTTCCCATGCTTGAGGCATATCAAAAACATGTTGCTGAGCGGGCGGCCCAAGGTTTGCCCCCCCTTCCCCTTTCCGCCGACCAGACCACTGCCTTGGTGGCGCTGCTGCAAAACCCGCCCGGCGGAACGGAAGCAACTCTGCTCGATCTGATCAGCAACCAGGTCCCGCCCGGCGTGGATGAAGCCTCCAGGGTTAAGGCCGAATTTCTCGCCGGGATAGCCCAGGGAAAAACTACCTCGCCGCTTATCGACAAAAATACGGCAGTCAAACTGTTGGGCACCATGCTGGGCGGCTACAATGTCGGCCCTCTCATCGATCTGCTGGATGATGCTGAGTTGGCCCCGGCGGCAGTGGCGGCCCTTTCTGGCACTCTTCTGGTCTATGATGCCTTTCAGGAGGTGGTGGCCAAGGCGAAGAATAATCCCCACGCCAAGCAGGTGGTGGCCAACTGGGCAGAGGCGACCTGGTTCACCTCCCGCCCCTCCATGCCCGAGGAACTCACGGTCACGGTGTTCAAGGTGGCAGGCGAGACCAACACCGACGATCTTTCCCCGGCTTCCGAGGCGTGGAGCCGCCCTGATATCCCGCTGCATGCCCAATCCATGCTGATCAACCGGTTGCCCGGTTCGCTTGCGGTTATCGAGGAGCTGAAAAAAAAGGGCCATCCCATCGCCTATGTGGGGGATGTGGTGGGCACCGGCTCCTCCCGCAAGTCCGGAGTCAACTCCATGCTCTGGCATATGGGGTGCGACATTCCCTATGTACCTGCCAAGCGCACCGGCGGAGTGGTCATGGGTTCCACCATCGCGCCCATCTACTTCAACACCGCCGAAGATTCGGGCATGCTGCCCATCCAGTGCGATGTCAGTAACCTTGAGACCGGCGACATCATCACCATCAATACTGCCACCGGTGCGATCACTCGGGACGGGCAGGTGGTTACCAGTTTCAGTCTTTCTCCCGCCACCTTGCCCGACGAGGTTCAGGCCGGCGGCCGGGTGAACCTCATCATCGGCCGGGGCTTGACAGCCAAGGCCCGCGAGGCCCTCGGTTTGCCGCCCTCCACAATATTTCGCGAGCCGGAGGTGCCCAAGGACAGTGGCAAAGGCTATACCCTGGCCCAGAAGATGGTGGGCAAGGGTTGCGGGTTGCCCGGAGTGCGGCCCGGCACATACTGCGAGCCCAAGATGACCTCGGTGGGCTCCCAGGATACCACCGGCCCCATGACCCGTGACGAGATCAAGGAGCTGGCTTGTCTGAAATTCTCCGCCCCGTTGGTCATGCAGTCTTTCTGCCACACTGCCGCTTATCCCAAGCCGGTGGACGTGAAGACCCACCAGACCCTGCCCTCCTTTATCAGTGAGCGGGGCGGCATCAGCCTGCGCCCCGGCGACGGGGTGGTCCATTCCTGGCTCAACCGCATGGTCCTGCCCGATACCGTGGGTACAGGCGGAGACTCCCATACCCGTTTTCCCGTCGGCATTTCTTTTCCGGCCGGCTCCGGCCTGGTGGCATTTGCCGCGGCCACCGGCTCCATGCCTTTGGTCATGCCGGAATCAGTGCTGATCCGCTTTACAGGAAAAATGCAACCCGGCATCACCCTGCGGGATCTGGTCAACGCCATCCCCTATGTGGCGATCCAGAAGGGGCTGCTCACCGTGGAGAAGAAGGGCAAGAAGAACCTCTTTGCCGGGACGGTGCTCGAGATCGAGGGGCTGCCCGATCTCGCGGTGGAACAGGCCTTCGAGCTGGCCGATGCCTCGGCCGAGCGTTCCGCAGCCGCCTGCACCGTACGGCTCAATAAGGAGCCGGTGGCCGAATTCCTCCGCTCCAATGTGGAGCTGTTGAAAAATCTGCTGAACCGGGGCTATCAGGATGCAGAGGCCATTCGCAACCGGATCAAGGCCATGGAGGCGTGGCTGGCAGCGCCTGAATTGCTTGTTCCCGATGCGGATGCCGAATACAAAGCGGTGCTGGAGATCGACCTCAACGCGATCACCGAGCCGGTGCTGGCCTGTCCCAACGATCCGGACGACGTGAAGCTGCTCTCCGCAGTGTCGGGCACTAAAATCGATGAGGTCTTTGTCGGCTCCTGCATGACCAACATCGGCCATTTCCGGGCCTTGGCCAGGATTCTTGACAATCGGCCCCAGGTGTCAGGCCGCCTCTGGGTGGCGCCGCCCACCCGGATGGACGAGGAGCAGCTCAAATCCGAAGGGGTGTACAGCATCCTGGCCAAGGCCGGGGCGCGGACCGAGATCCCCGGGTGTTCCCTCTGCATGGGCAATCAGGCCAGAACCCAGGACAACGCCGTGGTCTTCTCCACCTCCACCCGTAACTTCGACAACCGGATCGGCACCGGCACCAAAGTATTCCTCGGTTCGGCCGAACTGGCCGCAGTCTGCGCCGTGTTGGGGCGCATCCCCACCGTGGAAGAATACAGCACAATCCTTGCCGAGCGGGTGACCCCCAAGGCGGCCGAGGTGTACCGCTACCTCAACTTCCACCGGATCGAAGGGTACGCCGAGAAAGGTTGGTAGGGGAAACGCGTAGGCGGACCCTTCCCGGCGTCAGGTTCGCTTTTTTGGTTCCGGAGTTGGCAAGATGCGGCGGAGGTTAGCGCCCCCGATTTTCCTCAGACAGGAGACAACAATGGACAAGAAAGTATACCTGAGCATCATGGCAGCCCTTGCCACGGCAGCGGCGATCTGGCTCTTTGCCCTGCTGGCGGCCCCACTCGCCAAGCCGGTGGCCTGGGCCCTTATCATCGGCCTTGCGACCCTACCCCACCACACTCGCCTGATCAGGAAGTTTCCTCGTCACCCGAATCGCTCTGCCGGAGTGATGGTGCTTGCCATAACTGTTTGCTTCATGCTCCCGGTTGCAGCCCTGATTGTCATGGTCGCTCAAAACGCTGCCGGCTGGTACAAGGAAGGCGAGCAGCTCGTTCTGGCCTTAACGACGACCGGGGCAGGCACGCTCAGCCATTTTCCCTTTGCAAGCGAGATTGTCGCCCTGGGAGAGCGGGTCGGCATCGATTTTTCCGGTTTCGGGGCAAAGCTGGCTGCCACCGCTTCGGGATATCTCCTTGACGTGGCGACCAATACCGCAAAAAACCTTGGCGAACTCCTTTTCACCCTGGCAGTGGCGCTGTTCATCCTCTTTTTCATCTACCGCGACGGGGCAAGGATTGTCTCCGCGGCCATCGGACGGTTTGCCACCAATCAGGACAAAGCCCGCCACTATTTTTACGAGATTCGCGCCACAACCACAGCGGTGACAGTCGGGACACTCTTCACCTGTCTTGTGCAGGGCATAATCGCCGGACTCGGGTATTACGCCGCCGGAGTCCCTGTCCCGGTTCTCTGCGGGGCGCTGACGGCTGTGGCTGCGCTCGTACCGGTTGTCGGCACAAGCATTATCTGGGTGCCCCTTGTCGCCATTGTCGCCTTCAACGGCACCTATCTCACAGCGCTATTTCTGGCGCTCTGGTGTATTTTTTTCGTGGGCTTTGCCGATAACGCGATCCGGCCGCTTGCCATTGGCGCAAAGAGCAATATTCCTGCCCCGGCGATTGTGCTCGGCGCGATCAGCGGCGTGTTTGCCCTTGGGATTCTTGGTCTTATCCTCGGGCCTGTTCTCTTCGCGGTTTTTGTCACTGTTTGGCGAGATGTGACGCGTGCCGATCAGACGATGACACCTGGCACGGAGCACACGGAACCGTTAGGCTGACCCTTGCCGAGAGCCAGTGATCTCCCAGGAGAGGGTTATCTGTCCTGAGGCCAAATAGTCTAAAAAGGTAACTTTCGACAGAGGCGGAACAATTCTGCCCGTAAATTGTCTTATGATTTGGGACCACCTCTCTAGCCTGAATTATCGCCAATGGCTTTATTTTGGCGATAAGATTACTGAAGAAGGTGACAAGCAAACTTAAAACAGGAGGTACTTATGCCGAAAAAGCCCAGTGAGTTGGAAGAGGGATATGTTGTAAGGATGGAATTTGAAAAAAGAAAGAAGCTTGAGGAAGCAAAACACAAGAAGCTTGCACAGGAAGAGAAGGAAAATCTCAAGACACTCCATCATATGAGATGCCCCAAATGTGGCATGGAGTTGTTAGAGATAGATTACAAGGCCATAAAGGTGGATAAATGCTCCGAGTGCGATGGGATTTGGCTTGATGCCGGGGAGCTTGAGGCTGTATCAAAGCTTGAAAAAAGCGGGATGGACAAACTATTCCGCGTGTTCAGGTAGCCTGTTAATGATGTGGGTGTGTATCCTGAGTTAACGTCGGATGCACCGACCATAATTTTAGGCCTGTGGCCTGCCGCCGTTAGCGCACCCGGCTGACGGCGGTGGTGACCAGGCAGATGGCAAGTATCCATGGGCAAATTTCTCCATGAATGCCCAGAATTCATACGCAATTACATCCTTCTTTTCTAAGACGCCCATCTCGGGCCAGCCCCCCTGTTCCACCTTCAACGGCAAAAACAACTGTACCGATGTGTCTCCGGCCAGTAAAACCATGCTCTTTTTTTAATTGACAACCACAGAGACACAGGGTACTTTTTGTACCAAGCGGTCAGTTTTAACAGCTTGGGAGGATTTGATGCCGGCTACGATTAAAGGCGAACAAACCAGAGAGCACATCCTTAAAACGTCGCGCAAGATTCTTGTGGCGCAGGGATTTCACAATACCTCTGTCAGTGAAATAGTCTCGGCGACCGGGGTGAAAAAAGGAAATCTCTATTACTACTTCGCAAGCAAGGAAGAACTGGGTCTGGCTGTTTTAGAAGATGCCAAGGTCGAATTTTTTCTTTTTCTGGACAAAGCCCTTTCTGGCCCTGACCCGGTCGCCAAGGTTGTTAATTCCTGTCAGGCGATTTTTAATATTCAGAAAAAAAACAATTTTGTCGGCGGTTGCCTGTTCGGAAATACCGCCCTGGAAATGACCGACAGCAACCCGGAGTTCGCTGCGGTTATCCAGGAAGTTTTTGATTTGTGGACAAAAAGGCTTGAAGATCTGCTTCTGGCCGCGCAGAAATCCGGGCGCCTCAACTCACCGATTCCGCCGAGACTGTTGGCTAAAACCGTTGTGGCAACGGTGGAGGGAGCCCTCATGATGTCGCGGGTCAGCAAGCGCGAAAAGGATTTGCGCGATTTTTTGGCGGCCGTGAAGAGCCTTCTCGGCGCCTGATCTTTTTTTGTTATAAAAATGTACCAATCGATCGGTACACATGTCGGGAGGTTGCTATGAAAATTCTTGGAATCTCAGGAAGTCCCCGCAGGGGAAAAACCACGGAACGCCTTGTTAAAGAGGTGCTGGGCGCGACGAGCTGCGAAACGGAATTCATTTCGTTGGCCGGAAAAAAAATCGCTCCATGCAGCGCCTGCCTTGCCTGTGTGCCGGACAATCTTTGCAAGATACCTGACGACATGGCCTGGCTACGGGAGAAACTTCTCTCCGCCGATGCCTATGTCTTTGGTGCGCCCAATTATTTTTCAACCCTGAACAGTCTGACCCATTGTTTTCTGGAGAGATTGTGCCAGTTTCGCCACCGGTCAGGCTCCGCCCTGGCCGGGAAATATGCGGCAATTGTCAGCATCGGCGGGATTACGCCGGAGATTCCCGCACAGGTGATGGAAGCCATGCTCCCCTACTATCAGATCAAGCATGTCGGTACGGTTACGGCGCAAGGAGCGGCGTCCTGCTTCACCTGCGGCCAGGGGGAAAGCTGTTCCGTCGGAGCGGTATCGATTCTGTTGGGGCCGGGCCAAAAAATCACCCCGGAAAACACCCCGGATCTTGCCAGGCAACCGGAGAAAATTCAAGAAGCGCGCATGCTGGGAAAAAAAATTGAAGCGTGTTTACTCGCAAACGTGTCTGCAGGTCAAGAAAGTGTTTTGCCTCAGGCTGTATAAAGCACCAAAAACAACAGGAGAAACGACCATGAAATCGAAACTGAGTATCGTCGCCTTGCTTCTTGTCCTTGTTTTCTTTTCCCAGGGCTGCAGCATCATGAATTCAAAAACAGCGCGTTTTCAGGACCTTGGCAATGGCATCTGTCAAGACACCGTCTCCGGCCTGATGTGGCAGAACGAGAAAAGCAAAAAAATCAAAACATTCGAAGAGGCCGAGCTCTATGTGAAAAATTTGAACCTGGGCGGCTACACCGATTGGCGACTGCCCACGGTCTATGAATTATACGATCTCAATTATCTCTTCGACCTCCATATGAACGGGAAATGTGTTCTTGATCGAGAAGGGAAATACTGGTCCGGCAAGAAGGACGGCGAAGGGATGGTCGGCGCCTGGGAGATCTCCGATCAATGCGATCCGGAGCGTCAGTACTTTGCCGGAAGCCAGGGGTATGTCCGGGCGATACGGCCGTAATCCGGGATCCTAACTGACGCACGCAACCGGAGGAAACAATGGAACTGGTCAGGAAGTGGGTGCAGGTAATCTTCGGCCTTCTGACGAACGCAAACTGGGCCTTTCCCTTTACCCGCTCAATTTACCAGGGGCCGTTAAAGGTGCTGTGTGCGCCGGGATTAAACTGTTATTCCTGTCCGGCCTCGACCACCTATTGCCCCATCGGCTCACTGCAAAACATCTTGGGATCCATCAGGATCTCCCTGGCAAACAGCCAGTATTTTTTCGGCCTGTCCGTCATTGGGGGTATGGGGGTCCTGGGTGCCATGTTCGGGAGAATGATTTGCGGCTGGGCCTGCCCTTTCGG